>NZ_LNDJ01000066.1 GCF_001444505.1 Psychrobacter piscatorii | reverse complement strand
TCTGTTTTATTTAGGATTGACTATAGTTGCCGCTTAATCAGTTCTAGTACCTGCTGCGATACAGACTCTGGGTGCTCAAGTGGGAACATATGCCCACCCTCATGAGTCTCATAAGGGATGCCCAAGCGCGACTTTATCTGTTGGGGAAACCGACGTTTTAAAAAGATACTGTCTTGACCGATAATCAAGGTAACAGGCACTTTGGGGCCGCGATTGGGCGTCAGCCAATACCAAGAAGGATTGGTACGGAACACTTCTACTTCATTAGCTTTAGGAATGGCCAGTGTCACTTTACCATCCGCGCGCTCATGCAAGCCATGATCGATATATCCTTGGAAGCTGCGCTCATCAAAGTTTTTGAAAAATCCTTTGTGCCGCATTTTTTCATACGCATCTGCTCGACTCTCCCACACATCACGGCGATGCTTAGAGATACCCGCTGGTGACAATTTGTCCATCAAACGCTTACTCGTGAGAGGCAATTTATCTACTGTCTTTGCCAAATGCCATAACAAGCTAACTTTGCCATAGATCCAAGGCGGATCCATAAGCACTACTTGAGCAAACAGCTTAGGCTCACGGTACACTGCTTGCAAGGTACACATGGCGCCAAGTGAATGACCCACGCCCACCACCTGAGTGACGCTATGCTTTTCGCAGGCGGTTTTTACGCTATCGATCACCTGCTGCGTCAGACTGCGCCAATGATTATCTACTGGATAATCGGGCGTATCACCCAACATGGCAATATATTCAATCGTAAAAAATGCGGACAATCCTGCAAAAAATGGCTCATACACAGCACTTGGCATCCCATTGGCATGGGCAAAATGTAGTACAGGCTTTTTTGTTATCTTGGAGACAGGTAGCGCAGCAAAGGTCTGCAAATTGATTTCATCACTCATAATAGGCTCTCGTGGGATGGTTTATATATTATTTTTAATAATTCAACTGTATTTCATATTAAGGTAGTTTTTAGCACTATATACAATTAAGGCTGAGCATAATTATATGCTCAGCCTCAACAATCATACACAGTATATCTAAAATATTAAACGCTTAACGCATTTTTGCATTACCTTCTTCTTGGGGCAAAAACCCATCAAGACTCATGCTAGAGCCAATGCCTGCACCCAATTGTACCGCAAAGCGATCCATAAACATTTGGAACGGATCGGTTGGGCTATAGCTGATGATCGTATCAAGATCCAATTGTTTACTGAGGCTTGTGATACTGCCCGTTTTGTCTGCCAAACCTAACTCGATAGATTGCTCACCGGTCCAAAACAGTCCTGAAAACAGTTTGTTTTGTTCAGGATTTTTCAAGCGATCACCGCGGCCTTCTTTGACGGCATTGATGAAATGCTTGTGCGTATTAGCAAGCACACCTTCGACATGTTTTTCTTCGTAGTCAGTCAATGGACGCGACAAACTCAAGATGTCTTTGTACTCACCCGCAGTGATAGTACGATCTTCTACGCCGACCTTGTCCATTAGGCCTTTGACATTGTAACTTGGCATAATGACACCGATAGAACCAACCAAGCTCGATGGATTGACATAGATCTCATCTGCGGCAGAGGCGATATAATAAGCACCTGAAGCACCAATATCACCGATAACAGCATAAAGCTTTTTATCTGGATATTCTTTACGCAGATCCATCATAGTCTGCCAAATTTCATCAGACTGTACCGGTGAGCCACCAGGTGAGTTAATGTCTAACGCCACCGCTTTAGAGTTACTATTTGCAAAAGCGTCTCTCAATGCCTCATTGACGTCGTAAGCGTTGGCCACGTCATCATTACTGATCACACCTTGCAGCTCAACCACTGCCAAATGCGGCGAGCTAGTATCAACGGCATCCATACCTGTTGGCGAACCACTACATCCGCGACCTATGGTCAAAAATATCAATAATATATAACCAAAGGTCAACAGTTTAAAGAAAATACTCCAGCGACGAGCACGGCGCTGCTCAACCACACTAGCTAATAAGGTGTTTTCCAGTACTTTCCACTCTTGTCCGCTCGGCGCGTTTGGTTGCTGCATTGGCGTTGGCTGATTTGCCGAATTATCAGGACGTTTGTTTGGGTCTGGTGGCCAGTTGGGCATATAACTTCCTAAGTCAGAAACAATCTAAAACAATAAAAAGATGATATTGGTAGATACGGCTAAAAATAAATATCTCCTCGCCGTGTCAATCATCGGTATTAATAGGCTGCTAAGTATGGTGGTATTTCGATAATGGTTCAATAGTATAACTGTGAAATATCACCATATTGTAACACTGCGAGTATAAGCAATATTTTTAAGGACTCATCGCTTCTGCGTCAACACCGTTGTTTATTATATTCAGCGATAAAGACGCTTCTAAAGGTTTGTCATCGTAGGTGATAATATCATTGATGCTTTGACGACTTATGACGTCAGTTGTCATCTGTGATGCACTATGACCAAGCCATGTGATATTTTTAAACCTCATACTGTCGTTATTCGAATCAGCTGAACATAATAATGACCACATCTGCCAAACGCGTGGATGGGTGTCAGTATCTAAAACAAGCCGTGATAGAGAATATTTTTTGTGATCCGTATCTAACTGGTTATCTGCTATTTTCGTTTGAGAGTTTACAGATAATGACTTTAGCGGATCGGCTGCGTTGTATCTTAGAACTTGTATAGATACGCTGCTATCAATCGCAATTGTACAGTCCCACACGCTAGTATCACCTATCTCGCTCCAGCCTGTCATTGCTTGGATGGATAAATCACCACTAGCCACCTGCCATGTTTTGCCTTGCTCGCAACCTTGCGCACTGATATTCGTCTTACCTTTAGACTGAGCTGCTATTTTAGATGCTTGCTGGAATGCAGACCAACGCTCGGAGCGTCCCGCTTGCCAATATTGACTGACAGGTAGCTGCTGATTTAACTGCGCAACTGCCAGCGGTAATAACTCAGAATTTTTGGCGCTAACGACCATATTTTGCTCACTGGCATTCAACGTGTCAGTCAGTACGGTGCTACTGCTCTGCACTATGATGCCTTCTAGTTTATCGACTGACAAACTGCCCAGTTGCTGCTCTAAAGATACAGATAGTTTATCCGCTGTGAGATTGCTTGGCATGGTCCGTGTTGCGGTTGGTCTATGATCAGCCAAAAACAGCCAGCTGGTATTGTCTTTCGCAAGTGAGGATCCATCCTTACTGTTACTAACGCTTTGATTATGTAAAGGGAATTGTAGCAAGGCTGCACTGATATATGCATCACCCGTTGGCAAAATATATAACGTCGGCATTGTTATCATTGACTGCTGATTGGCATACACCGTCATCATTAACAGCGTCAGTGGAGGCAGTGCCAACCAGCGACTGAGCAGCCCTCTTGGCAAAAGCCAAGGTACTATACTTAACAACACCATGAGCAATATCGCCATATTCACTGGTGTATAAAGCCATGCGTCTGTTAATGCTGGTAATGATGTCAGCCAACCAATCAACTCATGTAGATTGCCGACGATGGCACTGACTAAAGACCAAATGCTGTCAGCTATCGTGGGTGATAACAGGTAAAAAAGCCCTGCTAACAGATTGAGCGGTACAATCACCCACCCAAACAGCCCAATGGCAAATAAATTGACAATAAGTCCCCATAACGATGCCTTTCCAAATAAGAGCAGCGTGATAGGCAATAAAGTCAAAAATAGCCAGAATTGTAACTTGAATATACGCTGAGCAATTTGCAATGCACGGCGAAATAAAACATTGCTTATATAAGCACGCCCGTTATCATCATTGTATGGTAGCGGCGCAGTGGCTGTATTGCGCTGATATGAGGTGCCTTCATACTTGAGTAGTAGCGCTACTGCGATAAAAGATAGCCAATATCCTGCCTGCCACAATACATACGGATCTTGCCATGCCATCAAGACAGCTAATGCTAACAACACACGCATGGTACTGATAGGTAGCAATGTCAATCTTACCAAGCCTATAGCCAGTAGCATCCACGCCGTACGTGCAGCAGGCACATCAAAACCTGTAAATAGTGCATAGATAAAAGCAGCACCAATCATTACCCACCAACGCACTTGCCAGCGCGGCATATAGCGATAAACCACTGGGCACAGTCGATTGAATAGCAACACAACGGCGCCGCCCAATACAATGGCTAAAAACAGTACATGTGTCCCTGATATTGCAAGCAAATGCGAGATACCCGCCAGTTGATATAGATCCTTGGTGTCGCGATTGATCAAGCTACGGTCACCTGTGAGCAAACTCAATGTGACAGCTCTGGCCTGCTGCTCTGCTGTGGTTTGTGCAGGCCAATCTCTATAGAAATGATCTCTTAATTGCCAACGTCCTATATCAATACGAGTACGAAATCGCTTGAAATAAGAGTCAGACGTCGATGCTTGTTGTAAAGCTTCATCGTTATTGCTTTTGCTGACAGTCAACGGACTAACCGCCAGTATATTTGCCACACCATCAATGTGTCGACCTCGCAACCAGCGATAACTATCAAAACCAGACGGGTTGCTTATTGCTTGCTTGGAGGTAGACAATGGTACCAATGCCAAGCTCATAAATAGCTCATCGCCTGGTTGCAAATCATTTAAATTTGAGAACGAATCATTATTTGATGTGTTCTTTGGATAGGCATTGAGCAATACTCGGTATTCAATACTATTATTGAGGTTTTTGTCAGAGCTTTCATTATAGCTTTTACTTAGGCTATTATTTTCTTCCTTCGAATAATCACTTGTACTATTTGCCAAATCTTAAGGAGTCAACTCAGCGACTAATGGCATTAAATGTGTGACCACTGCTACTTGTCGATAGCCGCTATCTGTACTGGCGTCATATACACTGTCACTTATCCCTTCGATACGAACGAGTGCTTGTACACGTATAGAGTCAGTGATTTTGGTCGTTTCGGCTTGCTGATGTGCAACTAGCGCTTGTAGCGCGCTACCCACGACCAACCCAACGGCTAATAGACCAAATAAGAAGTATTTGCTAAAAAGTGACAATTTAACATCATTAGGTGAGCTGACAGAACGCGTTTTATTGGTACTTTGAGTATTTACTGAAGGGCTATTAAGTTGAGTAGCACTAAGCAGAATAATAGCAAATATGACAAGCAACCAAAGCAAACCTGTGGCGCTGACCACATTCAATAAAGGCATGTCGATCGGCATCGCCACATTATCTGCAACTGCCAACACACCCATCATAGCAATAATTACTAGGCTACCAACTAACCAATACACCCGCACTCCTTGCTTGATGAGCAAAATATTATAATGCAGCTAACGCCAGTTATTGATGATAATAAGGCGCCAGAGCAGCCATTTTTATCGACATTTTAGAAGCGACTGAAGCATCATATCTGTGAGGCAATAGCATTTATATTTATATTACCCTATACTGATGAGGCATATTAAAATGATGGCTTTCTACCATCACCACTCTATGTATTCTCATCGGTATTTTTTATCCATAATATTACTTTATACCAGCCCATCAATACAATTGAGCGGACTGTCGTTAACGATTAAAGGCGATACTGTGCCCCACAAACGTCTAAAAGACCTGCTTCCTACACCGGAAAAAATCCTAGAAAGTCGCACCCTAAAACTGTTCGCCCCGCATTTGGCAGATCCTCGGTTATGGCACTTCAACCGCCATAGCTTAAATAAAGCAGTCTATATTGGCGTGCTTAGCGCATTTTTTCCACTGCCAGGACAGATGTTGCTGGCTTTGATTGGCTCACTTATTTTTCGAGCCAATGTACCTATGGCTCTCGGTCTAACGTGGATTACCAATCCAGTCACCAGCTTGCCTATCTTTTATGCTGGGTATTATATCGGTGCAAAAATCATTGATGCACCAGTGATCAGTTTGCGCTTTATCGGCAGAATGATTGCTGATTTTAGCTTATGGGCATTATCAGATGGCGCCAACCCTTTTATTACTTATAAGGGCACTGTATCGCTTACAGCATTTTGTATAGGGCTAACGATTTTAGCGGTTATAACCAGCATCGTTTGTGGACTTGCTTTTAAAGCGATTTGGCGTTACAAGACGGTCGTGAGTTGGCAAAAACGTCAGCAAAAACCTGATGATAAATCGCCTAAATATTAATACCGTTTAACATCATTAAACGGTATTAATATTAAACAGTATCAACGTCAGCGTCTTAAGCAAGAGCTATCACTCTTCTTTGGTTCTTTCTATGGCATCTATAAGCTTATCCGTAAAATCTTTATCCATAGAGACGATCTCAATAACCTCGTCGTTTTTACAGAGCGTATAACGCTTACCTGTCGCGCTGTCTTGAACCTTTAAATCATAGTCAACCCCAGCCAAAGTGATCGCATCAAACACGGGTGTGATAAGATCCTTTTGTTCTTGTCTATCGATGGTGTCAAACAAGGTTGGATCGATATAAGGCTTTAACGGCTCATCGCCTTCTTCAGCACTGCCAAAAGCGGCGATTGGATTGTCATCTTTGTTCATTATTCGGAGTCCTATAAAATAGATATAGCAGCTAGTTAATCAAGCTTTTATATCTTTTGCTATGAGATATTTACTTGATAATACAACAATATATTTCGTTAGGACAACCCTTATAAGTGCCAATTCATGACACTTATATTCATCTGAAAATCTCAACATATATAGACGTTAATACTGTTCCCAATGACCATTACGTAGCAATAATTGACGATCAGCAAGAGCCGCCAAGTTGCGATCATGTGTCACCATCAAAAGTGCTGTTTGCATAGTGCTTTGTAGCTCTGATAGCAATCCAAAGACACTTTGCGCATTGTCATAATCCAAGTTACCAGTTGGCTCATCCGCCAAGATAAGCGAAGGCTTGGTAACTAGTGCGCGCGCAATCGCCACACGCTGACGCTCACCACCTGACAGCTCACCCGGTCTGTGCATCAACCGATGATCTAGACCGACGTTTTCGAGAATCTCAATCGCTTGCTTGCGAGCGTCAGTCGTTGATACTTCTGGACGCATCAGTAAAGGCATCGCAACATTCTCGACTGCGGTAAACTCTGCTAGCAAATGGTGAAACTGATAAATAAAACCCAAATGCTTGTTGCGCATCGCGCCGCGTTCGGTCTCATTCATGCTATTTAATAACTGACCATGTAACCAGACTTCACCACTCGTGGGCGTGTCTAGACCACCAAGCAAATGTAGCAAGGTACTTTTTCCTGAACCACTGGTCCCGACAATAGCAATGCGCTCACCAGCATGAACTGTCAGATCGAGGCCCGTCAATACTTGCGTACTAACGGCTCCCTCATCATATATTTTATTGATATTGGTCGCCTTTAAAATGGCAGACATAGCGCTTCCTTTATTTTATTTATGTCGATATTTATGCGATTGAATTACTCATAACGTAGTGTCTGGGCAGGCTGAATTTTAGCCGCTCGGCGTGCTGGATAAATCGTTGCCAAAAAGCTCAATATAAATGAGGCACCTGTAATGAATACCACGTCGAGTAAACGCAACTCTGACGGCAAATAATTCACAAAATAAGCATCAAACAGATTCAAATTAAAGACTTGATTAATAAAGCCTAAAATATCACTGACGGTGAGTGCGAATATCACACCCAATATCGTACCAGCAACGGTACCGATCACACCGATGACCACGCCTTGTACCATAAAGACTTGGGTAATCAAACGAGGAGACGCACCAAAGGTTTTTAGAATGGCAATATCTGCTTTTTTGTCAGTGACGAGCATCACAAGACTTGAGACAATGTTGAAAGCGGCAACTAAGATGATTAAAAATAGTAGCAAACCAACCATGGCTTTTTCCATCTGAATTGCACCAAATAGATTGCCGTGCGTCTGCGTCCAATCATTGGGGAACAACTGCTGAGGAGAAATAGCAGCGGCTTTTTCTGCGGCAATCGGCGCAGTAAAGATATCATTGAGCTTCATACGCACGCCTTGCGCGCCCTCTGGTAGACGCAGCAGTTTTGCGGCATCACCCATCGGGATGAACGCCATCAGACTGTCTACCTCTGGGCTGATGGTAAAAATACCTGTCAAAGTAAAGCGCTTAAATCGTGGTATCACACCGGCTGGCGATGGCGATGCTTCTGGTAGCACCAAAGTCACTTTGTCCCCTAGCTGCAAGCCCAGAGACTGAACCATCTCTTCACCTAATACAATGCTAAAGTCACCACTTTGCAAGGTATCAATACTGCCCTCGACCATATGATCATTAATGATAGAGACGTTTTTTTCGTATTCAGGCTCGACGCCAGTCACCATAATCCCGGCGACCTGACCGTTTGATGTCAACATCCCTTGCAATTGGATAAAGGGGGCGACAGCTGATACTTCTGGATCTTCTTTAATCTTATCAGCGAGCTGCTCCCAATCACCAATAATCTCAGTTGAGACCACGGTGGCTTGCGGCACCATGCCCAAAATACGGGTTTTTAATTCTCGATCAAAACCATTCATGACTGATAGCACCGTAATCAATACGGCAACCCCAAGCGTCAGACCAATCATTGAGATGAGTGATATAAAGGAGATAAAGCCATTACTGCGCTCTGCTCGGGTGTATCGTAAGCCGATAAATAACGCTAAAGGACGAAACATATTCAAACTCTTTATCTTATCTACGTGCGACTTTATATAGGCTACAAAACGAGCAGTGGCAAATGCATCATAAACTGACATTTGCCATACTCACATATAAATCGAACACAAAAACAGGGTTTCAGACGAGCCGAGGACAGCCGTCAAAAGGGAGCTAGTTTGACACAATTTAGCCAATATGTGCCAGTCATTAGCCGATACTGAGAGTATTTTTTACCAAAAAACTGGGTTTTGTTATTATTTTTTATAGAGGCCTTGCTATTAGATATGTCAATACCTATATATTATATGCTAAAGACAATTGTCATTAACCCTCATTGTGGTTTGTTCACTTTTTGCTGGTAATGTCGCTGACATCATAAACCAGTTATTTGAAATACTGAATGGTACGTAAGTAACCGTCGCACTACAGTATTAGACACAAACCCCACGCTGACTTAATTTTGAGTATTTTCATGACCATAAATTATCAATATAAAAACATTCAAACTCCTACCAAGATCACACTGACCGATGAGCAGTCTGCAGGTCATAGCGATCATTGGCGTATTTTCACCGATGATATGAGCAATGATGTGCCAGAGTGGCTACAAAAAATGATCGAAGTGGCGGCAATGCCTAAAGGCCTGAACAACAACGTTAGTGCAAAAGACAGCTGTTTGTTGTTATCAGAAGACAAGCCATGCCATATCAATCAAGTACTCGCAATGAAAGACGGTAAGCCTGAGCGATTCATCAATGCTTATCCTTGTGTTGATAGTCCTTATGGGCTTGACTGTAAAATCGAGCGCGTCATCGCCAATGACAACTCTCATGATGCAGTGCTACGCTTGCGTACCGCCGATGGCAGCATTATTTATGCTTTTGATCAGCTCTATACGACCAATCGTCATTTGTATCAGCGCGATACGTCTTATTTCGTTAACTTTAGCGCATGGGCGCACGAGATTAAGCTCAGTGAGCAAAACGAAGTCATCATGGTAGAAGACCAAGAATCTATCCGCTATCATCGTGCGTTTAACGATATCGTCGCGGCTAATGACGGAAAAATTCCAGACGATCTGCAAGCGCAAATCAGTGAATGGAAACCTGAAACCGAAGAACAAATGGCACCGGTCGAAATCAACTTAGGACACATGTGTGCTTATTTATTTGGCGATACTTTAGGGCAAGAAGACGAAGCTTGGTGTCAAGGTCAAGTGCTTGGCAAACAAGAAACGATATTTAACGATAAATCTGTCATTTTGTTTGATGTAGTGACATTGCGTGAGCAGGACGCAGATCCCTTTGTGGTACGTATTGGTGCGCTTAATACGCCAGAGACCGCCAGCATTAAAGTGCATGACTATGTGCAAGCGAATGTCTGGTTGCAGGCAGCGATATATAAAGAAAATCAGACAAGTGCAGCACAGCATTCAAAAGCCAGCTAGTTATTGAATATAACAGCCTACTGTATTATGTGTTATTCTTAGTTTTTTACACAATAAAAAGCCTCTAATATGAATTAGGGGCTTTTTTACAACTTACTATTGCTTATGATCTAAAAATCTTCGATAAAAACGATTAAACCATAGTCGTCATTGATTTGATACGCTTGTACAACTCTTTTTGCTCAGCGCTTGGACGAGCAGTCTGTACTGCCATCAATTGTGACATATCCCCTTCAACGCGAATTTTACCGCTCATGAAAGCACCCATAATTTGATTGGTGTCAAAATCAGTGATGATAGACTGTAGAATGCTACGATCTAATAATAAAGTCGTCGTGCCGTTACTATTTAGACCACGATGTAATAAACCATCGGCAAAGTTGGCTTCGATGTCTTTGTCAGTATCAGATACTTTTAGGTTAACGATCATGTTAGCAAGCGCTGGTGGTAGGTTTAACTCACCTGCTTCGTTGCCCATTTTTTCTACTTGCTCAAACCATTCATCTGTCAAAAAAACTGCCATATTATATTATCCTTAATTGATATTCTGTCAGACCAATATCCCTTGAGGCACTCTTGGCCTAACTATTAGAATTATGAAAATGATTGCTATCAATAGACCTATGCAATACATAGCCATTAATGACGTTCAGCCTCATTATAAAGGGCGACTTGATAAGAAGTAAAACCTATTTATCGGCTCAGCAATGTTATTGTTACAAAACTTCTTTGCAGGTCTACGCTTATGTTTAGCGAGCGCCTCCCCTATTCAATCAAGATGAGCATCTAGAATAGTGACAAAATTGTGTATAAAATAGAGGAGTAGCACAGCAATAATAAGTTGCTCTCTAACATTTATACCAAAGAGTTTGTATTTTGGCGCATAGTTCTGATGATATTTAATTAGGATTGCGTTACAATACCCTTAAACAGAGTCGGGAGTTTTAACCAAACATTACATAATCGTGTTTTTTGTCAGCCGCCGCTAGCATACATCTATGGTCAATGCGTTTTAATAGCCCTATAGATATGGGTATCTATCTTCATTAGTACAGATTTTTTCGTAATAATTAAGATACATATTTAGCCTTATGAGATGTTTGATGCTCAAAACGGCGCGTCTTCTTATTTACCTTGATGATGTATTAACAATCCTACTATCGATTGGCTGTAAACAAGGTGCACGAAGCGCCTCATTTTATCCATCAGTATCAACTGACATAAAATCAAAGCCTAAATTGATAGTTAATAAGATTATGAGGATAAGCAGGACAAAGAGCATTATGTACCGCCGCTATCATGACTTTATGATACATATAGCGCGGACTGTTGGTTAATTCTGTTGATAATTCGGGCTGTAAAGGAATCATCCAATGAGTTTACAAAACACAGCAGTCGCCCCAGTTGACCGTGAGTATGAAATTACTGTCGTAAGATTTTTTACGATCATGGCTGTCGTTTGGGGCATCGTCGGCATGAGTCTTGGTGTGTTCATTGCTTCACAGTTAGCATGGCCAGCACTCAACTTTGACATTCCATGGCTGACCTTTAGTCGTTTAAGACCGCTACATACCAATGCGGTCATTTTTGCGTTCGGTGGCTCTGCCCTGTTCGCAACGTCTTACTACATCGTTCAGCGTACCTGTAAGACGCGTTTATTTGCGCCGTACTTAGCTTGGTTTACCTTTTGGGGTTGGCAAGCGGTTATCGTATCCGCCGTTATTACCCTTCCTCTAGGTTTGACCTCAACTAAAGAATACGCTGAGCTTGAGTGGCCGATCGATATCCTAATTGCCTTGGTATGGATCTCTTATGCCATTGTATTTTTTGGTACACTCATCAAACGCAAAACCTCACATATCTATGTGGCTAACTGGTTCTTTGCCGCTTTCATCATTACGATTGCATTACTACACATCGTAAACAGCATGGCGATTCCAGTTAGCGCGTTCAAATCTTATTCGCTATTTGGCGGTGCAACTGATGCGATGGTGCAGTGGTGGTACGGGCATAATGCGGTAGGTTTTTACTTAACGGCAGCCTTCCTTGGCATGATGTATTACTTCGTTCCAGTACAGATTGGTCGTCCTATCTATTCTTATCGTTTGTCTATCGTTCACTTTTGGGCATTGATTGCTTCATATATGTGGGCCGGTGGTCACCATTTGCATTATTCAGCGCTTCCTGATTGGACGCAGTCTCTTGCTATGGTCTTCTCAATCATCCTGTTTGCACCATCTTGGGGTGGTATGATTAACGGTGTACTAACGCTATCAGGTAGTTGGGATAAGCTGCGTACCGATCCAATCATTCGCTTTATGATTGTTGCATTGTCGTTCTACGCGATGTCGACGTTCGAAGGCCCAATGATGTCTATCAAAACAGTGAATGCGCTATCACATAATACTGATTGGACAGTTGGTCACGTACACTCAGGCGCACTTGGCTGGGTTGGTATGATTACCATTGGTTCGCTATACGTACTGCTACCACGTATTTATAACAAACCGAAGATGTACTCTATCAGCTTAATCACCACGCATTTTTGGCTTGCGACTGCAGGAACGATTTTCTATATCGTGTCTATGTGGATCTCAGGTATTGGCCAAGGCATGATGTGGCTGGCTACTAACCCAGACGGTACTTTGGTATATAGCTTCGTTGATACTGTTGAATTCTCGCATTTCCCATATATTGGCCGTGCATTTGGTGGCTTCTTATATGTATCGGGTATGTTTGTAATGGCTTATAACTGCTATAAAACACTCAAAATGCCAGAAGGTAAGCCTGTAGATGTCGCTGATCCAACGGATCATGAACCTAGTGTCGAAAAACCTTCGACAGCTAACGTATAAGGAGCGATCATGGCTGGTTCACCGCATGAAATTATTGAAAAAAATACAGGCTTGTTAGTCATTGGTATCGTTATTGCTATCAGTTTTGCAACGCTAGTTGAAATCGTGCCTTTGATTTATAACAACGACAGTCCTGAGGAAGGCGGTTTGAACAAGCCTCTTCCCGCTATGGAGCCTTGGACTGCGCTTGAATTTGAAGGTCGTGATATTTATATCCGTGAAGGATGTCACGTTTGTCATACGCAAATGGTTCGCCCACTACGTGCAGAAGTTGAACGTTATGGACCATACTCACGTGCCGCTGAGTCGACGTGGGATCACCCGTTTTTATGGGGATCGAAACGTACTGGACCAGACTTAGCACGTGTTGGTGGCCGTTATTCTGAAGATTGGCAAAAGCAGCATCTAATCAATCCACGTTCGCTAGTGCCTGAGTCAGTCATGCCAGGTTTCCCGTGGTTGGCCGAGAACGAAGTCGATGGTGAGAACATTCAAGCTAAAATGCGTCTATTCCGTGATCGCTTCGGTGTGCCTTATACTGAAGAAGATATCGAAGGTGCTCCAGATGCCGTACTTGGCGCCACTGAGCTTGATGCTTTGGTTGCCTATCTACAGCAGTTAGGTACCGCAATGGAAGGACAGCGCTAATGGGTATTGGTGAATTACAAACAATTGCGACCGTTTCTGCCTTTATTGCCTTCGTAGGCGTTGCATGGTGGGCGTATTCGCCAAAAAACAAAAAACGCTTCGAAGAAGATGCACAACTTGCGCTTGATGACGAGGATATTAGATCTCTGTCTGAAGAGCAGCGCAATAAGGATAAATGATGACATTTTTTTGGAGTTCTTGGATTACGCTAATCAGTTTTGGTTGTTGGGCGTTCATTCTTGGCGTTCTGCTGTTTGTATTGAAATACAAGCCAGAGGTTGAAGAAGACGGTACCACTGGTCATGAATACGATGGTATCCGAGAATACGATAAACCACTCCCTAAATGGTGGTTAGTGATATTTTTTGGCTCAATCGTCTGGGGCGTGGTTTACTGGGTGTTTTTCCCAGCCATGCTTCCGGGAAACTGGAACGGTCTTGCAACCGTAAAAGTCGATGGTGAAGATGTACCATGGACTTCTAAAAACGAGCTGTTCAGTGAGCTTGAGAGCAACAACAAAGTATTTACAGATAACTTTGAAAAGAATATTTTGGTTAAAGCAGATGCAGCAGGCGCAACCGCGACACTAGCGACGCTAAACGAGCTACAAGCGACCATGCGTCGCAGTGACAATCCACCAGCGGATCTACAGGCACAAATCGATGAGAAGGTCACAGAGCTTGCGCCTTATGTCGAAAAACTGTCTGAAAATCCAAATGCTTTAAAAGTTGGTAGCCGTTTGTTCTTACAGAACTGTGCAGTATGCCATGGCTCGAATGCTAAGGGTGCTCCAGGCTATCCTAATCTGACTGACAATGATTGGTTGTATGGTGGTAAAGCCGGTAACATCTTGACCACGCTACACAATGGTCGTGTTGGTGGTATGGCAGCATGGCGTGATCAGCTTGGTGAAGACGGCATACGTGCGGTCGCTGAATATGTCTTATCACTATCAGGCAACCAAAATGATTATGATCTTGATCAAACGAAAGTTGCTCAAGGTAAAGTTATTTTTCATGAGCCGACCAACTGCGTTCTTTGTCATGGACCAGATGGTAAAGGTATGATTTCAGCTGGCGCACCGAATTTGACGGATAATATCTGGTTATATGGTGGTGATCGCGAGACCATTCGTGAAACGCTACGTTATGGCCGCGCAGGTGTAATGCCTCAGTGGGAAACGAAGCTAGGTAATGAGCGTATCATGCTACTTGCCGCTTACGTCTACTCACTATCGGACAAAACTGGCAAAGCACCTGAAACTGCGATGGCAAATACTGCAGCGACTCAGCCAGTAGCGACCAAAGAAGCTACTGCTAACTAAAACGCTGTTACTGTATTTTATATGGACGAGATTTAATAAAGGGAGGACTGTTAGTACAGTTCTCCTTTTTTCGTTTATTTTTGCAGAATTTACCTAATAGTCGCTATCACAGATACTTCTCAGTAGACATTATTATGATCTATAGTGCTTGCTTTTTACGATTATTACCCCATTGTTAGTAGGGGGAATGTTAGAATAGCTGTTTTCAAAATAGCTAACGAGCCAGACTGATGATGTCTTAGCTCGATCTAATAACCCACTTATAATCAATTATTTAGTAAGTGTACTAGAGGACTTTTATTCAAGTCACTATCCATTATTTACTGACATTGATAACATCGTACACTCATATACCTCAATACGAGAGGTGTTTGTTCATCATGCCAGCAGACTGATTCTTTTTTTAAAGAGGCACGTTTATGTCAGCACAACAACAATCTAATAAAATCCCCGTACAGCAGGTCGATCTTGATGCCACCAAGCATCGGGTACATCCAAGGTTTGTGACAGGGTTTTATCAAAATATTCGTGTCATCACGATGTATGCCCTTTTGGCCGCTTTTTTAATTTTGCCGTGGCTGCGCTATAATGGCAGACAAGCAATATGGTTTGATGTTCCCTCACAGCATTACTATATTTTTGGTTTGACTTTTTTGACTCAAGATTTTTATTTTATTGCCGCGTTTGCCATTATTGCAGCATTTACTTTGTTTATGGTGACTGTATATGCTGGCCGCGTTTGGTGTGGTTATGCTTGTCCACAAACCATCTGGACGCATCTCTACCAGTACGTTGAAAAATGGGTCATTGGTGATCGCAATAAGCGCATGAAGTTTGATAAATCGCCTATGAGCGCGAGTAAAGTGTTCAAGCGAACGGCAGTTTATGCGATTTGGTTTGTACTTTCTGTGATTACAGCAGCAACCTTTGTCAGTTATGTGGCAGGTACAGATTCGCTTTATCATAGCTGGCAGACCGTGGGACTGATTCCTTTTCCTGACTGGCCAACATGGGTATGGATATCGATGTTTATCTTTACCTTTGCCACTTATGCCAATGCAGGTTATATGCGTGAGCAGATGTGTGTACAGATTTGTCCTTATGGCCGCTTCCAAAGTGTGATGTTTGATAAAGATACGCTGATCGTATCGTACGACTATGAGCGTGGTGAGCCGCGCGGCGCGCGTAAAAAAGGCACACACCCTGAAGAGCTGGGTGACTGTATCGAATGTACCATGTGTGTGCAGGTCTGCCCCACTGGTATCGATATTCGTGATGGCCTGCAAGTCGGCTGTATCCAGTGCGCCGCTTGTATTGATGCTTGTAATGAGATTATGGACAAAGTTGGCTATCCACGCGGGCTGATTCGTTATACAACCGAACGTCAGCTGGTCGAAAAAGAACCAAGCCGTGTTCTGCGTCCGCGACTATTTGCTTATTTGGCGCTATTGGCAGTGCTATGTGGCGGGGTTATCTATGCGTTGACAGACCGCATGCCGCTAGAGATTGATATCCGCCGTGATCGTAACCAGTTATCATCTATCAATACCCAAGGCATGATTGAGAACAGCTATATCGTCAAGCTAACCAACAAAACCCAAGAACCTCACACTTATAAAATAACGCTCGCACCGCAAGAAGGTTTGAGTTTAGAGCTGCGCTTCAACGATGTACCCTTAGAAGCAGGCGAAAGCTTCGATATGCCTGTCAGTATTTATGGTGATCCTGATGTGATTGAATTTGGTCAAACGCCAGTGACGTTAAATGTGACCAGTGAAGACGGTAAGTACAAAGTCAGTAAGCAAAACGTCTTTACGACTCAAGGTCAGTAATTCATCACTGAACTGATTATTTAGTTTCCTTTATGTCATTCGGTAGTCAGCGACTTTGAGAGTCAAAGGCTATCGGGTGAATGATTTATGATTAAACTGGCAGCAGGTAGCCGTCAAATTGTCCGTTGATACCATTTGTCGATATCTGATAAGCAGATCTTTGATAAATAAGTATCTGATGAATAGGTATTTTATGTCTAATCCAGCACCGAATTTTAAACATCAAGATACTCAGCCATGGTACAAGAATTACATGGTTATGATCTTTGTGATTGGCATGCCAGCTGCGGTCGTGATCGCTTGTATCTGGTTTGTCTACTACTCTTACCAGATCCGCGACAGCGTGGTACGTGACGACTGGTATATGGATGGCAAGACGCTCTATCATGACGTCTCACGTGACAAGCTTGCTTATGACTTGGACTTGCATGGCAAAATGCAATTTGCGGATAATGGCGATGTTGTGTTTTATCTCAATTATCCTGAGCAAAGTGTGCAGTCAGGCAAGCTATTGAACGGCCAGCCACTTACTTATCCCGATACGCTTAATCTTTCAATCTCGCATGCCACCGATATCAAAAAAGACCGTGACGTCGTGCTAAAGCATGTTGAGGGCAATAAATACAGCGCCCAAGTAAATCTTGATTCGGTAAAAGCCAAATATTACCTGCAAGTGAATAACGATGGCAAGGACGATTGGCGTATGCAAGATGTCGCCAAGCTTCCGCGCTCAGAGGTTAGCTTTAAACCTTTACCTGTCTTTGCTAAAAGTTAATATTATTAAGCTATGCCCTAATATCTACATTTAAAAAACCAGCCTTTTCTTTATGAATGGCTGGTTTTTTATGGGTTACTCGATCAGTATTCGCTCATGAGATGCTAAATAACTGGGTTAATTGTTGGAATTTTCTGAGGTGTAGTTCTACTTGTTACAGCATTGTCTGATTCTGTTGCATACGGCTTATCGCTAGCAAACTTAGGATTGAACGTTTGCGTCTTTGGTGATACCGGCAAACCAATCTCAGCCAGACTGTCGGTCTGCCCTGATTGAATATTATCCCCTTCAAATAAACGCTCGTCGTTATCACGATCAAGACTGAGTGTCTCAAAGTCAAACAACTCACGATCCGCTAACTGTGATGGCGCTACGTTTTGCATTGCCTTAAAGATAGACGCCAAACGCTGCGGATGAGCGTCATCCCATTCGCGTAGCATGTCATTGATAATGGCACGTTGTAGATTGGTCTGGCTGCCACACAGATTACAAGGAATAATCGGGAATTCTTTTAATTTGGCATACTCGATGATGTCTTTTTCTTCGACATAGGCCAATGGACGAATCAGCAGGTTTTGCTTGTCATCACTCAGCAGTTTAGGCGGCATTGATTTGAGCGCGCCGCCATGAAATAAATTCAAGAAGAAAGTCGCCAGCATGTCATCGCGATGATGACCCAAGGCGATTTTGGTCGCGCCGATTTGTTTGGCAAAGCCATAAAGCGAGCCGCGACGTAAGCGTGAGCACGCTGAACAGTAAGTCTTGCCTTCTGGTACTACGCTTTTGACAATACTATACGTGTCTTTTTCTAAGATATAATGCGCAATGCCCTGCTCGTTTAGATAAGCAGGCAGAATATCTTCAGGATAGCCGGGCTGCTTTTGGTCAAGATTGACTGCGACGATATCGAAATGAATGGGGGCGATACGTTTTAGTAGGAGCAAAATATCCAGCAAGGTATAGCTGTCTTTGCCGCCTGATACGCAGACCATCACCACATCGCCGTCTTCAATCATATTAAAATCACGAATGGCCCAAGAGACTTGACGACGAAGCTTCTTTTGTAGCTTACGAAAGTGCGCTGATTCAGTAGGCGATTGTGAGTCAGTAGATTGTTCATCAACGATATCTTCATTGCTACCCTCTTCAGCATCAGCCTCTAAAACATAACGATTAAAGTCTGATTCATTAGATATATCGTCAGAGTGAGAAGGGATGTTTGGCGTAAATAAGGTTGCTGCGGTCATAAGTTACTCAATATCTTTATAAGGATGACTTTACTATAAAGTAGTTTGCGATAAAGCAAGATCAATGAGGTAGGGTTATCGATGCTTTAAAAGCGGCAATTATAACAAATATTGCTAACAGATTGAAAAGATGACAGTAATACGCACTTTATTTTTATTGCAATACTGCTTAGCATAGCTTTGTCACTTTAGTGACGCGTGATTGGTCGCTTCGTGGTTCTGTAATAGCCGTATTTTTGCTAAAATAGCCGTTTTCGTAAACCAATAATAGATAACACTATGACTAACGTTACTTTGCATAATAACTCGGCCAACCAAGCGTCCGATGCTGAATTAGATACTCTCAATAAAAATCAAAACGCCGTTGTACTTTTATCAGGTGGTCTCGATTCGGTGACGTGTTTGTATTGGGCAAAGGCACGCTATGCCTCGGTGACAGCGGTCAGCTTTGACTATGGGCAACGTCATAATAGTGAGCTTGTCGCAGCAAAGCGCATTGCTGAGACAGCAGGCGTCAATCATAGAATCATTGATATTGATATCGCCCAGCTTGGTGGCTCATCACTCACCGATCACAGCATGATCGTACCAGACGGCGATACCGACAAATTCCCTAATAAAAAGCGCGATGAAATCGATAACGATGCTATCCCTAATACTTATGTGCCTGCGCGCAATACAATCTTTTTGTCTTATGCTCTAGCCGTCGCTGAAGTGACTGATGCCAATCATATCGTCATTGGGGTCAGCTCAGTCGATTACTCTGGCTATCCCGATTGCCGTCCAGAGTATATCGAAGCATTTGAGCACATGGCCAATCTGGCGACAAAAGCGGGCGTTACCGGTCATCGCTTGTCTATCCAAACCCCACTACAAAAGCTGTCCAAAGCTCAAACTATTGAGCTTGGTCTATCATTGGGCGTTGATTATGGACAAACGATTTCTTGTTATCGTGCCGATGTGAACGGACTTGCTTGCGGCGTTTGTGACAGCTGTGCGCTACGTCGCCAAGGCTTTGCTCAAGCTGGCGTCACTGACCCTACTCATTACCAAGCTGGATAGAGATACTGACTTTTTATCAAACAGCGGCATCAATCAACATTAGCGAAACATTCGCTTGCATTAACACAGCACGTCGACATTGTATTTTAATCAATATACTTGCTATGGTATGGACAATCATTTTTGCCAATTGAACAGATTACATATGATATAGGTTACATGAGATATCACAAATGATTCAGTCACTCACATATCAATGATCCAGCTGTCTGTTGATTATAAAATCACATTGAATACCAGAGTCAAAAATTGACACTACCTGTAAGAGGAAATTTATGAAGTTATTGCCATTATTACCCCTAGCCTTAGCGGCCGTATTTGCAATGCCACAAGCGAATGCTACTGATATTAAGCAAAGTAATATCAACTCATGTGTCAATGGCGCAGTCAAATATAAAGTTGCTAGTAAAAGTGATGCGACAAAGTTATGTAAGTGCACTATCGGTGTCCGTAGCAACATGACCATCGGTCAGATGTGGGAGATCGAAAGCTACGCAAAAGACAAAAAAGACCCTTCAAGCTTGCCATACGTCAAGACCATGCAAAAAGACCTGCAGCAGTGCACAGTCGGCTTAGATCTAAAGCAGCCGCAAAAGCCTGCTTAATTACTATTCGTTTGATATACAAAAGACTGGCCATTGCCAGTCTTTTTTGTTGCCAATGAATGAGCAAAGTGTAAAACTGATTATTTATTGCTACCAATCTGCCTATAATAAGAAGACGATAAATAAAACCCTATCTAAACCATCAAAAAAACCAATATACATAACCAAAATCAATAAGGATTTTACCATGGCAAAGCCAACGACAGAAACGATCAACCTACCTGACTTTCCAGTGACCATCGTGCGCAAAATTGCCGGAAATTTTATCCATGATGAGATCAGTCTCAAAGAGATGGTTGCCAATACCGATAAAGGTCTTATTCTCTATTTTTATCCCAAAGACAACACACCAGGCTGTACCACGCAAGCGACGGAGTTCACAGCGCATCTTCATGACTTTGACGACTTAGGTTATGACATTATTGGCGTCTCTCGTGATAGCATTGAATCCCACGAAAAATTCATCGATAAATATGACTTGCAGATCCCACTTATCAGTGATGCTGATGAGAAGCTATGCCAGTATTTTGAAGTCATTAAAGAGAAAAACATGTACGGCAACATTACTTTGGGGCTAGTACGCTCGGCATTTGTATTTGATAAAGAGGGCAAGCTGACTCACGCACAGCGTAACCTACGCGCCAAAGATTACACCAGTCGTCTACTCAGCATATTGGCACCATAATCCGAACAATAGACTAGGTTAAATCGCTCGCCATAAAAATGCTAAAAGATCGCATACACAAGTCTGAGCTGATAACTGAAAATATCACTACTACCCTTCCTTACTAGAGAATCATATGAATAAACAGTCTGGTACTACTGCTGATAATACGCCGCATGAAGTCACGCGCAACGTCTCTGTTGCCGTTATCGGTGCAGGCACGGCTGGTCAAAATTCCTTTCGCCAAGCGAGCAAAATTAAAGATGATGTCGTCATTATCAATGAAGGGTTTTGGACCACTACCTGTGTCGCTGTCGGCTGTATGCCTAGCAAACTGCTGATTGCAGCCGCTGACCGTGCACATGATGCCAACCATTCTGGCGACTTTGGGGTTCATGCCACGGTAAAAATAGATGGCAAGCAAGTGATGCAGCGCGTGCGTGATGAGCGCAGTCATTTTGCTAGCTATATCAAAAAACAAGTAGATAGCTGGCCTGATCACAAAAAAATCGATGGGCGTGCTCATATTAATGAACAAGGGTTAATCGAGGTCAATGATGAGCTCATTGCCGCAGAGCAAATCATTGTGGCAACTGGCAGCTCACCTTTTATACCTGACGGTTGGGCTGACAAACTGGGTGACACGATGCTCACCTCTGATAGCGTGTTTGAGCTTACAGACTTACCCAACTCTATGGCCGTCGTCGGTGCTGGCGCCATTGGTCTAGAACTTGCACAAGCATTTACGCGCTTGGGCGTAGAGGTGACGCTACTCAACCGAGTCAAACAAGTTGCTGGTCTCAAGGATAATGACATCAACCAAAAAGCCATCGAGTGCTTAAGTCATGAGCTTACCATGCACTTGGGAAGCAAGATTACTGATGTGGGTCAAAAAGTAAATAAAGACACTCAAACTGCGTTTATTGAATATGAAGACAGTGCTGGTGAGTCAAGACAATGGCAAGGCGACTGTGTGTTAGTCGCGACTGGTCGCCGCAACAACATCAAGCAGTTGGGTGTCGAACACTTAGGCGTTGAGCTTGATGACAAAAACCGCCCGAAAAACTTGAGTAAAAAAACAGGGCAAATTGGTGATTCAGATATCTATATCGTTGGAGACGCCAATGCTCACATTCCTCTACTGCATGTAGCGAGTGATGAGGGCTATAGTGCTGGCAACATGGTCTGTGAAAATACCGAAGATGCTTATATTCGCCCGCCCGCCACCCCATTTTCTATCGTATTTTGTTCACCGCAAATCGTCAATGTCGGAATGTCTCTACCCGAGATTCAAGAAGACCCTGAGCTGGAATTTGTCATTGGTCGCGTCAGTTTTGACAACCAAGGGCGCAGCCGTGTGATGGGCGTTAATTGTGGTCTGCTACATATCTATGCTTGCAAAAAAACCGACAGAATATTAGGCGCGAGCATGGTGGGCCCTGATGCCGAGTATATCGGTCATATATTAGCCACAGCGATTACCAATGACTTGAGTATTAAAGACATGCTCGATACGCCTTTTTATCACCCTACGATATTAGAAGGACTGCGTACGGCATTACGTGATGTGCAGGACAAAATGGAGATACCCTATCAATCTCAAGACGCGCAAGAAGACAATTTTTAATTTACAGTTAGGCCTTGCTCTAAAAAATAGAGTTAGGCTTAGTCATCACTCATGCTATATTTGATTGACTAGACAACTTGAGGTGACGTGTGACCGGACACCTCATTTATCAAACCTTGTATACACACACCCTGCATGGACGAAGCAATGTCAATCGCTAGTGTTACCGACTTTTTTAAAGAAATCATTCGTGACCTACATACTAGTCTCTACCTTGCGCTTGGCGGATCTATAGATGAAGAGTCGCTCAATTGGTCTTCTCAAGCAGTAGAGCTTGCTAGCACTGGCATAAAGATCCTAATACTGCTTGCGGTATTGGGATTTTTTTATTGGCTGGCCAATTATATTCTTAGACAAAGTAAAACTAAGATTCGCTTAAACGATCGCCGCACCAAAATCGTTCGCTCGACACTACGCTACATCTGGATTGTGGCTAGCCTCATAGCGATTATGAGTCAGATAAATATTGAACCAGAGACCATCAAAGCCACAGCAAAAGCCAGCACGTGGGCTGGTATCTACTACGTGCTGTGGGCGTCATCGGGTCAGATTATTCATAAAGTTCTACAGCATTATGGACTCAACGCCTCGATAGAACAGCTGCTCAAAAACATCTTGTCCGTCCTCTTATTGGTACTTGGCCTCGCCAGCGTGATGGCTCAATTTGGTTTTGACATCGTGTCGCTCGTTGCAGGTTTGGGTATTGTCGGTTTGGCAGTGGGCTTTGCGGCTCAATCGACGCTTGCCAACTTCATTGCCGGTATTACTATTTTACTAGAGCAGTCCTTTCAAGTCGGTGACTGGATTCATATCAATGATACTGAGGGGCGCGTGGTGCTGATCGCGCTACGCACCACTCATATTCTGACGCGAGACAACATCACTGTCATCATTCCAAACTCCAATGTTGCCTCCTCTGAAGTCATTAACCTAACCTCCAAAAACTTTATTCGTTTTGATATTCGTGTCCGTATTGCCTTCGAAGATGATATTGAGATGGCACGCCAAGAAATTTTGCAAGTACTGAGCGATACTGATGCAGTGCTCAAGCGTCCTGAAACTTCCGCCACAGTGGCTGAAATCGGTGAGTATGGGGTGTTTTTTATCGTGCGTTTTTGGGTCAAGCCAGCAGCAGTGGCACGCATCCCGAAGATCAAAGAAGTGCTGCAAGAAGAGATAAAAACTGCGTTCGACGCGGCCAGTATCTCGACGCCTTATCCGCATATGCGCTTGCTTATGCCAAAAGATGTTGACTACCCGATTGCCACCAAACCCTTTGCAACCACCACTCAAGTGCTCTCAGAAGAGGCACCATTGGCACAAGACAAGTAGATCGTTTATTTTTATGTGTTTAGCTATCGCACCTTAAACCTATCGCACCTTAAACATAGACACTTTGAACCATCTGGCGATGAATTATGGTAAAATTACTGGTTACACCGCCTATTTTATTATTTGCTTTTTTGTCAATTTAGCCCACAGGTACCCGTATGACCGAACACATCGCAGCTGCACCCTCTTCCACCTTGACGCTTGATCTTATCGTTACTTGTGCCGATGGGCTTGAGGCACCGCTGCAGACTGAGCTGACAAGTTTCGGTATCAAAAGCGACATCAAAAGCACAGGGCGTCTCGCCGTCACGGGTGATTTGCGTGACCTATATACCATCTGCCTATGGTCACGTGTGGCCTCGCGGGTATTGATGCTCATCAAGCGCAAAAATATCAACGCAGAATATGATGTGGCAGAGCAGCTTTATGGTTTGGCAAAATCGGTTAACTGGACTGAGCAATTTGGCCTAGAGCAAACCTTTGCCATCCGTCTGTCTGTCGATAAGCGTGTCGCTGTAAGTCAACAATTTGCCATGTTACGGGTCAAAGATGCGATTGCTGACACTTTTAACGAAGTGTATGACAGCCGCCCCAATGTCGATAGCAAAAACCCAGATTTTTCTATTTTTGCAACCATCAATGATAAGCAAGCCGAGCTGTATCTAGACCTCTCGGGTACCAGTTTGCATCGCCGTGGTTATCGCGTGGCTATGACAGAAGCCCCATTAAAAGAAAACTTGGCAGCTGCCCTACTCTATAGCGCTGGTTGGCACAAGAAAAACGATGCAGGCGATGCACCTTACTATAATGCGTTAATAGACCCAATGTGTGGCTCTGGTACCTTCCTTATCGAAGCGCTACTCATGCACTGTGATTATGCCGTGGGTATCGACAAAGCTGCCAATCAATTTGGCTTCTATGAGTGGCAGCATCATGACGAGACGCTATGGCAGGAGATGATTGAGGATGCACAGACACGTTTTCGCGAAGCATTAGAGATTGCCAATGAGCAACCAGATACGCTGCCGCTTGTGTTGGGTTTTGATGCTGATAATGGCGCAATTATCGCAACCGAAAAAAACCTCATCGCGGCAGGACTTCAAGATTTGCTTCCGCTACTAGACATCGAACAGCGTGCGCTTGATCAACTTGGTAGCGCCCTAAAACCGCTCGTGGATGACGGTCGATTGAGTAATCCTTTAATCATTACCAACCCGCCTTATGGTGAGCGTCTGGGTGATGAAGAAATGATTAAGCCACTGTATCAAGCCATTGGCCTGATTGTGCAAGACAGCTTTGCTGGCAGAGGTATCGATCCAATGCTTGGCATATTGGCTGCTCGTGTCGAGCAAGTAGATATCCTACCGATTAAAGAACCAAAAACGTTACGCTGTCATAATGGCGCTATCACCGTCTATTTCCGCTACGGAACGCTTATCGCTGGACAGACAGGTAATCTTGTCAGCCGTTTTGAAAAGCGTGAGATCGACGTAGAAGACGGACAAGACTTTATTAATCGTCTACAAAAAAATCTAAGCAAACTCAAAAAACTGGCGAAAAAAGACAATGTCAGTAACATTCGTGTCTATGACGCCGATTTGCCTGACTTCAAGGTTGCTATCGATTTATACGGCGATTATGCCCACGTGCAAGAGTATGCACCGCCTAAAACCATTCCACCTGAAACAGCCAAAAAACGCTTTAATCTCGCGCTGATGGGTATCCGTGAAGTGTTTGATATTAATCGTGAGCAAATCTTTATCAAAACGCGTGCCCGTCAGTCTGGTAACGATCAGTACAGTAAACAGAACACCACAGAAAAACGCGGCAAGTTTCATGTCGCCCGCGAAGATGGTGCTTATTTTTATGTTAACTTTACGGATTATCTCGATACGGGTCTGTTCATCGATCACCGTAATATGCGCGCACGGATCAAAGATAACAGCCGCGGCAAATCTGTACTTAACCTGTTTGCTTATACTTGTACCGCCAGTGTGCATGCAGCGCTTGCTGGTGCCAAAAAAGTCACGAGCGTTGATTTGTCACAGAACTACCTAGATTGGGGCAAACAAAACTTTGTCTTGAACGGTCTAGACGTCAGCCGCAATAAATATCAATTCGTTGCCGCCGATATTTTTGAATGGATCAAAGACAACACCGAGCAGTTTGATATTATCTTTATTGATCCACCGACTTTCTCAAACTCGAAGAAGTTCCAAGGAACCTTTGATGTACAGCGTGACCATGCTGCCCTCATCAATCGCGCCATGAACCGCTTAACGTCTGATGGTGTTTTGTATTTTTCTAATAACTTCACGCGCTTTGAGCTAGATGAGCAGTTAGTCGAGCGCTACGATATCGTTAATATCACCCAAAAAACGATTGGTTTTGATTTTAATATCAAAAAACCTATTCATCAAAGCTTTGAGATTCGTCATCGTCAGAGTCTATAGATAAGCATTTATAAGTGAGCACTGCTGCTATACTGGCAAATGCCATGAACAAGGTAGCTATAAGGAGTAACGTAACTGCCTGAAACTTAGGTTTTTTGCCCAATGTATATGAAATATAACCATGACCTAATCGGCTTTGATTGGGTCATTTTTTGTTGTTATGATAGAGCATTACTAGGCGATGGATTTGCGCAGTTATAGCGTAAGCATCGCCTTTTATGTCATTAAATCTCTAACGTCTAATAACAAGGATAATACCATGGCTCTATCACTTAACAAAGGCGGTAACTTATCGCTAACGAAAACTGATCCAAATTTGACCAAGCTACTAATCGGTCTAGGCTGGGATGAGCGCGCCACCTCTGGTGCTGAGTTCGATCTTGATGCCAGTGTATTTTTGCTAAATGGTGCAGGTAAAGTGCGCGGCGACCATGATTTTATCTTCTATAATCAGCTGAAATCTGATAATGGCGCGGTCGAGCACACGGGTGATAACCGTACTGGCGAAGGCGATGGTGATGATGAAGTTATCAAAGTAAACTTAACCCAAGTACCTGCTGACGTTGATAAAGTAGTCGTGACGGTGACTATCCATGACGCTGCTACTCGCAACCAAAACTTCGGTCAGGTAGCCAATGCCTTTATCCGCGTTGTTAACGAAGAAACCGGTACTGAAGTGGTACGTTTTGATCTAGCAGAAGATTACTCTGTTGAGACAGCCATGGTATTCGGTGAAGTATATCGCCATAACGGTGAATGGAAGTTCCGCGCGGTAGGTCAAGGTTATTCAGGTGGCTTACAGGCGATGTGTCATCAGTACGGCGTTGATATCTAGAGCCTTATTTTTATTGGCATTTGGGCTATCAGCCATTCCGATTATCACGTCCAAGATATCAAGCGACCATCGTTGCAAATAGTCACAATTTTTAATGCCCCAATGACTAGTAATGCTTTACGTTTCGTTTAAAATTATGCATAAAAAGTGGTTAGCAATAACCACTTTTTTGCGGCTTGTGTCTATAATAGACCAGCTTTACGCAACCAGACAGGATGTGTCATGAGACATTTTTATTTAGATATTATCTTCACAATCATTGCCTTAGCAATAGCGGCATGGTGGGGATATTCACATGGCGGTATGGGTGGTTTAATCACTACACTATCGATTACCGCTATTTTGGCCGTCATGGAGATTTCGTTATCTTTTGATAACGCGGTGGTCAACGCTTCAGTCCTCAAGGGCTGGGATGAGTTTTGGAAAAAGATATTTTTAACCGTGGGTATTTTAATCGCGGTATTCGGTATGCGCTTGGTCTTCCCTATTGTCATCGTCGCCGTTACGGCTGACCTTGGTATGATGCAGGTGATTGACTTGGCATTGAACAACCCTGAAGAGTACTCAGCAAGATTGATGGCACATCACGCTGAAATTTCAGCCTTTGGTGGTATTTTCTTACTACTGGTTTTCTTAAACTTCATTTTTGATGAAAAAGAAGTACATTGGTTCAACTGGCTCGAGAGCCGTTTAGCAAAACTGGGAAAAGTCGATGCGATGAGCGTATTTGTTGCGCTTATCGTCTTAATGATTGCGGTATCATGGGCCAGTGCAGAGCAGTCAAGTGCTGTGCTCATTGCTGGCGTTTGGGGCATTCTAGTATACCTTGGTGTACAGGTTGTCTCTGGTATGCTAGAAGGTGACCTCGAAGAAGACTTAGAAAACGAAGGAAGTGGCGCAGCCGCAACCAGCGCTATCATGAAAGGCGGTATCATTGGTTTCTTATACTTAGAAATCCTCGATGCTTCATTCAGTTTCGATGGTGTGATTGGCGCATTTGCCATTACCAATGATGTCATTGTTATCATGCTTGGTCTTGCCATTGGTGCGATGTTCGTACGTTCGATGACTATCTTCTTGGTAGACAAAGGCACGCTTGATGAGTTTATTTATCTTGAGCATGGCGCACATTACGCCATCGGTGCCTTAGCCATCATTATGCTGTTGTCAGTGAAGTTCCATGTACCAGAAATTATTACTGGTCTTATCGGTATTGCCTTTATTGGTTTTGCATTATGGGCGTCGCTGAAACATCGTAAAGCGGAAGCAGCAAGGCTTAATTAGCACCTGTTGTTCGCATGATGCTGTATAGCTTTGAGCAGGTCGTATCATCAGATATGGCCTGCTTTTTTGCGTTATAATGGCAGGCATTAGTCACACAGCGAATCCTTACCTATCGCTAAAATACATACGTATTTTGCTTCACATACAATTTTTTCATCTCTACTATACGTTATTCGGTTAGAATCTTCGTCCTTTAATCGCTCACCAAAAATGAGACCCTTCAACCACTATGCAACAGATTCTTGATGATATTGCCGCACAGATGGCACTTGAAACCGATCGTGGAAAAGTAGCGGACTATATCCCACAACTGGCCCATATAGATCCAAACCAGTTTGGTATTGCAGTAGCGACACCTGACGGAAAGATGTATACAGCAGGCAATGCGAGCACTCTTTTCGATCCAAAGTATTTCTAAGACATTTACTCTAACTATCGCGCTTGGCAAATTGGGCGATGGGCTTTGGACACACGTTGGTCGTGAACCCTCAGGTGATCCTTTCAACTCAATCGTCATGCTAGAACATGAAACTGGTCGACCGCGCAATCCATTCATCAATGCTGGTGCCATTGCGGTGGTCGATGCGATCATGATGGGTCACGAACCTAGAGAAATATTGGCTGAGATTCTACAGTTTGTGCACTTTATTACGGACGATGAGTCCATCCGTTTTGACCACAAAGTGGCAGCGTCTGAGATGGAGCACAAAGACCGCAACGCCTCGCTTGCGTACTTTATGAAATCCTTTGGTCGTCTCAAGCACGATGTGGATAAGGTGTTGGGTACTTACTTTCATCAATGCTCGATTGAGATGAATTGCCAGCAACTAGCCAGCGCTGGTCTATATTTGGTCTCTAACGGAGTTGATAAGCACTCAGGGGTACGTGTAATTAACGAGCACCGCGCAAGAAGGATTAACTCGCTAATGATGATGTGCGGTCATTACGATGGGTCTGGTGAGTTTGCCTATCGCGTCGGTTTGCCTGGTAAAAGTGGGGTTGGTGGCGGTATTTTGACCATAGCTCCCGGCAAAGGCTCTATCGCTGTCTGGTCGCCAGGGCTAGATCATATCGGAAACTCCAAGCTTGGGTTAAAAGCATTAGAGCTGTTTGTACAAGAAACAGGCTGGTCGGTTTTTGCCGAATAAAACCTTTATCTAAATACTTTTATTAATGGATTATTCAGTACAATATTACGTTTAAATTTTATTGAGTTGTCAAGCTTATAGCGGGTCGTACCAACATATCTGGTACGACCCGCTTTTTTTGGTTATGTCTTTGCAACCTAGGGTAGGTTTCTCTTCATTCTATGGCTTAATCCAAAGGAAACAGCCATTAAATAATTTACCTTTGCATAACAATACGTTAACCACTATTGCCAAGATGATTAAAAAGTATCAAAAATGCAGGGTTATTATGTCGCTTAGTAAGCATATAGTAAGCGCACAAAATACGCCTTGCTTAGTGAGCAAACGCTTAGTATAGTAAAACGTAATGATATGCAGGACGTGGTATACAGCTAGGTTCTTTACCAGTTGTCCTTTCATATCAGTCACTGCACAACTTTTAATTTATTTTTTCGACCCAATCCACTTAATTATTAATCCAAAGGGTATTTGTATGGCTATTAGCTTAACAAAAGGCGGCAACGTAAACTTATCAAAAGAAGCACCAGGTTTAACCAACATCACAGTTGGTTTAGGCTGGGATCCACGCGCAACTGACGGTCAAGAGTTTGACTTGGATGCTATTGGCTTCTTAATCAACGAAGCAGGCAAAGTTCGTAACGACCAAGATTTTATCTTTTTTAATAACCTAAAGTCAGACAATGGCGCCGTTGAGCACACTGGTGATAACCGTACTGGCGAAGGCGATGGCGATGACGAAAAAATCAAAATAAATCTTGCGAGCATCCCAGCTGACGTGAGCAAAGTTGCTATTTGTGCGATTATCTATGAAGGCCAAGCACGTAACCAAAACTTCGGTCAAGTTGGCGATGCTTATATCCGTGTTGTAAACGACAATGGTCAATCTGAAATCGCCCGTTACGACCTATCAGAAGATGGCAGCACTGAAACGGCTATGATCTTTGGTGAGCTATATCGTCATAACGGTGACTGGAAATTCCGTGCCGTCGGTCAAGGCTTCAGCGGTGGTCTTGGACCATTAGCAGCGTCTTACGGCGTAAACGTGTAACGTTAAATTGACGTAAATATCTAGCGAGCCAAGCGTTGCTATCAGTTTTCTGATAGCAACGCCTATGAGCCATCAAGTGTGCCCTTTTAACGCATTTGATGGCTTTAAATTTAATAGGCTCATCAATATAAAAACGCTAAAACACATAGGTCTATTCCCCCACATTAAGAGCACCTATCAAAGATATTAGAATAAGGATTTGCACCCCATGGCCGCAACATTCAGTTTAATCGGTACTATTGAGCCTTTTTTGCATTGTAATCTCAAAAAGGGTGATTCAATTTATTGTGAAGCCAATGCAATGGTAATGATGGAGTCTAACCTTGAGCTAAAAGGTAAGCTACAAGGTGGACTGATGCAATCACTCATGCGCCGCTTTGCCAATGATGAATCGTTGTTTCAACAGCAGATTGAAGCGGTCAATGGTGAAGGCGACTGTTTGCTTGCCCCCACACTAGATGGCGATATGCAAATCATCGAGGTGGGATCACAGCAATATACCTTGAGTGATGGTGCTTTTGTCGCGGCGCAAACTGGTGTTGATATCAGAGCTAATATTCAGCGTAATCTAGGCGGTGCGGTATTCGGTGATACTGGTGGCTTTATGGTCATGCAGACGCAAGGAAAAGGTCAGGTTGTGGTATCTGGTTTTGGCTCATTGTTTGAGATTGAGGTCACCCCAGACAAAGATGTCATTATTGATAATGGTCATGTGGTTTGCTGGGATTCGAACCTCGATTATAAACTGTCCGTCTCGACCAGCAAGAAAAAAGGCATCATGAGCAATATCATCAATTCCGTCACCAGTGGCGAGGGTATGGTTCTGAACTTTTCAGGAAGCGGCAAAGTCATTATTTGCTCGCGCAATCGTGACAGCTATCAAGGATGGCTGCAGAGTGTCTTAGGAACGAGCTCAGGTGGACGCGGCGGCAACGGTGGTTTTTTAGATAATATCTTATAGCGTTTTTTAGAACTATGTTTAAGCAGTTTTACTCACAATTATTATAAGGATACTCACATGGCAGTTAGTCTACAAAAGGGACAGAAAATCTCCCTAAGCAAAGAAGCAGGCGGCGAGCTGACTCAAGTCAAATTGGGTCTAGGTTGGGATGTCGCTCAAAATCCACAAGACAAAAAAGGGGGATTTTTAGGTAAATTATTCGGCGGTGGTAGCGGCGGCGATTCTATCGATTTGGATGCTTCGTGCATCATGTTTGACGCAAACAAACAAGCGGTCGATGCTATCTGGTTCAGTCAGCTTAAATCGAAAGACGGCAGTATCGTGCATACTGGTGACAACCGTACTGGCGACGGCGATGGCGATGATGAAGTCATCAACGTTGATCTCTCAAGAGTCCCAGCCAACGTGACTTCACTAGTATTTACGGTCAATAGCTTTACCGGTCAGACGTTTGAGACAGTCGAAAACGCGTTTTGCCGTATTGTTAATGCCAATAACAACAGCGAAGTAGCTCGTTATAACTTATCAGCACAAGGTGGACATACTGCTATGGTGATGGCAAAAGTTTATCGGCATAACAATGAATGGAAAATGCACGCTATTGGCGAGACTGCGTCTGGTCGCACCTTCCATGACTTAATGCCTGCAATTACGCCGCACGCATAATTGATTGGGATTTTAACTGGAGTATTACTAATCCAGTTGAATAATTTATTTCAAAAAAGAGCGGCCCATCTATCAATAGATGGGCCGCTCTTTTTATCAATGGGTTTTTACACTATAGTCAATCCTAAATAAAACAGA
>NZ_LNDJ01000065.1 GCF_001444505.1 Psychrobacter piscatorii | reverse complement strand
AGTTATCTAGGACAGCCCCAAAATTTAAGTTGAATTTTAAACTACGATTAGTAATACTCAAATAAATATCGAATATACTATTTCTTATTTTAAGTATATATAGGACTATCTCAAATGGATAACGAAGAGAATAAACCGTTTAACTATGATCTAGTCGTACCAAAAGGTGGAAAAATAGATGCTCTAATATTTAAGAATGACTATGTCAACATTCCTATGACACTATTTTATAGTATAGAGGTTGAGCTAGACACGTTTGAAATTGATAATGAAGTTATTGATACTTCTTTGATTCTAGATTTCATAAGTGTTGATATCAATGATCTAAAGCAACTCGAAAATCGAGCTTTTGATTTTCCGATTTATCCTGAGAAAAATTATATCGATGCTTCAGTTTATATATTATGGACACATCATCCTGTATCTGTATCAAAGCTAACTTTTGGAAAGGTAGAGAATGGTTATATATCAGTGACCATTGATTATAATATTGAATATTTGCATTCGAATGTTCAAGACTCAGTGGTTAGAACATTGAGTACCACCCTTAAATTAGACAAACTATCTATTTACTCTGAAATACTAGAGCCGACTGAAGATAATTTTGCTAGTGCAATAGAGCTAATGTCCAATTTCTATAATATTGAAGGGTTAGAGACGCCAAGAATTAACTGTAACGAATTTGACGTTAAAAACATTGTATTCGATATCAAACAATAATCTTTTAAAAAATAAAAAAAGCAGCACCTCAAAAGAAGCACTGCCGTTGCTTACAAAACCTAACTTCTAACCAAAAACTAACCCTTCACATTCACCACATAACGCCCAACCACCTTACTCGAAATAAAGCGATCTAAGTACTCAGGCGTTTGCTCAAGGGTGATCTCTTCACCATAGTTCTCTAGATTAGGCAGCTTCATATCGGTGGCGACACGTTGCCAAATAGCTTCTTTATCAGCTAGCGGGATATAAACCGAGTCGACACCCAATAATGACACTGCTCTGGTGATAAATGGCATGACTGTCATCGAAAACTCCGCACCGCCCGCTAGGCCGCAACTGGTCACTGCGCCGCCCGCTTTGGTTTGCTTGAGCAAATTAGCTAGATAATCGCCACCGAGCGTATCAATGGCATTGGCCCACAGCTCACGGCCGATAGGTTTGTTACCGATTTCATTGATCGTATCGCGATGACGCACTTCGCTTGCGCCCAGCTCTTTTAGATGCTCACTCTGTTCTGGCTTACCTGAGAAGGCAATAACCTCATAGCCAAGCTGCGCGAGGATAGCGATACTGATACTACCCACGCCGCCCGTTGCACCAGTCACAGCAACAGGACCATCACTTGGTTTTGCGCCCATTTTCTCAAGCTTTTGCACGCTTAAGGCTGCGGTTAGGCCGCCAGTACCATAAATCATCGCTTCTTTTAATGTTAATGATGTTGGACATTCTATCGCCCAATCAGCGGGTATCGAGATTATCTGGCCAAGCCCGCCTGCGGTGTCCATGCCGAGATCATAGCCGAATACCAACACTTCTTGCCCTGCGCTAAACGTGCCTGATTTATCACTGATGACCACGCCAGCTGCGTCGATACCTGGGGTGTGCGGATACTCTCTGGTGATTCGCTTATTGCCTGACGCTGACATGGCATCTTTGAAGTTCAATGATGAATAATGCACTTCGATGAGCAAGTCATTCTCTGGTAAGTCACTGACTTTGCGCTCTTGAATGCTTTTTTTGAATTCGCCGTCGTTAGTTTCTTCAACGACTAAGGCTTTAAACGTTTTCTCGTTTGACATAGTGATATCCCTATTACGTTTTATTGTTTATGTTCATGAGTCATGGCTTAACTATCGCATGCTTCATTATCTCATGACTGCAAAGTCACTAAAGCAAAAAAAACCACTGTACTTTAGGATAAATACAAACGGGCTTCTTCTTATTTTATGCTACCTCTGATGACAATAGTCATTGAAAGGTTAGTGTGTAAATTATAGTTTTGACAGTACTTTAAAGGTACTAAGGTTTTAATAGTACCTTACCTTTTTTGCCAGATTGCACATCACCTGAGACGGCTTTGGTAATCTCATCAAGCCCATAAACCGCTTCAATTGGTAATTTTAGATTGCCGTTAGTCGCGCGCTCTAGTAATTCATCAATCAGACGCTGTTTGTTGTCCAGATCCATTTCTTGGCTGGTTTTGCTGCCCCAGAAGCCTTTGACGATAGCTTGCTTAAAGATCAGGCTGCCAGCGTCTAGTTGCATTGGTTTACCTGACATAATACCAAACGAGACCAACGTGCCGTTGCTACCGAGTAGCGATAGCAGCTCATTGCTTGATTCACCACCGACGGAGTCCACAGCAGCGGTGATTTTGTCATCACCGATGATATCGCGGACTTGGTCTTGCCAATTGTCATCATCAGCAGTGACGACATTGTTTTTGATACCAAGCTCGGTCAGCTCTTCTAACGAGTCTTTGCTACGCACGAGATTAATGGTGTTCACACCGCGTGCCGCTGCTAGCATGGCTAGTGTTTTACCAACAGCGCCATTGGCCGCGTTATGAATGATCCACTGACCACTCTCGACTTCTAGGAATTCAAGCAGCATCAAGGCGGATAATGGCATGGCGATCAGCTGGGCGGCCAGTTCGTCTTCGATGCTATCAGGGATGCCAAACACCATAGTGGCAGGGGCAACAAAATACTCCGCCCACGTCTCATGTACGCTGGCACAAGCCACACGCTGACCGACGCTTAGGTCTGTGACGTCATCACCGACCGCATCGATGATACCGAGCGCTTCACTACCGCCAACCGCTGGCATTTCTGGCTTGTAGCCGTATTGCCCGCTGACCGTTAGCATGTCGTGGTTATGAATGGGGGAAAGGATGGTTTTGATACGTACTTCGTTGGCAGCAGGCTGCGGCATAGGACGCTCGCCCACGCTCAGTACGTCGGAAGGTTTGCCAAAATGATCATAAGTAGCAACGCGCATAATTATCCTTAATCAATTATTTGTTGTTATGTGTGTGGGACCCAGAGCATCACATTATGGTGTAGCTATCGTACTGTGTGATCTGGTTTAAATATAATCAGTATGGATCATACTATAGAATAACAATAGACTGGTCGTCTAGTAAATAGATGATAACGTTATGTATGGTTTTGTTTCAGGTGGATTAAATGCTCAGTCATTGTCTTGACAGCATAGATATTGATTACTGCATTTGATAAAGATGAGCAGTCGCCATACTGATCATGTACAGACATAGTGCTTGAGCTGTCAATGAAACAGCGCTATATGGAAAGAGATTGACTATATAGAGGCTTAATAAAATAGGGGCTTAATAAAACTCGATCTTACTGAGCACATGCTCCTGCACCATATAAGCACAAAAATACGCGCTGGGCCATGCCACGATAAAGGCCAGTCCCCATGAGTGCATCAGCTCGGTAAAAAAACCGTCAATAAAGCCCACCTTAATGAGCATCAGCGCCGATGAGATAATCAGTGACATCATCATCGCCATAAGACCGGTAAAGATCAGGCGATAGTATTTGCGGCGGGTGCGTATTCTGATGGTGGGGAAGTTGGCCATAGTTTCGATTGTCCTACAAGTGATAGCAGTGCTCATGATACTCCGTGATGACGGACTGGTAAAATCGTTATTATCAATCGTCAGGTTTGCTATAGATTCATAACCATCTTTTTATCTTGAGAAAAACAATATCTCTAGATAATGCGCTCTTCTAGAGAGCAACTTTTGCTACGATAATCTATGATAAGTAAGACTAAACGATAAATAGGACAATAAAATGGCAGACCAAGCACAGCGAACACTTGGCATTATAGGCGGTATGAGTTGGGAGAGTACCGAAAGCTACTATCGTATTATTAATGAAGGCATCAAAGCTAAATTGGGTGGATTACATTCAGCAGATTTACTGATCCATAGTGTCGATTTTGGCCCCATCAATACGCTACAAGAAACGGGTGAATGGGACGAGCTGGGCGCGATGATGGCGAGTAGCGGCAAGCGTCTACAAGCGGCTGGCGCACAAGGATTATTAATCGCGACCAACACCATGCACAAATTGTTTGGCGATGTAGAAGCAGCGACTGATCTACCCATCATTCATATTGCAGACGCCACTATCGATGCCATCAAAGTACAAAATATCAGCACAATTGCATTACTGGGTACACAGTTTACGATGACTCAGGAATTTTATAAGCAGTGTCTGATTGATGCAGGGCTAGAAGTGTTGATACCTGCCGAGGACGAGCGGGCAGAGATACACCGTATCATCAAAAAAGAGCTGTGCGTCGGTAAGTTCAAAGACAGCTCACGCGAATATTATATCGATGTCATAACTAAGCTTGCTGAGCAAGGAGCAGAGGGGGTGATACTAGGCTGTACTGAGATTGGCCTGTTGATCACGCAAGACGACAGCTCAATCCCTGTATTTGACACCACAGCGATTCATGCCGCCGCTGCGGTAGATTTTTTATTGGCTGATATAGCATTGTAATGTGTTAGTAGCCAACGCTTAACCCAGAAAAGGTTTTTATATACGGTGCGTTTTATTCAGTCAAGGTGATACCAAATATCAAATATCAAATATCAACGAACAAAAGCCGTAATGATTAAGCGCGCTTGAGCTAATCGTATCTATAAACCACGCTATGATCCTTTACTGTTTCTAATCATACGGTGCCTGTAGAGTCGTTTACGAAGTCGTCGGTGTAACCTTGTGATACGGCGCAAAGGGAACAGTTTCCATACCGTCGTCGGGGTGATGTCACGACACGACGCAGAGGTACCGCCATGTACACGATATCCTTCGCTCCCTTGTGCCGCTTCTTCTGCGACCAAGTTCTTGCCCTTGCGCCATCCGCCATACAGATATAGTCCTGCTCCCATCAGCGCCGTGGCTACCATGCCTGCTGGAAATGACAGCCAAAGCGCATCCTCACCGAGTAGGGGATAAAGCCCAAACGCAAATCCAAGGCGCACGGGATACATTGAGATCGCCATAACGACCAATGGCCAAATCACATAACCGTTCGCCCGCATGGTGCCAAACAGCACTTGCGCTATTCCAAAAAATATAAAACCCCATGTTGCCATGAGCTGAATGTGTTCTCCGATGGGCAACGCTTCGCTATCACTACCAAGGAAAAAACCCAAAATAGTGCCATCAAACATTGTCAGCACCGCGATAATTGCGCCTGTCAATATCACGTTAAAGATGAGTCCCCAACGAGTGATGTCTGAGACTCTGGCCCATTGATTGGCACCGATATTTTGTGCAACCATCGCGCTGGCTGCGGCACTTAGTGCCATTGCAGGCATCTGCACGTATGTCCAAAGCTGCTGGGTGGCACTATAGGCAGCTGTGGTCTGTACCCCTTCACGGTTGATCAGTGACAGCATCGTTAATGCCGCCGAAGAGATGACAATCATCTGCAGGCCCATCGGCAACCCTTTTGAAAACATCGATTTTAAAATATCTCGGTCTGCGCGCAAAAAGCGCAGCTCTGGCATGCTGAGTGTCAGCACAGAGCCGCGCATATACATCGTGATAACCATGCCAATAAGCGCGAGCGTGTTTGCAGCGGCGGTGGCAAAAGCCGAGCCAAATATCCCCCATTCAGGAAAAGGCCCTAGACCCAAAATCAGTGTCGGCGTCAAAATCAGATCGATCACCACCGATATAATGATAAACCAAAGCGGCGTCGTAGAATCGCCCGTCCCGCGCAGTGCCATCATGATCAGCGTAAACGTGAGCGTGATGGGCATCGCAGCAAAAATCATCCGTAGATAGGTCAGAGCCAGATCCACCGCACTGGCTGGCGTGCCAAGCAAATCTAGCAGCATTGGCGCAAATATCCATCCTCCTGCTGACACCACTATACTGATCGGAATAATACTGCCGAGCGCCGTGCCCATGGTCCTTTTGACCATCGTCTCATCACGGCGTCCCATGGCCTGACCAATCAAAATAGTAGACGCCATACCAAAACCAAAGACAAAGGAGATGAGTATAAACATCAAAATGTTGCCGTTCGCTGTCGCGGCGAGCGCCTCTTCCCCCAAAAAGCGCCCCACCCAGACGGCGTTGATGGAGCCGTTCAACGACTGTAGCGCTGACGATCCAAGGGTTGGCAAGGCAAATAAGAGCATCGTTTTGGCAATCGACCCTTCGGTAAGGTCACGCCGTTTGTCAGTGGCAATACTGGTGTCGCTCAATGTCTTTCCTTTTGCGCCATTCAAATGGGCGTTGGTTTATGATAAAAATGCGTCTTAGGATAGGGGTAGGTAACGACCTTGAAACAGATCGCATAAAAACGCTTATTGTAAATGACAATGCCCGTGCCATTTTTATTAGAACGGTAAGCAGATCAAGTGCTGGCATAAGCTCTAGTAATAAATGTGTTACTAACGTTGTTACTGTCCTTTTGAAGTTATATCTTCTATGAGGCTGATTTGACTACCAAGTAAGAGATTTATAAATATAAAGCCGCATTTGTCGTTAGAATCATAACGTAGATACTTTTTATACTACAGTTGATCCAATTTAAGAGTGGATTGACTATATTTCTAAACAAGGATGCCTCCATGCTATTTAAACGCTTAGGCCTTGCCGCACTATTTAGTCTCTCTATCGTAGGCTGTACCACAGCGCCCAATACGCTTGCCGTTAACACCACTCAAAAAATTATCCAATATGAGCGCAATAAGTCTGATCTGGATGTCAAATCATTTACGCTAACTTCTGGCGACAAGTTAGTTTATGCCGAAAATAATAATCTCACCGCCGAGCCACTACTTCTCATTCACGGTTTTGGTGGTAATAAGGACAACTTCACCCGTATCGCTGACGAATTAGAGGACTATCATCTGATCATTCCTGATCTGCTGGGTTTTGGCGAGTCGAGCAAACCTATGAGCGCAGACTACCGCTCACAGGCACAGGCCACGCGCTTACATGAGCTGTTGCAAGCTAAAGGATTAGCAAGCAATATTCACATCGGCGGTAACTCGATGGGCGGCGCGATCAGTGTCGCTTATGCCGCAAAGTACCCACAAGACGTCAAGAGTCTGTGGCTTGTCGATAGCGCAGGGTTTTGGTCAGCAGGCGTGCCAAAATCGCTTGAGGGCGCAACCCTTGAGAACAACCCATTGCTGATCAATAGCAAAGAAGACTTCTATAAGATGTACGATTTTGTCATGTATAAGCCGCCTTATTTGCCCAAGTCAGTCAAAGCGGTATTCGCGCAAGAGCGTATCAATAATAAGGAGTTGGACGCCAAAATCCTTGAGCAAATCGTCACTGATAATGTCGAGGAGCGTGCTCAAATCATCGCGGACTATAATATTCCAACGCTCGTGGTTTGGGGTGATAAAGATCAAGTCATCAAACCTGAAACGGTCAATGTGATCAAAGACATCATCCCGCAAGCGCAAGTCATTATGATGGAAGATATCGGTCATGTGCCGATGATCGAGGCGGCCACAAAGACGGCTGATGACTATAAAGGGTTTCGTGCAACGCTGAAGGGTCAGTAATTCACACGTCTTTTGTTAATCGTGTCAGTAAGGCGTCTGTACTTTCGTCTCTGACTAACGTGACGCCTTGCCCTGCCCATAACGACAGATGCTCGGCGTCCAAACGCTTGGCCGCATCCGCTCGCATAAACTTGGTCATGGCATTGAGTTGCGGGTAGGGCGGTAGCGCATCTGCACTCTCAAATTGAGCAAAATCACGCAAATAGTTGTTTAATAATCCACGTGCAAGCTTACCTGAGAACAGTCGTGTTAAGCACGTCTCGCTACTGCGTAACCCTTGACTGGCATCAATGAGCGCTTGTTTATACGTATCATTAATACCGCATTGATCTGTGGTCAAAAATGCCGTTCCCATTTGCGCAAGTTCGGCTCCTGCCGCTTGTACTGCCTTGATATCCTGTCCCGTCATAATGCCACCTGCGGCAATCAACGGAATATCTGTGCAAGCGTGCGTTTGGCTAATCAGCGTCAATAATCCTAATGGATCGGTTTCGCTTTGTGGCAACCAACCACCGCGATGACCACCTGCTTCTACGCCTTGTACACAAACTGCATCTGCACCAATCTCGCTCCATGCTTTGGCTTCTAATGGATGGTTTGCCGTACCGATGACGCGCGTACCGACACGTTGCAGACGCTGAACTTGCTCGGTGCTGATAATACCAAAAGTAAAACTGGCGACAGGTACAGGGTTGTCATAGAGGACTTGCAACTGTTCAGCAAAGCTCTGTGCTGGACGCGTGGGTAGCGTAAATTCTATATTCTGCTCTTGGTAATAATTGCTCAGCCAATTCGGCATGGCGGTATCAAAGCTGCTCGACTCCTGCTCAGATAGCACCATCAGATTGACCATAAAAGGACGGTCGGTCAGGGTTTTAATCGTATTGATTTGGCTATCCAAAACGTCTGGCGCAGTCATGCCAGCGCCTAATGAACCCAGTCCACCAAAGTTACTGACACTTGCAATCAACTCAGGAGTGGTGGCACCGCCTGCCATTGGCGCTTGGATAATCGGATAGGTGAGGTTAAGCGTATTGAGTAAGCTCATGAATGGCTCCTTTTTATTAGGATATTTGCATGACTTACTGTAGCAGAGGTAGGCGGTGCGCGTGTTGGATAGTGTTTATTTAGTTGCTGAATAAGGGGTGGGTTTTGGCTATAAATTTGTAGTTAAAATATTTGACTATAAAACTGTAGTTAAAGCTTATTAATACATATACTTGATATTACTAAATGTCTAGCCAAAGAAAGTTGAAATAAATAATGAATAAAATATCTCAAATTACTCGACGCAACATATTTGATATCTTAAAAATAGAAGAGATTTGGTGGGCAGGAAAGCTAGATGAAACAGAGTTTTTATCTAGAATTTATGATTTAGAGAGCATGCCTTCTACAGATTCTAGATACGAAAATGCTGCAGGTGATATATGGCAACACAGAATTAATAATTATGACTGGGAGGATGATTGGGTATTCAGTGATGCAAGATTTAACTTGTTAAATTGCGATGACGCCACTCTTTTGAACTTTCTCTGTCTGATGATACATCCAGTGGTAAGAACTGATCAAAAGGAAGTTGAAAGAATAACAAAGGTACTCAACGATAATTTGTATCATGATGAGTTCGAGATTGTTGAAACAACCAAAATATCTGGTAGACCAGTTTTTAGTGGAAAAATGAAGTTTACAGGAAAAACATCGATCGAAAGAAAAAGTAATGAAATCAAAGTTATTTTTAACGCTGAGTACGTTTCTCAGCAGATTAACTTAATGGAATCATCAATTGAAACTTCACCTTATCAAGCGATAGGAGTAGCGAAAGAGTTGATTGAAACTGCTTGTAAATCAATCTTTAAAAGTAGGCAAGAAGAATACAATAAAAACTGGGACTTATCTAAATTAATGAAAGAAACCACTAAGCTGCTCAAAATTACGCCTGACAATATATCTAATGAAGCAAAAGCAGCGAGTTCGATACGACAGATTCTAGGTAGCTTGTCTGCTGTTGTCCAAGGCATTGCAGAGGTTAGAAACGAATATGGTAGTGGTCATGGCAAAGATAGTGATTTCAAAGGTCTACAACCTAGGCACGCTAAGTTAGCAGTTGGAGCATCATCTACCTTAGCTATATATCTACTAGAAACGCATGAAATGAGAAAAGATAGCTAAGAAAACTGACTCATTTTTATAATCAGCAGCCCAACCACATCATCACCGCTAATCGGCAAACTCCAATGATACGCCCTAAACAGACTGACTCTAGTCCTCTACTTCAACGGACTTATCGTTAGTATGACGCCGAATCCGTCTGGATCAGTCAACTCGATGCCGTTTTCATTCCAATAAGGATTTTGTGAGGTGATTGGTAGTATCTCTGCCTGTTTCGCCCTATCTATAATGGTTTGGATTTCTTCTTCGCTATCTAAGTAAAATACGATCAAATCGTCCCTGTCAGGATGATAGTTTGCTTTATCAGCGGAATAGGTGAACTCCATATGCCAATTTTGATTGGGAAATCCTAAAAAAAACACCATCGTAGCTATTATGGTCTTTGAAGCCGCCCAGCTTTTCTAGTCCAACAATATTCTGATAAAAATCAATAAGGGTGCCCAAATTATTGGTGTGCCGTGCATATCGAAATTTCATAAGTATCCTTACTCAATCCTAGTCCTGCGGCGGCCATGGACGATCAGCGTCACTCTCTATCCATTCGGCGACATAGCCGGTTGGCGGTAGGTCCCAGTCAGACTGTCCTAATGCTGCCAGTACCTGTGCCGTGTCGATTACTCGTCCAGCTTTGGTCACGCCTGTACGCAGTAACGCAGAGGAGCAAGGTTTGCCCTTGACCCACATGGATTGCTCGATATAGAGCCAGCGCGCATCGATACCGACGATTTTGGTTTTTAGCGTGACTTTGTCAAACGCACGAATACGCTTGCGATATTGGATAGTACTACCAGCGATGACCAGACCCCAACGCTGTTTGATCAGCTGCTTGCCAAGCCCAGTGCGTACGGCAAAGTCCATACGCCCCAAATCATACAGCGTGAATACGCGACCGTTATTCATCTCCAAGAAATTATCGATATCCGTCAGGCGACAGCGAAACTGGATCTCGCTGGTTTCTTTTAGGGTCAAGGTATCGCCCTTTTTTGCTTTTAAGGCGGCATGAGCGATGGTGCTGGCATAACGGATAAATGGGTACATAAAGTCGTCTCGAAGGTTTAAAGGGCATTATTAAAAATCGTTAGATTAGGAGCTATTGTCAGGGCTACTTAGGCCTATTTTTTACGTGACTCGACCCCAATCCAATTGAAGTACGCACTCACCGTTTCGGGTATCCAGTTGATATCAAATTTTGAAGAATTGCCATTAGTATTATTTTTGGCTCGACCTTTATCTGAGCGATAACGCAAATAGCCGATATGTCCACCGTGCTCAGTATCTAAGATAGTGACGCTATCAGAGACATCGTTTGGTGTCGCGGTAAAGCCAATAAACGGATCGTCCTTTGCACTGATGAGTAATAAAGGCTTGGTCACTTTGATCAAATAGGGAAGGGCGGACGAGGCTTGATAGTAGTGGTTGTTAGAGCGGTAGCCATGACGCGGCGCGGTAAAGATATCATCAAAATCACTGATGCGATTGACCGCTTTGATCGAGTCGATCTCCTCTTGAGTAATATCGTTGGCCAAGGCTTTTTTGATAATTGGATTAAGCAAATAAGGCGTATAAATGCGATGACTTAAAAAGCTATGCATACTAAGCGCCGCTGATGACATATCAACAGGGGCGGAGATAACTACGGCACCTTTACAAAGAACCTTGTCTTCGTATTCGCCCATATATTTTGCCAGTGCATTGCCACCTAAAGAGACACCGACTGCATAGATATTGGCATATTGCTGCTTTAGATTTTGTAGCGCGTGATGCACTTCATCGGTATCACCCGCATTATAAAAAACTCTGCCATTAGCAGGAATACCGCCGCAACTGCGAAAATGTGCCACCACGAAGTGCCAACCTTGCGCGTGCATCTGGTAAGCCAAGGCGCGCGCATAATGGCTGTCGCTACTGCCTTCCATGCCATGGAATAAGACAATCAATGGCGTTTGCTCAAGCGCGCCGTTTTTTGATGTGTCTACTGGATGCGCATCATAAAAATCGTAGGCAATATCGCTTTCATCCAAAGAGTCTTTTTCGACTTCGCGGCGATAGGTGGGTGCTTTTGGCGCAAAAAACTTGGGCAGGATGCTTTGCAAATGTGGATTGGTCAGCCAAAAGGGCGGCTTAAAAGGCGTTGGAGAAAAAGGTTTGGTTGAGGTTGACATATTTTGGTCTTATTTAATGATCGTGGAAAAACAAAAAAGTAGCGTGGTAAGGGTTTTTTATCATAACGCCAGTATCTGTAAAAACCAATGATTTTCAGTGGACGCATGATTACTGAAAATGGCTGACAAGCTAATAAATGGCGACTGAATACAACTATAGAGAAACCATTATAAAAATGGTATAGCAAGATTAAACGCTATTTTTCGCAGCCTCTGGAGACGCAGTCACAGCAAGCAAGAAAAGTAGCATTTAATCAAGCGCGTCTCCTATGCTGTATCAATTTTATTGAGGTTCTACTATATCTAAGCGGCTAATGAGAAAGGTTAATCAGTTTCTTCTAGACTTCTGGCTGATCCAATACACGACCATCCATAGCCAGCCGCTCTTTTAGACTCTCGATATCTGCCTGTGCCAGTGTTGCGGTCAGCGTGACTTGTTTACTGTAGGCGACATCAACAATATGACCGTCCAAGCTCTCTATCATATAGCGGCACTGTGCTTCAGTCGCGAACTCTGCGAGTATCTGAATCTGTGCCATGGGTATATACGGGTTCAATGTCATCTCATCGACCGCTGCTTGGGCGGAGCCTGCATAAGCGCGCGTCAGACCACCAGCGCCCAGCTTGATACCACCGAAATACCGCACCACGATGATGATGACATTGCCGATGGACTTGTGCTGCAAGACATTTAATATTGGTCTGCCTGCGGTGCCGCTTGGCTCGCCGTCATCATCGAAACCTGCGCTAGTCGTATTGTCAGGGTCACCAATGATGTAGCCCCAGCAAAAATGCCGTGCATCTGGATATCGCTCGCGCAGTTGTTCCACGTGAAACATAGCCTCTTCACGCGAGATCACCGGATACGCGTAAGCAATAAACTCAGATTTCTTAATTTCTAGGCGCGCGGTGACGGCGCGTTTTAGGGTTTGATAGCTCATATTTCATCAGGCTTAGGTTGGATATGGTAAACTTAGCTAACTGTCACTGTCGTCCGTATTGGCCGCAGTATCCATTTTATTTTTCATTATAGTACCATTTCTAACCATCGAAGATAACGAGGCGCTCATGGCTGAGTGCTGGTGTCGTTAGTTTCTGATTTAGGGCTGGTATCATAAAACCGATGGTAGTAAATAGTATGCGTTTAGATAAATTCATTAGTAAAGCCACCGAGCTGTCGCGTAAAGAATCAAAAAAGATCATGCACGCCGGCGAGATCACCGTCAACGATCAAGTGGTCAAAGACCCAGGCCTACATGTCGATGTCATCAACGATGAGGTGATGTGGGCAGGCGAGCCGCTGTCAGTTGCAACAGGCAATCGCTATATCTTGCTGTACAAACCTGAAGGCTTTGAGTGTACGCTAAAAGCCAAAGAATACCCAATCGTCACTGAGCTGATTGCCGTACCAGAACTGGGCAGCTTGCGTATCGCTGGTCGTCTCGATGTCGACACCACCGGCGCGCTACTCATGAGTGATGATGGCGGCTGGCTACACCGTGTCACCAGTCCTAAACATGAGCACGCCAAGGTCTATGAGCTGACCCTAGCATCGCCGATGGATAGCGATGCCCAAGAAAAAGCCGTGAGAAAAGTCGCTGAAGGTATCTTATTAGAAGGCGACTATGAGCCGACCAAACCTGCTACGCTTGAGTTCATCGATGAGACACACGCCCGTCTGACACTAGAGCAGGGCAAATACCATCAAGTCAAACGCATGATGGGTTACTTTGGCAATAGAGTGACGGAGCTGCACCGCGCCAGTATCGGTCATATCAATCTAGACGGCCTAGAAAAAGGCGACAGTCGTTTCTTAACGCCAGAAGAAGTCGCCAAGTTCTAGTCTCTGACTGCTGTAGTATGCGCATCCATACTACTGTTTAAGTTATTATTTTAAATTCATCAGCAGCCACGACACCGTGTGCTGCTTTTTGTTGTCTGCTGATTTGCCTTCGTATCTATTATCTGTTTGTTCTACCATCTACCGGTGTTGCCGATCTCTTAAAGCTGGGTAGCCATTTTGCAAAATTGCGCCGCTAATCATTTGTGTAAACCTTGCTTATGATACAGTCTGTCTGATATCTCAATCTATTTTTTTACATAATATTATGATGATCAATCAAGATGGATATTATGAAGTAAAAAATTTATAAATCATTAACGAGGACTGCTTTTGTGAAACTATTTGCCTTTAATTCGGTAAGCCTGATTAGCCTTGTGCTACTCGCAACCACGGCTTGTGCTCAGTCAAACTCAGCGGATGCGACGCGCACTCAATTGAATCAAAACAATCAAAGCATGCAGACGAGCAAAGCGGTAAGTGCAACGGTCGATAAGCGGTTGCGCCAAGTGCTGACCCAAGCCGGTATCAAAACGCAGATTACCTCCATTGCGCCGTCCAAATTACCCAATATGTATCAGGTAAACTTGGCTGAACAGCCGCCATTGCACATCACCGAAGACGGTCGCTATGTCATCCAAGGTGAGTTAAAAAAGAATCCAAGCAAGCGGGTAGTGACCAAAACACTAGTACGCAGCACGAGTGCGCAGGTAGGCAAGCCTGTCAGTGCAGCAGTCAAATCGGCGCTGCTCAAAAATACGCGTGCGCTCAAAAACATGAGCGCCAAAACGCCGTTCTTTTATACGGCTGTACCGGGCGTGATTTGGGGCGCAACGCTAGAAGGGGTGCCTTTCTTATTATCGGATGATGCGCAGTACATCACTGATGGTGAGATATCAGTGATCGAAAATGGCCAATTTATCGGACTCGATGAGAAGTTTGAACGGCGCAAAAATCAATCGGTGTTTGCGACATTGGATGAAAGCCAGCTGATGACTTATCCAGCGACCAGTCCTGAGAGGGCGGTGATCTATGTGGCTGATGACGTCAATTGCCCGTATTGCCGTCGATTTCATCAGCAAATATCCATGCTCAATGCCAAAGGTGTGACGGTAAAAATCATTGGCTATCCGATATACGAGCAGTCCCCTGAGCAAATGCGCGGTATCTGGTGCCAAGATAGCGAGAGCAGTCGTCGTCAGGCATTTGATAAGGCGATGCTACAAGGAGAGATGACACCTGCATCAGCAAATTGCAGCGCCGACCACGTGACGCCCAATCGCGAAAAAGCCGCTGGACTGGCAGTGATAGCAACGCCTGCCATTTACCGTGAAGACGGCGTACTATATCAAGCAAGCTTCGGGAGTCCTGAGTTTTTAGAATTTTTAGGTATCGAATAATCACATTGGTGTCGTTCACATTTTAGTGAATAAAGGTTTTAAATCACGCCACAAAAAACCGCTTTATGAGCTGATTCATAGAGCGGTTTTTATCGTTTGACTCATCAAAATGTTGAATATCAAAAGCGGTCTCAACTTGTTTATGGCAAGACAATATCGACGATCTTCCACTTAATCAAGCCTTGGCGCTGCATCTCTATCGTGAGCGGATAGCCTTTGACTTGACCGCTGATAGCAAAGCAATTGATACCGCAGTAACTCAGTGCTGGCTTATCGCTATCGTTGCCTTGAGCGGCTTGTTGCTCAAGCTCCGCGGCTTGTTTTTTCATGACTTGCTGGATTTGGCTCTTGACCACAGCATCGACATCGCCGCGCTGCATGATCAAGCTTTGAATGAGGTTTCTGAGATCGACCTGATCGCTTGCGATGGCCCATGCCGCCGCCAGCTCTTTGGTTGCTGTATTGGCTTGACCCTGAGTGTTAATGACCTTTTCGATATTTTGCGGCGTGATGGCACCATCGACGGCCTTTGTGATAAAGCCGTTGGCTGCTTGGGTTAATGCGTCTCCGCCCAGCTCAGCAATCAGTGGGTACTTTGTCATGGTCGTCGCAAATTGATCAGTCAGCTGATGTTGGATGCTTGGACGCACTTGCTCGTAATCAATGGTCGCTGCGATAGCGGCACCGTCTTTGGCATCATAAGCATTTTTGAGCTGATAAGCACTGTAGTAAGGGGAGCCTGCATAGATTGCTACGGCAATCACGATTAATAAAACAATCAGCTTTTTCATAAGACGGGGAACCTTGTCGCAAACGTCATGGGTATAAATGACCGTAGATATGGCGATAAATACTAGCACGATTCGTCATTATTCAGGTATGAAAAGCTTTATTCAGGTATGAAAAGCTTTGTAGTAATCTTAATAAATCGTGTATATCGCAACCTAACTGCCCTAACTAAGAATTTCATGACTTAAGCGCTTGATAAATCAGCAGACCATCTCCATAAATAGCGCAAACTTTTTATAATTGATTTGGCTAAGTAGCCCCCACCGTATTTTTCGTTACATGCACATATTATCATCCTGTGACATTGTGGTTTGCCATGTTTCACATGAAACGTTGCTGTGTGATTGTGTATGAGATGAAGGCCGTTAATGGTAAAAGCTGATCAAAGCTAATGAACTGACGAGCTGGTGGTGCTACGAAGACGATAGGAGAAACAATGAGTAAACGCGATTTTTATGAAGTATTAGGTGTCAGCAAGACCGCTGACAGCAAGGAGATTAAGCGAGCTTACCGCAAGCTTGCCATGAAATATCATCCAGATCGCAACTCTGATGACCCTGATTCTGAAGACAAATTCAAAGAAGCCTCAATGGCTTATGAAGTACTGAGCGATGAAGAAAAGCGCTCAGCGTATGACCGCATGGGTCATGCTGCCTTTGAAAACGGCATGGGTGGCGGTGCAGGCGGCGGCAATTTCCAAGACATCTTTGGCGATATTTTTGGTAACTTTGGTGATATCTTTGGCCAATCACGTGGCGGCGGTGGTGGGCGCTCGCGTCGCGGCTCTGACTTGCGCTATGTGATCGAGCTGACATTAGAAGAAGCAGTACGCGGCTGCAAAAAAGAAATCAGCTTCACCGCGCCAGCGCCATGTGACACTTGTGATGGTAAAGGTGCCAAAGATGCCTCTGATGTCGTGACCTGTCAGATGTGTCATGGTCAGGGTCAAGTGCGCATGCAGCAAGGTTTCTTTGCCGTACAGCAGACTTGTCCGCAGTGTGGCGGCTCTGGTAAGCAAATCAAAAACCCTTGCCCTGATTGTCATGGTAATGGCGTCAAAGACAAATCACGCACGCTAGAAGTATCTATCCCAGCGGGCGTCGATGATGGTGATCGCGTCCGTCTGGCAGGTGAAGGCGAAGCTGGCGCCGCAGGCGTACAGAACGGCGACTTGTATGTTGAAGTACGTGTCAAACCGCACAACGTCTTTACTCGTCAAGGCGCGGACCTCTATATGGATGTGCCAGTCAGTATCACGGATGCCGCACTTGGTAAAGAAGTTGAAATCCCAACCTTGGATGGTAAAGTAAAAATCAAAGTGGCAGAAGGGACGCAGAGTGGCAAATTGCTGCGTGTACGCGGCAAAGGCGTGACGCCAGTACGCACCACGATGAAAGGCGACTTGATCTGCCGTGTGGTCATCGAAACCCCTGTCAATCTGACTCGTGAGCAAAAAGATCTATTGCGTCAGTTCCAAGATACACTGGATGATGACAGTAAACATCAGCAGTCGCCACATAAAAAATCCTTCTTTAAAAAGATTGGCGATTTGTTTGACTGATTATTTAACTAAGACAGACTGTTGCTAGATAGCCATACTGAAAGTAAGCCCAAAGGTTTCACATGAAACCTTTGGGCTTTTTCTTGTGCTGATAAAAAACCACTCTGGTAGTGATATTTGTTAAACTGACGATAAATGATATCCAAAAATAACCCACTAAATATAAAGTATGTAAGGTAGCGATATGAGTCAACAAACAACAGAACAAACCATCAAAGTTGGTGTCATCGGTGCAGGTGGTCGTATGGGTCGTATGCTTATCGAAGCGGTACAAAATAATCCTAAGACTATCCTGAATGCAGCGATTGAGCGCCAAGGATCTAGTCTCGTCGGCGCAGATGCAGGCGAGGTGGCGGCTATCGGACGTTTAGAGGTGCAAATCGTTGACGAGCTAGAGGCTGTAATTAATGACATCGATGTGCTGATTGATTTTAGTTTGCCTGATGCGACTGAAAAAAACATGCAAGTTTGTGCCGAGCATAATGTCGCGATGGTCATTGGCACGACAGGATTTAATGAGGCGCAAGAGCAGGTATTGGCAAAAGCCAGTGAAAAAATCGCTATCGTCTATGCAGGTAACTATTCAACCGGCGTTAACCTGTCATTGAAACTACTTGGTATGGCAGCCAAAGCATTTGGCAATGATGCTGATGTAGAAATCATCGAAGCACACCATAAGCACAAGATTGATGCGCCATCTGGGACAGCCTATATGATGGCAGAAGCCGTCGCAGAGGCGCGCGGACAGAATCTAAAAGACGTTGCCATCTACGGACGCGAAGGACAAACAGGTGAGCGTGAGTCGGGCACGATTGGCATTCATGCTGTACGCGGTGGAGAGATCGTCGGCGATCATACTGTGATGTTCATCGCAGATGGTGAGGTGGTCGAGATCACTCACCGCGCACGAGAGCGCATGACCTTTGCCGCAGGTGCTGTACGTGCCGCAACTTGGGTGACTGAGCAAGCCGTTGGGCAATATGATATGCAAGATGTGCTGGGTCTAAATGATTAGAGCGCATTGACGATGATTTAAAAAAGGTGAGGAGATGCAGGTGAGTGGTATACGTATAAAGCACGAATTGGCTAGTACCATTCTTAAGGTGAATATTACCAAAAATATAAGCTTGCCCGCGTTTGCCCTAAGTCTGGCTGTCCTACCAATCACCGTACAAGCCAGTAACGTCCAAACCTATGTGATTGACACTTATGGCGGCGTGTCGCTACTGCCAGTGGTAAGGCAACAACTCAATAATAGCGCTGATGGCGGCACCGTCAGCATCTACCAAGGTAAGCTAGTACTAATAACAACACCCCGCAATTATCAAATGATACAGCAGCTACTCACGCAGATTGACCGTCAGCCACAAGCGCTCACAGTCGCTGTGCGTGTTGGCAATAGCAGCAGCGTTCAGGATAATACTCGGCAGGGTCAGGTTATTATTACCAATCGCGGTATCCAAGGTGCAGGCGTAATCAATCAATATAACCGTCAGCAACAAGGTAGTAGCTTGTATCAAGTACGAACGCTGTCTGGCAGCGCGGCCAGTATCAGTACCGGCACGCTCTATTCATTGACGCAGAACTATCGTGCCACTATTCAACCGAATTATCATTATCCAGCTGACCGTCAGCCAAACGCGCAGATTATTATTCAGCAGCAAGTACTACTGCCAACGACGCAAGGCATTGCTATCACACCGCGTCTACTACCGAATGGTCAAGTCGAAGTGAGGTTGTCACAAGTTGAAGAGCGACTGGCGCGATCCAACTCATCTTACAATAGGTACGGCACGAGCAGTAATAGCATTCAAAGTCAAAGTCTGAACAATACAATCATTGTGCCGCGCGGACAATGGGTGACGATCGGTGAGATTTCACAACGCTCAGTCAATAGCGGCAGTCGAACGGTCAAGAGCACTAACACGGTACCGATTGAGTTGTTGGTTCAATAGCTCATTACGCAAAATAGCCAAACACAAAAAAGCGCGGTGTTATTAATAGCACCGCGCTTCTCTATAGATGATAGGTTCAAACCCTAGTCAATATAAACCACTTCAAGCGGCGGAAATCCATTGAACTCAACTGATGAATACGAGTTGGTATAAGCACCTGTGGTTAGCCAATAGATTTTGTCACCAATCTCAAGCTCTTCTGGCAGCTGATAACCTGCTTCTTCGTACATGATATCGGTTGAGTCACAGGTTGGTCCTGCCAGTACGACCGTCCCTTCACTGGTAGATGTTTCCATCTTGGGAGTATAAACAGGATATTTGATGGCTTCGCCGAGCGTCTCGATTAAGCCTTGGAATAAACCAACATCCGTATATACCCAGCGCGCCAAATCTGTATCTGACTTACGAGAGATCAGTACCACATCACTAACCAAAACACCTGAACCACCAACGAGTGAACGACCTGGTTCTAAAATAATCTCAGGCATCTCATCATCATTATAATCATCAGTCAAATAGCTGGTAATCTCTTCTGCATAGACCTTAATAGGATTGACTTCGCTGATGTAGTTGGTTGGGAAGCCGCCACCTAGATTGATCATTTGTAGCTTGATGCCTTCTTCGTTCTTCATCCAGTCAAACATATATTTAACTTTGGCTAATGCATCATCCCATGCAGCAACGTCTTTTTGCTGGCTACCCACATGGAACGAGATACCATAAGGTACCAAGCCAAGCTCGCGCGCTTGAATGAGCAAATCAATAGCCATATTAGGGTGACAGCCAAACTTACGTGACAATGGCCATTCTGCTGTCTCTGATCCCTGTACTAAGATACGTACAAATACTTTAGAACCAGGTGCATGTTTGGCAATATTTTTTAGGTCTGCTTCTGAATCAGTCGCGTACAGATCGATACCTTTTTCAAAAGCATACTTAACATGGTCGGCTTTTTTGATGGTGTTGCCATAAGAGATGCGCGATGGTTCAACGCCGCAATCAAGCACACGATCCAGCTCATAGATAGAGGCACAGTCAAAGTTAGAACCAAGCTTTGCCAGCAGATTGATAACTTCAACCGCAGGACTTGCCTTCATCGCATAATGCAGTTTGGCATTCGGGAACAGGCTGACCATCTCATGATATTTGGTCTCGATACGACTTAGGTCGACCACTAAAAACGGGGTCTCACGACCCTCAGCAGCTTTGGTAAATTTCTGCCAGCTGGCAGGGTCAAAATATTGGTCAATTTTGATCATGGTCATAGTAGTAAACCTTTGATGAGAGTAGTATCTGCTAGAAAAGTGAACGTCAAATCGTGGATATTAGATCATAATATCCACGGTAAGCATCATTGTATTCAGAATAAAAGATTAAGAACTGATGGGTTGTGACTGCTGCTCAGCGGACTGGGCGCCTTGCTTTTCGCGTATCTTGAGGACTTTACGAACTTTATCACGGGCACGTGTCTGTTTCAAACGAGACAGATAATCGACGAATATCACGCCGTTGAGATGATCCATTTCGTGTTGGATACAGACGGCAAGCAAACCTTCTACCACTTCGTCAATGACGTCGCCGTTCTCGTCTAATGCTTCGATACGTACTTTATTAGGGCGCTCGACTTTGTCGTAGACATCTGGGACCGAAAGACAGCCTTCTTCGTACGGTTGTTTTTCTTCTACCAATGGCGTGACCTTTGGATTAATAAACACTCTTGGCGCATTTTTGTCTTCGGACAAATCCATCACGATTAGCTGAATATGACGATCGACTTGGCTTGCAGCAAGGCCAATGCCCTGAGCATCATACATTGTCTCAATCATATCTGAGATTAAGGTTTTGATTTCAGCAGTCACTTCCTTGACTGGCTTGGCAATCGTGCGCAAGCGGGGATCTGGGTAACTTAAGATAGGGAGTAGTGCCATAACGCTCACCTCAATGATAGGGACAAAATAGGGTTGATATTATAAGATAAATGGGGACAAAAGTAATGCTTATCAATACTTTCCCGTCTATATCACGTCTCATGCATTCACAAATTAAAGATTTTGATAGGTATCTGGACACAAAAAAGCCTCACTTAACGCAAGGCTTTTTTGTAGATATTCTATCTAGTCGGTAATTATGCACGGCGTTTGTTTACAATCATTTCATACAAGAATAGTAAGATGATCGCACCGATAACTGAGAAGATAAGACCAGTAAAACCGCCATCTGCGTTGATACCAATTAAGCTCGCTAGGAAGCCACCTAACATGGCACCGACGATACCCAATACGATCGTCATGATCCAGCCCATAGGGTCACTACCTGGCTTAATAGCACGTGCCAATAAACCTGCGACCAAACCTACGATAATCATCCAAATAAAACTCATGTTATTCTCCTAAATTATGAATATTTATAATATGTTGCTAATTTAATAACTCCATTGTAAAGATTCCTCAAACGCAAGAGTAAGCAAAAAATGTTACCTGTGTAGGGCCTATGTGAGGAAAAAGTCAGATTTGCTATTACGTAAGTGCAATAGGTAAACGGAAGGTTACAAAGGTAGCCGTGGTGCTAACAGAATGGCGTATCAATCATTTAGCCACGACAGAAGAATTTGATAAGGATAGGGAATTAAATAAAAAAAGCGCAGCCCGTCTATGAGACAGCCACGCTTTTGTTTAATACTAATTTTTTTTAGGGTTTAGGGTTTAGGGTTAAATCAATCGTTTATTTATCACGCAATGCCGTTAATAGACGCTGATGAATCCCCTCAAAACCACCGTTGGACATCACGACTATTGCATCACCTGCTTGAGCATGACTACTGATATGCTCAATAATAGTATCGACACTAGACATTACTTGCTGGTTAATGATGGAGTCACTTGTAGCCGTGGCTTGTTCGATGACTTCTCTCAAACCCCATTCCAGTCCTGCTGGCTCATACCACAATGTATAGTCAGCGAGGGCAGCTGACTCAGCCAAGCTGTCTTGGTGAATACCCATTTTCATGGTATTACTGCGCGGCTCAATAATCGCCCAAATACGTCTGCCAGCCAGTTTCTTTTTGGCACCGTCTAATGTTGTGGTAATCGCAGTAGGGTGATGGGCAAAGTCATCAAAGACTAAGACATCGTTTACATCACCGATCAACTCCATCCGGCGTTTGATACCAGCAAAAGCCGATAATGCGTCGCAAGCGGTAGAGATGCTGACACCGACATCATAAGCGGCCGCGACGGCAACCAAGGCATTATTGACGTTATGAATACCACTCATGCCCCAGTCGATGACAGCTACTTCTTTATCAGCAGCAAAACTGGCTTTAAACTGACTGCCATCTTCGCGAATGAGTTCCGCTTGCCAGTCGCTATTGTTTTTAAGCGTACGGTCGTTTTTACTGGTATTAGATGCGGTCGTATCGATGACAGCAGTACGCCAGATAGGGGTCCAAACGCCTTTTGCTAACGTATCTTCTAAGCTAATAGTTGCTGCAGGCATGATAATTTTTCCGGTACTTGGAATCATACGTACCATATGATGAAACTGCGTTTGGATCGCATTCAAATCAGCAAAAATATCGGCGTGATCAAATTCTAGGTTGTTCAAGATAGCGGTGCGCGGACGATAATGAACGAATTTTGAACGTTTATCAAAAAACGCAGAATCGTACTCATCAGCTTCAATGACAAAATAACCAGAAGGGACTGTCGTATTATCGTCAGTTTTTTCTGCCCCTAGATAGCTGCTGTGTGCAAATACCTGCTGTAAGTGCTCATCAGTGGTATTGACCAGTGGCACACCGCCAATTAAAAACCCTGTATCGATACCAGCGTAATGCAATATCCAAGCAAGCATGGTTGTCGTTGTTGTCTTACCATGAGTACCAGCAACCGCTATAACGTGGCGCGATTGCAGCACTTGCTCTGACAAAAACTGCGGACCTGACGTGTAGCGCAGACCCGTATCTAGCATATACTCAATCACATCCATGCCACGCTTCATCGCATTACCAACAACGACCAAGTCTGGCGCTGGTTGCAAATGCTTTACGAGATAGCCTTCTTCAATAGTGACGCCCGCATTTTCAAGTTGGGTAGACATAGGAGGATATACGTTGGTATCTGAGCCAGTAACGGTATGCCCAAGTTCACGCGCTAGTAATGCCAGCGAGCCCATAAAAGTACCACAAATACCAAGAATATGAATATGCATAGACGTTCCGTAAGAGCTTGAATAAGTGAAATAGAGAGAGTAAAAATAAAGTTTTGGGTGCTGAGCTGTTATCAATCGTGACTAACGTTTTAATCAGTCATTGCCATGGCAGTAGTCTGGCAGACAAGCGATCATTGTAAAGTAAACGCTGTTCGATGACCAACAAAAAACGCCTAACAAGTAGGCGTTATCTAGCTGATAAATGCTGTCTTATTTGGCAGCATACCAAGCACTTGTTGTCTATTTACGTGACAACGTATAGTCATTATTTAGGTTTTTTTGCTCATCTATCAAAATCAGATGATTGTCTTGAATATAATAAGACTCAATATGTTTGTCTTCATATACAATGGTAATTTTGTCTTTATCTTGACGATAGACGCCAGACTCAAGTAACGGTGCGCGCTGTTGTTCAGCATCGTGATGGGTGCTGGATTTTAGTACAGAGCCATCAGAAAATAGGTTCAAAGTAACATCGATACTATCGCAGTCGTCACAAGGCACCATACCACCATAATCACCCATTAGCGTAGCTTGCAGCGCACTACTGTTCGATTCTGAGTGTATAGTAGAAGGGTGCATATGCCCCTCATTACTGGATTGAGCAGCAGCAATAAGTGATTGCCCTTCTGTAGATTCATTCAAACTGTCATCAGGATTTGACTCAGACATACTGTCGCTTTCTATCTCTTCTGATGTGCTCTGCGGAGCAGACTCTGCTGATGCGTCGACAAATGAAGCTTTAGTCCTCATGTCTTGATCAGAATTCGAGGAGGCACTATCACAGCCTATCAATAGCACACAGAGTGGTACCGCTAATAAGGACGGTCCCCAGCGTCTAATGACAGTAGATGTGGTAGAGCAAATAGGTGCAAGATATATCATGGTCATACCAAAACAGTTTTTGAATAGCGTTTTTAAAAATCACCTATGCCACTGGCAACCGTTATCAAGATAATCTTGTTGCCAAAAAAGAGAGACAAGGGGTCGTATAAAATTTGCGATAATATAAATATTGGAATTTGAGAGCGTATCTGATCTTTGAAATATAGACAATTTATCGCTCAAAAGCGACGGAGCTCTCATAACTGCTCGCTAAAACTACCCACCAAAAAAAATAGGCTGTCTAAAGGTATCAAAGGGTTACAGATATATCTGTGGACTTTTTGTTGTGTTCAATATGCTTGGTATAGCAAAGTAGGCTCTATCGGTTTGTCTAACATAGGTAATAAAAGAGGTTGAACAGTCGCAGATAATAAAACAGACATTGCATAGCAGAGTATGAATGTCTGTTTAGAAAGAAGTGATAACGGTAAAATATAAAATGATTTTAATGAACTATCGAGCGATAGACTGGTTGGTGATAGGTCGCACGATACGCCACAATAGCACCCCATGTGCCATAAGAAGTACGCTAAATAGGATCAACGACAGCTCAGGGATACTAAGTCCGACAAACGTCCAATCGATAGAAGCACACTCACCAGAACCTGCAAATACTTCTTTGAGCACTTGTAACATAGGCAAGGTATCTAGCCAATAGTCCAAGCCTGGGCCGCATGACGGTACTTGATCGGCAGGTAGGTGCTGTAGCCAAACATGGCGTATAGCCACAGCAGTAGACCAGCCAATACCTGCCAAACTACCAAGCCATAATAGCAACTTCACCACTTTGGATTTTGGATTAAATAATGCTGATATCAGCGCAAAACCGCCCATGACTATTAGACCAATACGCTGAAAAATACAGAGCGGGCAAGGCGAAAGCCCTAGATGGCGCTGTAAATAAAACAGCGCAAAGCTCATGCCTATTATGGCCATCAATACTAAAAATATTTGCAAGTTACGGTAAGTGGTCAGCTGTCGCATGGTGCGTTACTCTTATGGTTTCATCTATACAGAGGTTAGGAGGCAATCAGGTTTAGCGATACTGCTGTAAAAAGTCCATAAAGTCTTCTGTCTCAGACTTCTCAATCTCAGCCTGCTGTAGGATGGATTTTTCTGCCAATACTTCGTATTTCGCTTGGGTGTTTGGACTGAGAGTCTGCTGCAATAATGACTCGCGATGCTGCTGCGCTAATGTAAAACCAAGCTGCCATAGACTACCTAAGCGTTTGCTATCAGAGTTTACTTGGGCGGAGATCGTCGACTCAGAATGCCCGGCTTTGCCTTGCATCAATGCCACTGCTGCACGGTAGTCATTGCCACCATAATGAGCATCTAGCAATGCAGCAAGTGGCTGCATACGCTCCAGATGCATCAGCATCCAGCCCTCAAGCGATTGCTCTTGACCGTTATTGATGATGTGCAGACCTTCACGGCGACCTTCGTTGACCACACGCTCTAGGTTGATAGCGAGTGCTTCTTCTTCTTCAGGCAGCAAATCAGGTGAATCGCTGAATAGACAGTAGAGCGCCATCACTTCTAAAAAGCAAGCACTAGAGAGACGAATACCAACATCGCTATAAGGATCGAGATCAATCGCACGAAACTCAACATAAGCAATACCGCGACGCTCAAGCGCTTCGGTTGGTGTCTCACCACTCATCGCAATTTGCTTAGGACGGATAGGGCTATAGTATTCATTTTCTATCTGAAGAATATGATTATTGATCTGAATTGGGTTGCCATCTTCATCTTCCAGACCAAGCTTGGCAAAGCTCTCATGCGGTGTTTGGATCGCGCGGCGTAGTCCAGCGACATACTCTGGCAAATAGTTATAACGAATATCCAGCTGCTCTTGCACGCTATTGGTGTAGCCAAGCTTACCCATACGCAGACTGGTGGCAGTCGGTTTATAATAGGTTGAGTCGTTCAATAGCTCTAAGTCATGCTCACGCCCAGCAACAAAACAAGGACATACGCTTGGACTTGCACCCAGTAAATATAACACAATGCTGGTCAGTCGCTTAAAGTTGCGAATAAGCCCTAGGTATTTCTCGTTTTTGAATTCTGTTAGCGTCTGCTCTTGTGCCGTTGGGGTTTGCGCTTGCCACGTTTCAAAGAGCGTGTCACCAAAAGATAGATTGTAATGTAACCCTGCGATTGTCTGCATGCGGCGACCATAGCGGATACCAAGACCACTGCGATAAAGGGTTTTTAGCTTACCTGTATTAGAGCTACCATAATCAGCCAATGGAATATCTTCATCTTTAGAAGACAACATACAAGGCATAGATAGTGGCCACATCAGCTCGCCTTCCGGCATACCTTGATACACCAATACATGCAATTGACGCAGCATATTGAGTGTCTCTTTTGGCGAAGCTTTTGGTTCGGTGATAAGCTCAAGCAGGCTTTCTGAATAATCGGTAGTAATAAAAGGGTGGGTCAATTTTGATCCGAGTTTGGCTGGATGCGGCGTCTGTGCCAAAAAACCATCAGGTTTTACGCGCAGCCCTTCTTTTTCGATACCGCGGAGCATACCCGTTAAATGCTGGCTGTCAAACCAATTGGGAATGTCAAAATTAACAAAGCTACTCGCAAAATTACTCATAATAGTCATCTATTGTTATTCATTATGGCGGATCAAAGCACGATGGGCGTTTGTCCATAAAAGGGTTAAATGTTCGGTCAATAATCCCGTCAGTTTAGCTCAAAGCCGTGGTTAAAACCACGAACAATTACAAATACGATAAGCTTTGGGCGAGCCGAATAATCTAAATTTGACTTAATATTTTAAGTCAAATTCGTTGGCCAAAAAAAGCATCTACCCAAGAGATAGATGCTTTGACAGTCATGCTATAAGCCATCAAACACAGTGCCAACGCACCATGGCATCATCCATACAGTCATGGCGTTGTCGTCAGTTTAAATAGAAAATGACGAGCCACAGCCGCAAGTGGTGGTGGCATTGGGGTTGGTCACGACAAAACGTGCGCCTTCTAACCCTTCAGTGTAGTCAACGGTAGAGCCTTGCAAATATTGATAGCTGAGTGAGTCAACAACCAAGGTCACATCACCATTATCAAAATTGGCATCGTCTTCATTTAAGTCGTTGGCAAAGTTAAAGCCATAAGAAAAACCTGAACAGCCGCCGCCCGTCACATAGACGCGTAGCATCAGTTCGCTATCACCTTCTTCTTCGCGCAGACGGCGTACTTTTTGTGCCGCACTGTCGGTTAGGCTTAATACCGTAGGATCTACTGGCTGATTTGAGCTTGGATTAAATTGGTTGGCTGATTCGTTCATATCTACCTCAGTTGCTAGGATCAAATGCGGTCGTCGTCCTGTTTGGGTTTGCAACAAAATGATTGCAAATAAAGATACGCACGGCGTTTGATTTAATTGGGTGCTGTCGTTATGGCAAAGCTATTGGTGCATTATAAGCTGTTTGTGCAATATCAATACGGTGTTTGTGCCACCAAAGCACTTTATTGATGGTGAGCACTTATCTTTAGCAGTATATCATAATGGGGGTATTCATTCGCTTGTCAAGAGTCATCGTCCTTACCAGAACTAATGAATCAAAACTTTTATAGCTATCAAGGTTATACTCATTATTTGTGCGAGAGTATATGGCTGCCAAAAGTCTTGTTATAGTCATTCGTATCGATCGGCTGATAATGATTATATAATCTAGGGTCATTGGCATAAATGCTTAATTTTAAAACACTTCGTTTTGAAATAGTTATTTAATTGTTTGCCTATGTGGCAAGCGTTTGAAATAATAGCCGCCAGTTGGCATACCCTATGTGTGTTTCTTATTGCCCTATATTTATATTATTGCTGAGATGAAGAAATTATATGATCGAATTTAAAGACGTTGGTGTTCGCCGTGATGGTCGTGAATTGTTTGCAGGTACAAGCTTTCAGCTACATCCAGGTCATAAAGTTGGCTTAACAGGCAACAACGGCACCGGCAAATCGACTTTATTTGCCTTATTGTTGACGCAAATGGGCAAGGGCGATACCGAGGTCACGCTCGATAAAGGTGAGGTCAGTATTCCTGATAGCTGGCATGTCGCGCATATGGCGCAGGAAGTCGGAGCCAGTGATCAGACGGCAATTGATTACGTGTTGAGCGGTGATGAGCAATGGTATGAGATCAATGCAGCTCTCAATGACTTAAGTAGCGTCAGTGATGAGCAAATTGGGGTGTTGCATCAGCAGTTCGATGAAATCGATGGCTACCGTACGCCGACCAAAGCGGCACAAATCATGGCAGGCCTTGGGTTTAACACCAGTCAGCACGAGCTGCCTGTCTCAGGGTTTTCAGGTGGCTGGCGCATGCGCTTAAACCTCGCCAAAACTTTGATGAGCCGCGCTGATCTGATGTTACTCGATGAGCCGACCAACCATTTAGACTTAGACGCCATTCTCTGGCTGGAGACTTGGATCAATGCTTATACCGGACTGGTCATCGTCATCTCGCATGATCAAGCGTTTTTGGATGCTACCGTCGGTCATATCTTGCATGTCGAGCAGCAAAAAATAACCCTTTATACGGGTAATTATCAACAGTTCATTCGCACCCGTCACGAGCGCATGGCGCAGCAGCAGCAAGCGTTTGAGAAGCAAGAAGCGACCAAGGCGCATTTGGATGATTTCATTCGTCGTTTCCGTGCCAAAGCCAGTAAAGCCAAGCAAGCCCAAAGCCGTATCAAGCAGTTAGAGCGCATGTCGGAGCTCTCACCAATGATGGCTGACAACCCATTCTCTTTTCGCTTTTATGAACCGGCAAACATGAGCTCACCGCTGATTGAGCTGACCCATGCAGATATTGGCTACAGCGAGACGCCGCTACTGCGTGATGCCAATGTGCAAGTGACGCCGGATACGCGTATTGGCCTATTGGGCATGAATGGCGCAGGTAAATCCACACTTATTAAGGCATTGGTTGGTGAGCTTGGTGTATTGACAGGCACCTACCGTGTCTCTGACACCCTTAAGCTTGGCTACTTTAATCAGCATCAAATGGATATCTTGGATGCCAAAGCCACGCCGATAGAGATGCTGCGACGCCTAGCAGGCAAAACCTCTGATGCCGTGTTACGCTCATTTTTGGGCAGCTTTGATTTTCGCGGAGATCGTATTGACACCCCTAGTGAGCTATTCTCTGGTGGTGAGCGTGCGCGCTTGACCTTAGCATTGATCGTCTGGCAACGTCCAAATGTCCTTGTCCTCGATGAGCCAACCAACCATTTGGACTTACAAATGCGTCAAGCATTGACCATTGCCTTGCAAGGGTTTCAGGGCGCGGTGGTATTGGTGTCGCATGATCGTGAGCTAATTGCCAATGTCTGTGATGAGCTGTATCTGGTTCATGATGGTCAAATCGATGAGTTTGACGGTGACATCAGTGACTACGGCAAATGGCTGGCAGAAAAGCGTAAGCAAGAAAACTCACAAGACAAAAGTAGCATTAAGAAGAAAAGTAAAAAAGAGAGCAAAAAATTCGTTTCACGTGAAACAGGCAATAGCCAAGTGACCAATCAAGTGAGCAATACAGCACCTGATAATGCATCAAAAAGTAAAGTGACAACGCCTGCACTTAGTAAAGAAGAACAACGCAAATTAGCCGCTGAACAGCGTAAGCGCACTGCACCTATCCGCCGCGAGATAGAAGAGACAGAAAAAGCACTTGCCAAGATTGAAGGGCAGCTTGCAACGCTTGAGGAAAAGCTGGCTGATACCGAGTTGTACGAAGAAAGCCGTAAGGCGGACTTACTGGTCTTACTCAATGAGCAAACCGCGCTACAGCAGCAGCACAGCGATAACGAAGAAAAATTGCTGCTATCGATGACGACGCTAGAAGAAATGGAAGCGGAATTTTAGTAGCAAGTTATATGAGATTTGGCTGTTAAGCGATTTTCGTCGTAAGTAATCAAACATAAAAAAGGGAGGGCATCAGCCCTCCCTTTTTTTACATCGTTTTTTGCAACATTATTCCTTACGGTATTTACCATCACCATAAGACAATACTTTCATTGTGGTCGTACAGAGCTGGCAATCGATTTGACTAGCAGCAGCTTTCGATAAATCAAGAATACGGCCTCGAATATAGGGGCCTCGGTCTGTGATTTTGACCACGACACTTTTTTTTGTTTTTTGGTTGGTCACTTGAACTTTTGTGCCAAACGGTAACGTGCGATGGGCAGCGGTTAGTGAGTTCATGTTAAAGATACTACCACTTGCAGTGCGTTTACCATGAAACTTGCTGCCGTAATAACTGGTATTGGCCGCAAAAACTGTGGTACTCAGTAATAGTGATAACGTGACAACCAAAGACTTAATTAAATATGACATTCATGACCTATAAGCAATTTATGAAATAGACAGCGATGCTTGCCTATGTTGTCATACCCCTATGAGTATGAATAAGGAAGGGATTTTACAAGATATAGATTGTCAAACTATTACAGCCGTGTAAAAAACTCATGAGGTCAAATGCTTGTTTTTTAAGGGAAAAATATTATTTTTGACTAAAAATAATGGAAGAATGAGTACCGAGCATAGGCTTATAGAGAATAATTCTTACTAAGAAGTCAACAAGAGAGCAGAAAACGGATAACAAAATGCAAATAAGTGATATATAAATACGAATACTATCGATATAGTAAGTTTTGACCGCGAAAAGCCTACCGAAAACAGTCTGTTTTATTGTAATAAAAGCTTTCTATTTTATTACTAAACTGTAAAAAACCAAAATTATTGATTGCTTTAGGCTGGTTGAAAAAACTGGCCATATCGTATGGCGAGTCATTAAGAAAAACATGGAGGTGCATGGCTGTTAAAAAATAGAGGTTGGAATATTTCAGTAAATATAAACAACAATCATTGAGTAAAAAAGACGGTCTCATCACTTTTATTAATCATTAGGCGGCTTTATTTTTGTCTTTATCTTATATTTTTCAATTTTCATTACATCAATAAAAGTCAGTGATATAAAGTATTCTAGGAAGTCATCTAGAGCAATATTTACTATAGAGATATATTTCTATAAGTTTTCTTACAAAACAGTTGCATAAAAGAGACTTTAAGCTTAGACTTTTCTTCCCAACAAATATTAACTAATGGAGTCACGTATGAAAAAAGTTGTTGCTGTGGCATTGCTCGCTGTTTTGACATCAGGATGTGCGACGCAAAACTATCTTGTGTCTTCATCGACTGCACCGACAGCCGCTACGAAGGCTGATGCTGATAAAATGCAGACTTTCTTTGTCAGCGGTTTGGGTCAAGAGCAAGACATTGACGCGGCCGAAGTTTGCCAAGGCAAAGAGAATGTGGCTAGTATCCAAACGCAAAGCAACTTTATCAATATTGCGCTAGGTTTTATATCTTCAGGTATCTATACCCCACGCCAAGTCCGTGTTTACTGCAAGTAAGGAATAATGAATATGAAAAAACTACTAACAATGGCAGTGATGGGTTCAGTATTATTGTTATCAGGTTGTGCAACCCAAACAGGTCTTATTCAACCAACTCAAAATACCACTCCAGAATATACTAAGTCACAGACCTTCTTTATTGGCGGTATTGGGCAAGAACAGACTGTAAACGCTGCTGAAGTATGCGGCGGCGCACAAAATGTTGCCAAAGTTCAAACAGTACAAGAAGCCAAAGACATCGCACTAGGTTTGGTCACTTTTGGCATTTATACCCCTCGTACGGCTAAAGTTTTCTGTCGATAAGAGACGTTATCAATACCTCACATCATTTATTTTGACCATTAATTGATCGATGTGGAGCGTTGTATCTTAGAGCCGTTAAAAAAGAGCAAACAGTCACTGTTTGCTCTTTTTTTTGTGGTGAGTATTGGTCATCAGTGGTGACAGAGATGCTGCAATGAATTGGTAAGATTACTGGTAATATTTTTATAACGGTGTTTATTTTGATTATTGCTATCATAAAGTATGGACTATAAAAAATGACTATACCGAACACTAATATGGATCGATATGATCCATTCTACAGTTGGCAATTCGGTATGACTGATATGTTTTTATGTTGAGGAAAATAACATGGCAGAGAAAAATTACTATGACATTTTAGGGGTCAAAAAAGACGCCACAGACGCCGAGATCAAAAAAAAATACCGTAAGCTTGTGCGTCAATTCCATCCTGATGTCAGTGATGATCCAGACGCGGATAGTAAGATTGCTGAGATTAATAACGCTTATGAAACCATTAGAGATAAAGACAAGCGTGCCGAATACGATGCGATGTTGGACAACCCGTTCGCTGGACAAGGTGGTGCAGGCGGGTTTGGTGGTTTTGGCGGTCAGGCGGGAGCGTCGCAAGGCGGTTTTCGCTGGGAGGATATCAAAGGCCAGTTCGGCGATGGCGAAGCATTTGGCGATGGCGGCTTTCGTTTCGATGATATTTTTTCAGCGTTTGGTCGCGGGGCGCGTGGTTCAGCCAGTGGTCAGGCTGGTGGTCGCTCTCAAAGCCAAGGGTTTGACCCTTTCGGTGGCGGTTTTGGGACGCAAGATAGTAAAGGTCAGGACCAACATGCCGAGATTACGGTCGATCTGTCTTCAGTCTATCAAGGGGACGACTATAGCATCAAGTTAAACGTTCCTGTGCGTCAGCCTAATGGCGAGGTGAGCTACGACAACAAAACGCTCAAAATTAAAATTCCAAAAGGCATTACCGATGGCAAGCAAATTCGCTTGAGCGGGCAAGGTGCTGCTGGCAGTAGTAATGGCAAAAATGGTGATTTGTTCTTAAAAGTAAAAATCCGCCATGATGACAATATCCGTATAGAAGGTGCAGACGTTTACCAGACTGTCAATATCGCACCATGGGAAGCCGCATTGGGTGAAAAAATTAATGTCAGCACGCCAGCTGGCACGCTTGGTGTGACTATTCCCAAAAACAGTAAGTCTGGTAGCAATCTGCGTCTAAAGGGCAAAGGTATCCCTGCCAAGCAAGCGGGCGATTTATACTTGACCTTAAATATCATTAACCCTGATGTCAGTAGCGATGCGGCAAGACAGGCTTATGAGCAGCTCAAGCAAGCCTTTGCCGGCACCACTATCAACCGTTAATCCATGCGCTTGATGGTCGACTTTCATCATTATAGTTAGCCATAGAGATGAATGCACCAAGGATGAAATAAAGAGAAAACGAGGATAATAGCTATGAACCACTCGCCTGAATTTACCGATATTATTATGAGCTTAGATGAGCTTGTCTCTGCTTGTGGCCAAGAGCGCCAATGGGTCATCGAATTGATTGAAGAAAGTATTATTGAATACGATGTGCCAGAACGTGAGCAATTCACTGGCTATCAGCTGACAACCGTGCGCCGTGCCTCACGACTCAGCCGTGATTTTGATGCCAGCGTGCCTGCCATTGGGTTGATACTTGAGCTGTTAGATGAGGTTGAGCAGCTACGTCAATTCAAACGTCAGTCTGAGCGCCAAACGCCTATCATAGAGGTTGAGATCGACAGTATAAAGTAGTTAAGACCTAAAAATACCGCATAAAAAAAGGCCTTTATTAGGCCTTTTTTTATCGACAGAAAATGCTTTGCTAAAAATTAACGTGAATAAGTAGGATCAGCTGCTGCGGTAAATAGCACGTCCGTTGAAGAGTTCAGTGCGGTCTCTGCTGAATCCTGAATCACACCGATGATAAAACCAATGGCAACCACTTGCATGGCGATGTCGTTCGGTATGCTAAATAAGCTCGCTGCTAATGGAATCAGCAGCAACGAACCACCAGCAACACCAGAGGCACCGCAAGCGCTAATTGTCGCCACCAAACTCAATAGAAGCGCTGAAGCAAAAGACACCTCAATGCCCAAGGTGTGAGCGGCAGCAAGGGTCAATACGTTAATAGTAATCGCCGCACCCGCCATGTTGATAGTTGCTCCTAGCGGGATGGTCACTGAGTAAGTATCTTCGTGCAATCCAAGCTTACGCGCTAGGTTCATATTCACAGGAATGTTGGCGGCTGAACTGCGCGTAAAGAAGGCTGTAATTCCTGATTCGCGTAGACATCTGAACACAAGTGGATAAGGGTTTTTGCCCGTCTTAACAAGCACGATAATAGGGTTTGCGACCAAAGCGATAAACAGCATACAGCTGATCAGTACCATCAAAATACGGGCATAGCCTGCTAGCGAGGCAAAGCCTGTCTCAGCGACCGTACTGGCAACCAGACCCAAAATACCAAAAGGCGCTAGGGCAATAATCCACTTGACCACTTGCGAGATGGCATCGGCAAAGTCACCAACGACATTGCGGGCTGTGTCGCTGGCTTGGCGTAGCGCAAAACCAATGATGATGGCCCATGCCAAGATACCGATATAATTGGCCTCAGCGATGGCATTGACCGGATTGGCAACCAAATTCATCAACAAATTCGTCAACACTTCTTTTAAGTCGGCAGGTGGTACTTGCGCGATATCGGCGTTGACCAATACCAGATCAGTGGGGAATAAAAAGCTGGCACCAACGGCAGTCAAGGCAGCCAAAAAAGTGCCAAACATATACATGATCAACACCGGTTTTACGTAGACCTCGTTACCACTGCGATGTTGGCTAATCGCCGCCATGACCAAAATGAACACCAGTATAGGCGCCACGGCTTTTAGTGCACCAACAAACAATGTACCAAGTAGCCCTATGGCGTTACCGATACTTGGTGCTAGCCAACCGATCAGCACCCCTAATACCAAACCAATAATAATGAGCGGCACCAGCCCGATACGCTGATACATCGCAATCAATGAACGCATTTGTACATCCTCGACATCTGTCAAAAGTAAATGAATTGTTTGAGCGAAAATTTATCGAGGGATGGTAGCATTTTTTGACATATTCGCCTACCACTCATAGCAGTGGAGGCGATGTATAAAGTGAAAGGTAACAGGCAAAATATAACGAGTGTGCTCAAATGTGGAGCAAGTATAAACGAAGGCAAATTAGCAAAAATGCCTAGGGCGTGTTGAACATTCGA
>NZ_LNDJ01000064.1 GCF_001444505.1 Psychrobacter piscatorii | reverse complement strand
TTGGCTCAGGCTCAACAATTGGCTCAGAGCTAGTAGCTGAGTGTGCTACGCTATCATTTTGTCCAATAGAGTCATCTATGCTGAAGCTGTCATCATAAATGGGGCTTTGTAACTCATTATGACTTTGCACTTGATAGTCAATATCGTAAGGCTGTAATGGCGCTGACGCTTCATGCGTAATAGCACTTGAAGGCGGCATCGAAGTAGTCGGCTCTATAGTTGTCGCTTCTGTAGAAGGAACCTCACTATCATAAGTGTTACTCAATACTTCATCGACTGGTAATGGACGAAACGCCAGTAATCGCAAAATGCACATCTCAAGCGCTTGCATCGGCGTACTAGCAAGTTTGACACCTTCACGTGCCTGCACAACAATCTCATAGTATAGTTGTAGCACATCAGGACTGATATGCTGGGCAAGCGTATAAATGTCTTTTGCCTGCGTCTCATTGACATTGAGAGCGACCTCAGGCAACAGTTGGGTCAATGCCAATTGATGGAGTAGCTCAGCAAGTCCATCAAACATACTCGTTGCGTCAACCATTTGCGCACGCATTTGCTCAATATGAGCCGCGACGGCAGACTTGTCGTGATTATAAATATCTGTAATCAAGCGTACTAAGTCAGCGGCGTCGATAAGACCAAGCATCGCATTGACGGTCGCATCATCAAGCGCGCCCTGGCCAAAAGCAATGGCCTGATCTGTCAGTGACAGGGCATCGCGCACAGAGCCTTTGGCAGCACTTGCTAATTGCCAAATGGCAGGCTGAGTATACCCAACCTGCTCTTGGGTTAAAATATTTGCTAGATGCTCGCTAAGTAATGTTTGTGGTAATGGACGCAATACGAACTGCAAGCAGCGCGAAATAATCGTAATCGGTAATTTTTGTGGGTCAGTGGTCGCTAGCAAAAACTTTACATGCTCAGGTGGCTCTTCTAACGTTTTGAGAAGCGCATTAAAGCTGTGGGTCGACAGCATATGCACTTCATCAATAAGATAGACCTTGTAACGGCCTTGGCTTGGCGCATAAGGAACGTTGTCAAGCAGCTCGCGCGTGTCCTCGACCTTGGTACGAGAGGCGGCATCAATCTCGATAAGATCAATAAAGCGTCCTTGATCAATCGCCACACAATTATCACAAACACCGCACGGCGTGCTAGTAATACCCGTATCACAGTTCAAGCATTTAGATAAAATACGCGCAATCGTCGTCTTACCCACACCGCGGGTACCAGTAAACAGATACGCATGATGCAAGCGATTATAATCAATCGCATTAATCAGCGCTTGCGAGACATGCGTCTGCCCAATCAACTCATGAAAGTTTTTGGGTCGGTATTTGCGAGCTAAAACTTGATATTGCTGCGACATAGCTATCCATTGTGCCAAGTAATTAATATTCTTATTTTTAATACGATTTTTCGGTATTCATTATAGCAAAAAGCCAGCGCATTCGTCTGGCTTCTTGCTGATTTGATTATGACTCAGCCGCGCTTAATAAGCGACTTTGGTTAACGACTCATTAATCATTTTTGCGGCGCATGTGTGGGAATAAAATCACATCACGGATACTGGCAGAGTCAGTAAATAGCATCACAAGGCGATCAATACCAATACCTTCACCAGCGGTTGGCGGCAGACCGTAAGACAATGCTTCGATATATTCTTCATCAAAGTGCATGGCTTCATCATCGCCTGCATCTTTTTCGGCAACCTGACCACGGAAGCGCTCAGCTTGATCCGCTGGATCATTGAGCTCGCTAAAACCATTCGCCAACTCGCGACCACCAATAAACAACTCAAAACGATCAGTAATCTCAGGATTGTCATCATTACGACGTGCCAATGGTGACGTTTCAGCTGGATATTCAGTAATAAACGTTGGTTGACGTAATTGGTGCTCAGCCGTTTCTTCGAAGATGATGGTCTTGATCTTGCCCACACCGAACACATCTTTGACCTGCTGTTTAAGGGTCACTGAGGCGTATTGTGCCAGATAGTCACGATCGTCGATACGTGACATATCAAAGTCTTTGGCATATTTTGCAATGGCGTCAGACATGGATAGACGAGCAAATGGCGCTTTTAGGCTGATGGCTTCTTCTTGATAGGTAATCTCTGTTGTACCCAAGACATCTATCGCTAGCTGATTAAACATACGCTCAGTCAAGTCCATCAAATCATGATAATCAGCATAGGCTTGATAAAACTCAATCATGGTAAATTCAGGGTTGTGTCGAGTTGAGACCCCTTCGTTACGGAAGCTACGGTTAATCTCAAATACTCGCTCAAACCCACCAACGACCAAACGCTTGAGATAAAGCTCAGGCGCGATACGCAAGTATAATGGCATATCCAAAGCATTATGATGTGTCTCAAATGGACGAGCCACCGCGCCACCTGGAATGGGATGCATCATTGGCGTTTCAACTTCCATAAAACGCTCATTCAACATAAACTGACGAATACCGCTGATGATTTGGCTACGAACCATAAAGGTATCGCGAGTCGTCTCATTGGTCATCAAATCAAGATGACGGTTGCGATAGCGCGCTTCTACATCTGCTAGGCCATGGAACTTATTTGGCATCGGACGTAGGGTCTTAGTCAACAGCGTAATCTCTTCAATATGCACATATAAATCGCCTTTACCTGAGCGACCAATATAGCCTGACACACCAACAATATCACCCAAATCCAAAGATTTGATGCTTGCACGCGTCTCCTCATCAAGCTCTTTACGTGCCACATATAATTGGATGCGACCTGTCATGTCTTGGATAACGATGAATGAGCCACGGTTTAACATGACACGGCCCGCCACATTGACCTGTGTTTTGTCACCATTCGCCGCTTTTTCTTCAATTTCTTGTTTTGACACACCATCAAAAGCCGTTTGCAAATCTTTTGCATAATGGGTGCGTTTAAAGGTGTTTGGGTACGGCTGTTTATCTGAGGCAGTGATATCATCTAGCTTGGCTTGAAGTTGCGCGATCAGTTCATTGGTGTCTTCTGGCGCTTGGGTTTGGTCTTGGTTATTTCTTGACATAAAACTCTCATAATACGATAGCCGTAAACTATCTTTAGTTAATATTTGATACTCAAAACAATAGTATCTCAAATAGAGGAGACCTAGTGAATAAGACTTTCATAAGGAATGTGCAGCCCTTCATGTAGTTTTCTTATCATTGGCAAACTCAATCGGCGTTTACGATTTAATACTTCAGATACTTTACTTGCCGATCCCAAATAAGGTGTCAAATCCTTTCTACTTAAATTTAGATTTTCCATCTGAAAAATAATAGCATCGACAGCTTCGGCATGTTCGATAGGATAATATTTGTTTTCGTAAGCTTCAATTAAGGTTACTAGCACTTCGCGCTCATCAGCCTCAGATGTACCCTCATCAGCTTGAAACACAGCTTGTAGCTGAGCAAATGCATGTGCTAGATCTTGATCATTACGAATTGGTTTAATATTCATTGACAACCTCCACATCAATTTTATCGTATTCACTATGAGTACCGATGAACTTGACCCAAGCAATACCAGCCTGATACTGCATCTCAACCACCAATCGGTATTTATTGCCTGCAATATTAAAAACGACTCTATTATTAGCGCAAATACTCGCATTCTTAAAATCGTTTTTGATATCTTGCGGTGATTGCCAACTGGCTTTTAGTGCAAAATCATGCCAAGCTTCTAGCTGACCTTTTGCATCATCATTGTTAGGCTGTTCCCAGAATTTACGTAAACTGCTTTTGGCAATAACTCTCATATGACTTAGTATATAGCATCCAATTATATTCCCAATTTGGGAATATAGCAACGCTAATCGCTATACCCCTTCTTAACCTCACTCGCATAGTTCACCGCTATGGCTTACATCTCGCCGCCGATGCTAGCCATCAAGTCAGCCTGATGCTCACGTAACAGTGCATCAAGAATCTCATCCAAGTCACCTTCCATGATAGAATCAAGCTTGTATAAGGTAAGGTTGATACGATGATCGGTCATACGGCCTTGTGGAAAATTATAGGTACGAATACGCTCTGAGCGGTCGCCACTACCGACCAAATCACGGCGTATAGAGTCCGCTACATCGACCTGCGCTTGTACTTTGGCTTGCTGGATTTTAGAGACCAGCATTTTCATCGCATGTGCACGGTTTTTGTGCTGACTACGCTCTTGCTGACACTCTACCACAGTACCCGTGGGAATATGCGTCAAACGTACGGCTGAATCAGTGGTGTTGACGTGCTGACCACCCGCGCCGCTTGAGCGAAAAGTATCCATCTTAATATCTGCAGGATTGATGTCTACCGTATCATCAATTTCAACTTCTGGCATGACCGCAACCGTACAAGCTGACGTATGCACGCGACCTTGACTTTCGGTCTCAGGGACACGCTGTACACGGTGAGCGCCAGATTCAAACTTTAAACGTCCATAGACGCTATTACCCGATACGCGAGTGATGATTTCTTTATAACCGCCGTGTTCACCTTCGTTTGCGGATAGAACTTCAACAGTCCAGCCCTGGGTTTGCGCGTATTTTTGATACATACGGAACAAATCACCAGAGAAAATCGCTGCTTCATCACCGCCCGTCCCAGCACGAATCTCCAAGAATGCTGGCACCTTATCGTTAGGATCTTTTGGTAGCATCATGACATTAAGCGCTTCTTCCATCTCTACAATGGTATCACGGGCTGTCTCAATTTCGTCGAGCATCATCTCTTTCATGTCAGGATCTGTCGCGTCAGCTAGCATCGCCTCAGCGTCGGCCTGATCCGTTTCTGCATTCAGATAGTTCTGCCATAAGGTCGTGATGTCCATCAAGTCGCTATGCTCGACAGACAATTCGCGAAATTTATTATTATCACTGATGACACTAGGATCTGATAACAAGGCGGTGACCTCTTCATAACGGTCTACCATCTGGTCTAAACGCAGGCGTAAGGATTCTTTCATAAAAGGACTTTTAATTGGATAAGAGGAATAAGCTCGTGATTATAGCAAATTTTTTGGGGTAAATTAAAACCTCTAAGCATTCTTCTCAATATTCGCAGCAATCTTGTCACTATACTCTCAAATATCTCTACTTATTCTTAAATAAAGATACTTGGTTCTGATACCAAGATTAGTAGACAAAAAAATAGCTAAGAAGACTCTTAGCTATTTTTATCGATAAAAGGTGCGTATTGAGACGTTAGACTTTACGAACCAATACTGAGCCAATAGAGTAACCGGCACCAAATGAGCAAATAACACCTAGATCACCTGACGCTAGCTCATCTTTATAGCGATGGAATACAATCATAGGGCTGGCTGAGCTGGTATTAGCAAATTCAGCAATGACGCTTGGTGCGATTGATTTGTCAGCATCTTTACCGATGACAGTGCGTAAAATCAAATCTAGCATATTGGCATTGGCTTGGTGTAGCCACATCATCTTAACATCAGAGGTCGGTATATCATTTTCTTGTAGGTGTTCAGTGATAACCTCAGACACCTTTGGACAAACTTCACGGAATACTTTGCGACCATTTTGCAAAAACAGTTTATCAGTAACTGGGGCTTTGATATCTGGATACATCTCCGTTTGCGCGGCTAGATACTCTGAGCGATCCATAAAGCCATATTCGTTTTTGATGTTGGTCGAAAACTGAGTAAATAGCTTAGCGTTTAGAATCTCATAACCCTTTGGCGTGTCTAATTCTTCAACAATAGTCGCCGTTGCTACATCACCAAAAATAAAGTGGCTGTCACGATTGCGCCAGTTTAGATGCGCGGAGGTAATCTCGACATTGACCACAGCCACACGTTTGGCAAGACCAGAAACAATAGAACCATGTGCTTGCGATAAACCAAACGTTGCAGCACTACAGGCGACGTTCATATCATAAGCGAAGCCGCCAACCATACCAATGGCATTCTGAATTTCGATGGCAACCGCAGGATACGTACGCTGGAAGTTTGAGCAAGCAAGGATGATACCATCTAGATCGTTGGCCTCAAGTCCAGCATCAGCCAATGCGTCTTTTAACGCAGCCGCGCCCATTTCTGCCATCACAGACAGCTCTTCACCTAAGTTACGATAGGCAATGACTGGTGCCATGATTTCAGGGTCTAAAATACCGTCTTTTTCCATCACATAACGTGATTTGATACCAGATACTTTTTCGATGAAAGCAGCTGAAGAAGGCTCAAGTGCCGTCATTGTCTCTGCAGCTATCTCTTCAGCATGCTTTGCATTATAATTTTCAACATACTGGTTAAATGATTCTACTAACTCTTCGTTACTAATGCTGTAAGGTGGGATATAAAGACCAGTGCCTGTGATACAAGTCGTCATGATACGCTTCCTTGTCTACTACTGTGGTGCTTGGAATAAGCATAAAAGTGGAAAATAATAGCCATTCAAATTCAGTGAATAACTGTAAACTTAAAATCAGTGTGTTTATTATGCCTGAATATTAAATTTTTTCTAATGCTTTGTTACAAATAATCTGTTTCTGGCGATAAATAAGCAAAGACTCACGTCATTCTTTGATAGCTACGTTATAATTAGCGCCATTTTGCTCTGTGTAACCACCCAAACCCATCGATACACGCTCATCTTTAGGAATACTAATGGCAGAACTTCTCAACTGGTTATTTGGTCAATATGCGGATTACTCCACGACATTTATCGTCTTAGAGTTGATTGCCGTGTTTTTTGGTGTGGCAAGTGTCTTGCTTGCCAGCAGAACCAATATCTTAGTCTTTCCAATTGGCTTAATCAGCACGGCGATATTTGTATATTTACTATGGAAATGGCAGCTGTTTGGCGATATGTTCATCAATGCTTACTATACGGTGATGAGTTTATATGGTTGGATTAACTGGTCAAAGAACAAAAAGAATCAGCCTATAGAGACTCATGAGTCAAACAACGTCCGTATTGAGCATTTGCATGCAGGCGATGTACCTATCTTGTCTGCTTTGGCAATAGCAACCATGTCTTTTGTGGCGCTGATATACTATTTCCGTCCGGTGATTAATAACGGCTTTAGCTTTGATGGTGCCGTTCTTGGTGTACATTTATTCACTTGGGTGGACTATACCGACATGCTCACTACAGCCTTGTTCCTGATGGCAATGTGGCTTATGGCAAGTCGCAAAATTGAGCATTGGATACTATGGATCATTGCTGATGCGATATCGGTACCACTATACTTTTATAAAGGCTTTACTTTTACTGCGCTACAATATGTAGTCTTCACTCTCATCGCAATCTGGGCATATTATGAATGGCAACGACGCTACCGTATACAACCTCGAGCAGCATACGCCTGAATCTGTCATTACTGTCGCGGTTTTGGGCGCAGAAAGTACGGGGAAAACAACCCTATGCCGTGATTTGGCAGCGCATTTCAATAATCTGTGGGTGTCAGAATATATGCGTACTTACTTGCAAGCGAAGTGGGATGATGAGCAGCTGACTTGTACATGGGATGACCTACTACCTATCGCACAAGGTCAGATAGCGTTAGAGAACAAACTGGCCAAACAAGTCACCCAAATGTCTAATGAAAACCGCTATTTGTTTTGTGATACCAGTCTGTTTGAGCTAATGGTCTACTCTCATTGGTATTATGGTGACTGCCCTGCCGCTCTTGAGCAAGCAGCATTGGCGCATCATTATGATTTGATACTATTGACTGAGGTTGATATACCCTGGGTGGCTGATGACCTGCGAGACAGTCCGCACCAACGTGATGAGATAAGCGCCTATTTTGCCAATCAATTAAGCAAGCACCGAAAACCGTTTCAGCGTATTAGTGGCGATAGAAGAGAACGTGTCTGGCAAGTAGTAACGCAGCTCGCTAATATAGACAACATATCGCCTGACCAGAGCTAAACTTACCTATATTTATATCTTTAAAACTTTTTTGTATTTGAAACTGAAGAGATACCCATGCTAAAGAAGTTTGAGCTTTACTTAGAAAAAACCATATTTAATAGCCGCTGGATACTGGCGCCTTTTTATCTAGGGTTGGTGTTAGGTATTATTTTATTATTTATTAAGTTTGTCCAAAAGCTATGGTATATGTTTGCTGATATTCTCATAGCTTCTGAGGCCAGTGTGATTGTAGACATACTGGTATTGGTTGATATCTCGCTGGTTGCCAGCTTATTGCTCATCATTATATTCAGTGGCTACGAGATTTTTGTCTCAAAAATCGACACTGGCACTCATGATGATCGTCCCAGCTGGATGGGCAAAGTGGACTTTTCTGGTCTAAAGCTCAAAGTCATCGGAGCGATCGTCGCTATCTCGGCGATTGATCTTCTGAAATCCTTTATGGATATCTCCAGTGGCATGAGTGAGCTTGATGCTGACAAACTCATGTGGAAAGTTGTTATTCACATGACCTTTGTGGTGTCCGGCTTGTTATTCGCTATTATGGATAAAGTGGTTGGCGACACCAAAAAGCATTAAACACATTAATAATCGAAAAATAATTATCCGAGAATATCAACTTTCACCCTTTCACACTCTTTTCATAGTTCCTGCACATTTTCTCTTTATGCCCTCTCTATGATGTTCTTTAAGGCCACAGCCTGCTATCTCGGCAGCTGTGGATTAAAGATACGTAGGAGGCGACAATATGCAAAAAACATTATTGACTAAGTTATCCATCATTGTAGGGCTTTGTGTTATTTTTTTGATCGGACTTAGTATGGTTAGTAATATCATATATGAGAGGCAATACTACGCAGAATCGGTGATAAAAGAGATTACACAGCAGCATGTCAATCCACAACAAATCATCACACCATTTATTGCCATACCTACGACAGTCACCCCAGCCTGTCAGCCAGATGCATCAGACACACCAAATACAAAGAGCAAATGCGAGTCACCATACTCGAAAATTGAGACGGTATTTGCCACTCAGACGCAGGCTGCACAAAGCCTAAAAGTGAGCACAGACACTTATAAGCGCGGTATCTATAGTGCCACTAGCTATGATGGTCAGTTGACATTCGCTCAAAGTTATACGTTTGTAGACACTTTAAAAAATATAGACAGTACCGTAACTGCAATGAGTAATGATGCAGATTCAATAACAATATCCCCTAATGCAGACAAAGCGCAGTTAGCCAAAACCATTACTCACTGGAATCAGGCAAAACTGATCATTCCTGTGTCTGATTTACGCGGTGTCGCTACCCTACCTACCGTCAAAATCAATCAAAAATCGATTGAAGCGAGCTATCCTCAGATACCAATGATAGAGAACTTGACCTATGTTGAAGTCGATATTCCTGAAGACGTATTGGCTCAATTAATAGATCCTACGAGCCAGCAGAATAAAGAGACCCTTGTTGCCACTAGCGCAATGGATAAAAATCCAGATAAATCAGAGGTAGATCATCAACCATCTAACCCCAAAGACAATCAAGCGCTCAAGATTACGATCGATTTGCTTTTATCTGGCATTAGCAATTTAACGACGGTGCCTACTGGGCAGAACTTTACTCTGTCTATGCACAGTGATTGGCAGACACCAAACTTCATCGGTAAGGCGCTACCAAACACTAAGAATATTACCGATGAAGGGTTTGATGCCAGCTGGCAAAATCAGTATCTGACCGTCGCCAACAATCAATCTCTCTCCCAATGTATCAGCACGCCTAACCATCACTACACCATCATCAATAAACCCACGCTCAATTCCGATAGCCAGTCGTACAACCCTGATTCGTTTGACTCATCGAGAGGGATGATGGCAGACAGTGCGGCGGTAGCTGGTAGTAATCAGAGTGTTCTGCTAAACAGCTTTGGCGTTAGTTTTGCAAGCCCAAATGATGTTTACCTACAGACTGAACGAGCCATGAAGTACGCTTTGCTATTAATGTTGGTATCGTTTGGTACTTTCTTTTTATTTGAAGTGCTCAAATCAAGTCGTATCCACCCTATTCAGTATTTGCTCGTCGGCTGCGCACTATTTGTCTTTTATGTTTTATTACTGCCACTTGCAGAACAAATCGCATTTTGGCAAGCCTATATCGTAGCGGCCAGTGCTTGTGTCGGGCTTATTGGCTGGTATAGCTACTATGTATTTGGCGGTTTCAAACGGGCAGTAATCTTTACCGCAACACTTGCTGGACTATACGCTGCCTTTTTCGGTATTTTAAGTACAGAAGATCTCAATCTATTACTGGGTGCGATATTCTGCTTTGTGATACTTGCCTGCGTGATGGTGATGACTCGCAAACTTGACTGGTATAAAGTGACATAAATGATGAGAGCCGTGCGTTATATAAAGCCAGTCAGACAAACTGTCAGCAAATGAAAGGTTTTTATCTAATAATTTGAAAAAAGGCACTTGGCTGCCTTAGCTTATCAACTGAGCTAAGGCAGCCTAATAGGTATGCTATTTGACTATACGATTGTTTAACGCTTTAGCCCAGTTATTGCAATTATCCTTGCAGCGCGGGCAACACTGATTGGGCTCAGAGATTTCATCAACATAACCGCAATACATACAAGCATAATAAACCCCTGCTTCTACTTGCTCGACCGGTCGATATTGCTTAGGAAACAGCGGCATGCCGTAAACTGTATTTTCAGAGGAATGCAATAAAATACTAAAGTTGCCGTCTGTCTCAAGCAAACCGATGCGCACTTGACCCAAATGCTCAACGCCCTGTTGACGCATTTCAGCAAAAAACTCATCGTGAGACATTTTGCCTTTCTTAATTTTATCTAGTACCAGCATGCTATCTTCTACGATATAAAGTGACTTGCCTTCCAATAAGTCTTCAAAAGGCTGCCATTCCATCATAACCCACGTACAGATTCGGTAAAGAACAATGACTGAACCCATGATTAGTACGGCTTGAATAATCGGCAAATCCTCAGTAAACATAGGGTCACCCGCGATAGAGCCAAGTGATAGGATAATGGTCAGCTCAAAGATAGAAAGCTGACGAACGCCGCGCTTGCCAGTGAAGCGCAAGAACGTGATAATTAATACAAACATGACGGTGACACGTATTAAGATTTCAACGGCAAACGACCAAGTTGTGTCATGAATAAAAATACTTGCCCAATCCATATTCTCATTTCCAATTTATTTATCTGATTTATTGTGTTTAATGAATGATGTTCTAATAGTTCGTTTGATGCGAAGCACATCATCCCTATTTTCAGACCTTATCGTCAATACAACTATCGTTATTCTCATTTAAGAAAGACTTTTTGTCACAAGTACGACAAAATATTCTGTCTTGTGAGACGGCAATTGTTTTTGCTGAAAAATAAGCCATCATGACAGTAATACATCCACACCCAAAACTGAAATCCTATGTTTGCCTGTTTTATGCTCCCTTATTCATTGTAGGAATTATTTTTGAAAGCCACTGTTTATACTATTATTGCGTTAATAGCGTTTGCCGCAAACTCCTTATTTTGCCGAATGGCGTTGGCAGGAGACTATATAGATGCTTGGAGTTTTACGGTCATTCGTCTGCTCAGTGCGGCTGTTTGCTTAGTGTTTATTATGACGATTCACGCCTACAAACTACAGCGTCAAGTACTCGCCTCTGACAAGCCTTCTATTGATGCTATCTTAAATGACAAAGGCAGTTGGCTTAGTAGTGTCAGCCTGGTCGTTTACGCGTTATGTTTTTCGATTGCCTATGTAGAGCTTGATACTGGTACAGGTGCTTTAATTTTGTCTTCGGCCGTTCAGATTACGATGATTGGCTGGGGTATCTACAAAAAAGAACAGCTCAGTGCACTACAATGGTTGGCATTTATCGTCGCAGTAGCAGGATTTGTGTATTTGATGTTGCCATCAGCGGCCGTTCCATCACCCAACGCTGCAGCATTGATGGCACTGAGCGGTGCGGCTTGGGGAGTATACAGCATACGCGGTAAATCATGCATCTCACCGCTACGAGCGACAGGGTTTAACTTTGTGCGGAGTTTGGTGGCCGTTCCGATATTGTTACTGGTGGGCCTAATGTATTTGGATGAAATAGGTTTAAAAAACATCAGCTTAGAAAGCATTACCAGCGAAGGGATATTGCTCGCCTGTGCGTCAGGAGCGATCGCATCAGGGCTGGGTTACAGTATTTGGTATACGGCGATGCCATTGTTAAAAACCACACAAGCGGCGATCGTTCAGCTGTGTGTGCCTGTGATTGCGGCTGTACTAGGCGTGATATTTTTATCTGAGCAGCTAACGTTACCATTTATCATTGCCAGTGCAGTTATTTTAGGCGCAGTCTTGGTGTTTACGTTAAATAAAAAAGTGCCAGCCTAGGGCGTGTCCCTATTTTAAAAATGGTGATAAAAATAAGATAAATCACAGACAAATAAGGATAATAGTACAGACAATATCGAGACATTGACCAGCTATTTGATACTATTTGTCAAAGATTGAGCCATTTTTAGCTTATTTAGTGATAAATGCTTGAACTAGGGACACGCCTTAGTGAGGATATTACTTATGATGCTCTATCACTAGCTCGGCTAATGACAAAAAGTTCGCGCTATTAATCTATTCTACTAGATAGCATAAAACCGCCCTGATTTATAAAAATCGGGGCAGTTTTGTGTAAGCTATCATATTGAGTTAATGATTCGCTTGCTACCAGTAAAAGCAAAGCTAAAAGCCTTTAGATAACGGTAACTTCTAAGCGGGCATCTACATTGCCACGAGTGGCATTAGAATATGGGCACACCTGATGTGTGGCTTCGATCAACTGTTGTGCTTGCGCTTCATCAATACCTGATACTTCGACATGCAATTCTATATCCAAGTTGTAGCTACCATCTGCTTTCATACCGATGCCAACTTGCGCAGAAGTTTTAGAAGCGGTGACAGGCAGTTTCATTTGCTGCGCAACCATGCTCAAAGCGCTATCAAAACAAGCGGCATAACCCATAGCAAAAAGCTGCTCTGGATTCACACCTTCTTTATCTTGTTCTTGAAAAGACACCAAATCAAACCCCAATGAACCATCATCTAATCCAGTATGACCAGAACGTCCACCAGTGGCTGTCGCACGAGTTTTATAAAATATTTTCATAGTTTATGCTTCCTTATCTATATTATTAGAGGTCGTACTTACGCTGTTGTGATAAGACTATTATAGAATCGCTGGCAGTTATCCGTTAGAACAGACCTCTATAACTCTTGCCTAATTCTATAAATTTTTATACTATCAGTCAGTCTTAAAAAACAAGCTATCCTCATGAATCAAGAAACCATAGACCGACTTCTTAATATACTGCCTAGGAATCAAACCCTCGAATCTGCTGTCGCAGGGCTATTTTTTTACTGTGCCGATAAACCAAGCAAAGCTGTTAGCTATATCCAAGAGCCAAGCATTTGTATTGTCTTGCAAGGTGAGCGTGAGATTTATTTAGGAGCAGACTGCCAAAGATTCAATGATAGCCACTTGATGTTTTGTCCTGTCAATATTCCGCTGAGCATGCATATAAAACATGCCTCAGCAGAGAGTCCTGTCATCGTCTTATCCATGAAATTAAATCTCGCCATGATTAGAGAGATATTGGCACAAATACCCTCTAAAACACCCACAGCAAATGGTCATTTAGGCATAAAGTGGCCGTTAGATGAGGCGATAATGGCGGCATTTGATCGATTGATACGCTTGCTTGATTATCCAAACGATATTGAATTTTTGGCGTCACTGATTCAACAAGAAATATATTATCGACTACTCTCAGCGGAACAAGGTAACAAGCTTAGACAGTTGGTCGTTGATGGTAGCCATACACACCGTATTTCCCAAGCCACTGACTGGATCAAGTTGCATTTAAATGAGCCTATCATGATAGAGGGTCTAGCCAGTAGATGCGGCATGAGTGTCTCAGGGTTTCACCAGCACTTCAAAGAAATCACCCAGTTGAGTCCACTACAGTATCAAAAAAGCTTAAGATTGATGGAAGCAAAACGATTGATTAAAATACATGGGCAAGGAGCACAAATATCGCAAATAGCCATGCAAGTTGGCTATGAAAGCCCCAGTCAATTTAGCCGAGAATACAAGCGGCTGTTTGGAGTCAGTCCGAGCAGTGAGCTGATGTAATAACTGTCTCACCATTGATACCTATAGCGGCAGGATTTTATTATCGTTGTGATGGTAACTCTAGGACTTATCGATTTTGGCATAACAGACTCAATGTCAGGCCTACCTCGCTTACCTTGGTCAACTTCAAGCACTTATCAACGTGAGGTGGGTGACGCCTTTAGAGCAAAACTATCCCTATAGCGTACTTACAGAACGATTCAATGAATTGATCATTTATCTATTACTACAGATTATTGATTAACTATTCTTCTAACCCTTTCTAGCGCTATCCTCTTGTGGATACAAGAGCTCATCTGAGTATCGAGATATCCACTGATATAGTTGATTCAGTTTAAAAGAGATACAAGGCAACCAAGCGCAGATGTATATGTGATACTTCAAGTGAGGTTAACGCTGTCACTATTTTATTTTATAGAGGATTGACTATAAATAGATTTTAAGGCAAATATCTACTCAAGGTATCTCTATACTTTCTTATTTTTTAGCTAAAAGAGATTTGTTATTCGAATAAAAAACAGTTGACTCACCAATATATTCGTATTATAACATATAATATATATTCAAAATATTGGATATATAGCGTAGTTTTTTTTACGTATGTTTATCGAAAAGCTTGGGGAGGAAATGACATGATTCGTTTAAGCTACACTCTCAAATGCTGGGCGCTAGGTATCACTTTTTTTTCAGTGTTCTATTTTATGGTCGTCATGAGTGACCCAGGCTTTAGCAAATATATATATATGCTGGCCCTCAGCACTCTACTCTTCCCCATTGCCAAGCGTGCAGTGGATGTGATGATAGATTTTTTTACCCCAGATCTCGATCTATTTAATGGATTGCTGCCGTCAATTCTGATTAACGTGGTGATTTGGATACTGACACCATTTATCGTAGCACTGACAGTGATTGCGTTCATGCTTTATAGTATGGGCGTGCTCACAGAAAAGATGAGTCATTAAAACCTACTTAAATAAAAGGCCGGAGTAGCAATTGCTGATCCGGCCTTAACATTCAAAGAAACTTTTAGTTCTAGCCCACCTTATCCCACATTTTACTAAGACGCTTGGGCGAAACTGCCACACGAGTTTTCATCGGCTGAGCAAATAGCTGGATACGATACTCCTCCACCATCCAGCGATATTCGCTAATGGCTTCTTTGTCCGCACGCCCTGCTAACCGCTCCATATGCAAGTCAAGCGCGTAGACACCATCAAGGTCGGCATCCAAATTATGCTCAAGACGCTCTAAGCGAATCTCTAGTGCCTCAAGATAACGTGGATACTGCTGCCAATGGCTATAATCCATGCGGTAAACAAAATCAGCCAAATACAAATCTTCTAATTGATCTTCGATATCATCGATAGATTCCCCAAATATCTCGCGGTCTAACATCAACAGACTCTGGCGAATACGCTGCCAGCGCGTATAAACATTTTTCAGCGTTTTTATGACGCTTTGACCGGTCAATAAGAAGTTATTTAACACAACTTCTAGCGTCTGTGCATACTCCTCAGGCGTAAACGGTAACTCCTCGCTCAATCCAACTGCGATATCGTCAGCGCTCTCAGGCAGGCTCTCGGTATGATCAAATAACACATAATGCTCTTCAAGCGTAGCATCCAATGTAGCATCAATGACGATTGTTTTTAGCTTTTCCATATCACCAAGCGGTGCAAATGCCAGTTTGAATATTTTATCCACTTGACTGGTGAGCTGTTTTTTCTTTGCGCCAAGCTTCCCTTTAATTAAGGTTAATACGCCGATACGATGCGCTTGTAGTGCGGCATTGACATCGGTGTACTGATGGATCGATACCGCTTCGCCTGCTTCATCAGCCACGAGCGCCGCAAACTGCTTCATGACCACGCCTGCGCTATGATGGTTTTTGCTAAAGGCAAAATGCTCAGGGAACTCAGTATGCGCGCCTTGTTGCTCATTCACGGCTTGGCTAGTCTCGGAGGCATGACGAATCTGTAGCGTTTGCAGATCACGACCTTTTTCGATAATGCGGTTTTTGTCATCGACCACACAAATTTGTGGCTGCAAATAACGGTCAATCGTAGAAGGGCTAAAGCTCTCCGGCGTCACCGACATAATACCGCGGCGATTGAGCGCTTGGCACAGCTGTTTTAACAGCCCTTGTCCACCTTGCTGCTGCAACTCATCAAACAAATTATCTGCGGTATCAGGTATCGGGACGATCTGACGACGGATATCTTTTGGCAATGATTTGAGCAACTGCAACACCAGCTCGTAGCGCCAACCAGGTACACCCCATAGTAGCTCAATCGCATCAAGCTGTGGCAACGCGGCAAGCGGGACGCGTATGGTCACGCCATCATCATCACTTGCTGGATCAAAGACATAACGCAGCGGCAGCTTTAAATCGCCCAGCTTCCATACTTCTGGAAAGTCGCCCGTGGTCGGTGCTTGACTAGTGAGTACATCCTCATCGGTAAAAAACAGATACTTAGCATCGTTTTTCTCTACCTCTGCGCGCCAGTCTTCAAACGTTTTGCGGCTGGCGACGTGTTCAGGAATCTTTTTGTCATAGAACTGATATAGCGTTTCTTCATCAACCAATAGATCACGGCGACGTAGCTTATCTTCGATGCGCTCAACATGGGCAATCTTGTCCATATTGTGCTGTAAAAATGGCGCATTACGACCGAAGTTACCAGTCACTAACCCATCACGAATGAAAATCTCTCGCGACTCGACCAAGTTTACTTGCTCATAATTGGTCAGCTGCTTGCTAATGATGATCAAGCCAAACAAGCTAATCTGTGCGTAAGCTTTGACCCGCCCAGTTTTCTTGGACCAATGCGGTTCAAAATAATGATATTTGAGCAGGTCGCCTGCCGCTGAAATAATCCACTCGGGTTCAATTTTGGCAACGGTACGCATAAAGACTTGCGAGGTTTCAACCATCTCAAACGCCATCACCCAAGGCGGTATTTGTTTAAATACCGTACTCGCTGGGAATATCTTAGCTTTTTGCTGACGCGCCGCCAAATACTCACCGCGGCTTTCAGTCTTATGCGCAATGATGGACAATAATCCTGTTAATAACGCTCGGTGCAAATTGGCGTATTTGACCGCTTTTAACGCTTCGTCTTCGATTGCAGTCGGGTCATTCTTAGCGACATTTTTTTCGGATGCTTGTGCATCACTGGTATCTATCAGCTTAAGATCTGTCACCATTTGTAGCAATTGACGATGCGTTTGATGCCATTCACGAACACGCGGGAAGCTCAGATAGTTCTTTTTCGCAAACTGCTTACGCTGATTACCAGACAGTTTATTGCCGTCTTCGTCTTTTTCAAACAGTGCCTTCCATAGACTCAAATAAAACAAGAAATCTGAATCATCTTGACGGAAGACCGCATGCTTTTGATCCGCTTGCGTACGCTTGTTGGCAGGGCGCTCACGTGGATCTTGTACCGCAAGCGCAGCCACTACAATCAGCATTTCACGAATACAATCAAAGTCAGAACCAGCCACCAGCATACGTGCCAGCCTTGGATCGATTGGCATACGTGCCATTTTCTGACCAGTTGCGGTCAAGCGCAGGTGCTCAAGCCCTTTTTGCCGTTTTGATGGGTTTCGTTTATCTTGAGTACTGTCCTTTTTGGACGTAATGGCTCCTAGCTCATCAAGCAATTTATGACCATCTGTGACTAACCTACTATCAGGTGGCTCGATAAAATCAAAGTCATCGACACTGCCCAAGCGCAGGTTTGCCATCTGTAATATCACAGACGCTAAGTTGGTACGTAGAATCTCAGGCTCAGTAAATTCAGGGCGACCGCTAAAGTCTTCCTCAGAATATAAACGAATACAGACCCCTGGAGCGACACGGCCACAACGACCTTTACGTTGGTTGGCAGCTGCTTGTGAAATCGCCTCAATCGGTAAGCGCTGTACACGTGAGCGATACGAGTAACGCGAAATCCGCGCAAATCCTAAGTCAATCACATAGCGAATACCCGGCACCGTCAATGCCGTCTCTGCAACGTTGGTCGCAATGACAATACGTCGACCTCGACCTGATGGCTGAAAGATACGCTGTTGCTCTTCATACGTTTGCCGTGCAAACAGCGGTAGCACCTCGGTATGACGTGGACCATGGCGCTCAAGCACTTCTTGCATTTCACGAATTTCTGCTTCAGTCGCGGCAAATATCAAGATATCAGCCTGATCAGCATGACCTTTATTTTGCGCGTCGCTAAAACATTCCTCGACAGCAGCAACCACCGCACGCGGCAGGTTCTCTTCAAAATCATCATAGCTGTCATCTTCTGAGCTGTTTACTGGCTCATCGGTCAGCGGACGATAACGAACTTCTACTGGAAAACTACGCCCTTCAACATTAAAGATAGGTGCAGGAACTTGCCGTTTTAGCTTGGCATCATAATGACTAAAGTACTCACTAAAGCGCGTGGTATCGAGGGTCGCTGAAGTGATAATGACTTTTAAATCTGGGCGCTTGGGTAGCATTTTTTTGAGATAACCCATAATAAAATCGATGTTCAAACTACGCTCATGCGCCTCATCGATAATAATCGTATCGTATTTACTCAAAAAACGATCGTGACCAAGCTCAGCAAGCAAAATACCATCAGTCATCAGCTTGACTACAGATTGCGCTGAGCCTTGCTCATTAAAGCGAATCTTAAAACTAACCGTATTACCCAAAGGCTCACCCAGCTCTTCAGCAATACGGTTTGCGACGCTGCGAGCCGCCAATCGCCTTGGTTGCGTATGCCCTATCTGTCCGGTAATACCGCGCCCTGCCAGCATGGCAAGCTTAGGTAGCTGCGTTGTTTTACCCGAACCTGTCTCACCCGCCACGATAATGACCTGATTATCAATGATCGCTTGTACCAGATCTTCTGCGCGTTGACTAACAGGCAGGTCAAGATTTAATTTGGCAGGTAAGTCACTTGGGATGCTATCAATACGTGCCTGCACTGCTTCTTGAGAGCGCGTTTTTATCTTGTCGTATTGGGCACGCTTCTTGGTAAGGACCTCGTCGTGATTGTTTTTTTGCTCAGAATCATGGTTAGATTTTTTGTTTTTGGACACCGCAGCGCGCGTCAGCTCTCGTTCGAGACGGCTTAAATAGTAATTGTCTTTTGCAAGTACTGGTAAATCACTCAGTAATTCCGCTGGTCGCTTTGCACTGTTAGTTTCATCTACGGTAGATGTTTTTAGACTGGTATTTTCAAAAGTATCAGACATATTTGCTTAGGCTATTTATTATGTATAAGTGGTTAGATTATGGAGGCAAATGCAGGGTGATTCAAGGTAGTTATGATGCTTGTATGATGCTTGTATGATGCTTGTATGATGCTTAGTTGCAAAGCTGAAGTTTTTTCTATGGCTATGAGGACGATAACGCCTCTATCTAATAATCAGTATTAAATCAAGACACACTTAGACCATAAATATTAAATTTCACATCATTAAAGGCATAGAAATGGTCTAAATGAGAAAACTAATAACTAACAGTATAAATAACCTGTTGGTGAGTCGCAGCTCCCACAAAAAAGGTATGCATTTTTTGCAGTGCCAGTCTAGGAAAAGGAAGATGTAGTGACAGTATCAATTTTTCAAACCCTAACATCTCATTAGCTAACTCTTTCGCTACGTCAGGACGAATCTGCGGGTTTTCATAAATATTGTTAATTAACCACGTTAATCTTGGAAATTTTGCGTTATCGTGAATCTGATAAAGGATGGGCAGCATATCATCAGATATCTGACAGCGCGCTTTGCGGATTAGACCACTTTTATAATACATATCTAGTGACATATTAGGATAATTTCCTTAGATTTTTAATACTCAGATAACCCACGTATTCTTTATCTTCTTTGATATCGACACCGCCTGCATCAACGATAGGCTCAATCAACAGCTGAGCATTTGAGAGCAGATCATTCACGTTATAGATATCATCTATATCGACCTCAAACTTATCATCAATATGTGAAGCGGCGTCGAACGGCGATACGTCATCTTTAAAAGTGAACTGTTTATAAAACTCGCTTTGTTTGGCTTGCTTAATGGCCTCGGCTTGACTGGCGGCAACGATCAGAAGCTTATAATGAAACTCTTCAAAACTTCCCTGCTGATAGCCGCCCAAATTTATAAAAAACAGCTTTAAGTTAGCATCTTTGCTTACCTGATCACCTGATTTAACCAGTTCGATCGCATAGCCATCAACTTTAGTAATCGCTCGATACGAATCAATGTGCCATTTGTTTTTGACTTCTGGCCAATGCTGATTGATATCCTCTACCAGCTCGCTGACGTGATTGGCCACACCAAAAAAGATGTCATGCTGTTCAATCAGGCGACCTTTGGGACGGCCACCAAGTTGAGCCATATATAAAGTTAACATGTAACGCAGTCCTTATCAGTTTTTCATTGTAGCTAGTTTTGATCGAGCATAATATCGAGCGCGTCTTATTACAATACCCGCCCTGTTTTTAAAGCAAATGCCCAGTCTCTACGTCCATTTTTGAGCGCCAGTTCTGCTGCTGCTTCATGATCATAAGCGACCTTAATATGCTCAGTCTGCCAGCGTTTACCTCGCGCCGTTTCTATACAGGTTATAAGCGCATAGCTGGCATGAGGCGAATACGTTTGCATCTTATGAAGAATGGGCAAATCATCTTCGTAGGCGGGATAACCCACACTGCCACTATTAATAACCATTTGCCCTGATGACAGCGTCACCGTGCGCGGAATATGCGTATGTCCACAGATAATGACAGGGCTGGCCATACCATTTAATAATGATAAAATGTTCGAGTCGCTACGTACTGTCGGTGCGCCTGTTGCGATATCTTCAAGCAAATATACCATGTCATCAGTTGGCGTCCCATGACAAAGATAAACATCCTCACTTAAATGACAATCAAACGGTAAAGCGCGCATCCATTCAATCGCGTCTTTGGAAAGATCACTGACAATAAAATCCATCGTTGGGTTATAAGCGACTTCTCCCATGGTTGATAAATTCAGCGCCTCATAAATCTGCCTATCTTGATTACCCCGAATGGTAACAATATTATCTCGATGGGCCATTAGTAATTCATAGGTCGCCTTAGGCGCTATCGGCCCATATAAAATATCACCAAGATTGACGATTTGATTGACATCGCGCTTTTTGATATCAGCAAGCACAGCGTCAAGCGCGAAGACATTACTATGAATATCTGAAATAGCAGCGATTATAATGCAATTTTTATTATTGAATGTCGTCATAATGTCTATTATCTCCATAAATTGCGATGTAATAAATTAAGAGAGTATAAAAAATAAAAACCTGATGCCTCATTAATATTGAGACATCAGGTTTTATTTATCATGGTAATGCTAATGGTTCGTTAGACTTATAGTAGGAAGAAATACGCCCAACAGCCAACGATAACAGTAGAGATAATATTAAGGATGACACCTGTACGTACCATCTCTGTTTGCTTGATCAAACCGGTACCAAATACGATAGCGTTTGGCGGCGTGGCAACTGGTAGCATAAAGGCACAGGACGCACCGATACCAATAATAAGTACTAAGACTTCGCTCGGTATACCCATATGCTCGGCAATTGCCACAAATACAGGGACTAAGAGCGCAGCTGATGCCGTGTTTGATGCAAACTCTGTTAAGAAAATAATGAAGGCTGAGATTGCAAGCATCACAACCAATAGTGGTGCGGTTTGTATGCCATTAGCAACCGTCTCACCCAGTACTAATGACGCACCTGATACTTTTAGAATATTTGATAGCGCAATACCGCCACCAAACAGCATCAATACACCCCAATCCGTGTTGTCTGATACTTGTTTCCAAGACACCAGCCCCAGACTCACGACCGCCACTGCTGCCAGCAATGCAACAACAGCATCCGTATCTTCAATACCAACTGCAGCACCAATTTGCTTAGAGAGTATCCAGCTCACCGCTGTCACAATAAAGACAATAATCGTCAGCACGCGCGGCTTGGTCCAATGAATAGTGTCATCTTGCTGTAGAGTCATCGTGCGGTTTAGATTAGGCTTTAGAAATAGGTACATCGCGCCCAACAATACTGGCAATAGTATCAGCATCATTGGAATACCAAATTTCATCCAATCAACAAACGCAATATCCAACGCTTTTGCGGCGATCGCATTTGGTGGCGAGCCGACAATCGTACCCAAACCACCGAGACTTGCTGAATACGCAATACCGAGCAGTACAAACACAAATGTACCGCGATCTTCTTTACTATCGACTTGCGTCAAAATACCGAGGGCAAGCGGTAGCATCATTGCCGTTGTCGCCGTATTTGAGATCCACATTGACAAAAACGCAGTCACGCCAAAAATCAATAGTACAGCGGTACTTAGCTTACCACCTGATAAGGACAAGATTTTTAGCGCTATCTTTCTATCCAATTTTTGCACATGTAACGCGGCCGCCAAGGCAAAACCACCAAAGAAGAGATAAATAATGGGACTGGCAAAGCTTTGCAGACCGACTTCAGCATTAAAATCAGGAATGCCAATTAATGTCCCAACCACAACCACCAAGATCGCAGTGATTGTGACGTGTATCGCCTCAGTGAGCCATAGCACGCCGATAAAAAACAGCATTGCTAGCCCTTTGTTAGCACTGACCTCAAATGGCAATACACTGTAAATAATAAAACTAATGATTGCCGCAATGGCGACCACGATCAATCCTTTTCCCGTTCCCTTTGGGAATGTATCCGTAAATAAATACTCGTTACCATCATCAGGAATATGGCTATCCAGCTTTTTCTCTGACATAAATTATCCTTATCGCATCCAAAGTGAGTATGAAGTCAAAGTTATTGCAACACACACTTATTATAAGACATCATGATATTCATATAGCGAACATTACGCGCGAAAATATCATATCAGAATAACTTATATATGAATACATTTTGATTAATTTTGTTTTTTTAGGATGTCTGTTTGATTCATTAATGATAATCACCTCTCGACTTTGTGAGATTTTTCAATAGTAGCTATCTCACTACTTTGTTCTCACTGCTTTGAATGGAAGCCTTGGTTGATAAAAATTACATAAAGCATTCAAACATTCATCATTTGGGGCTATACAAGTAAAAACCGATACCACATAATCTTAGGGTTAGATAGATAATCATCAATAAAAACAAGAGGAATGACACTATGACAGATGCAAATAAAACCGATGCAACCACAAAAATGGCGCCAAAAGACATTAATCAAGATGGTCTGGCCAAAGAAGATCAACAGCGTACTGACGACTCAGCGCTAGATATGATGCAAGGTATGCATGAGCATGAAGATCATCAAGAAGAAGGCGCAAAATAAAAGATGGCAGAACGGCAGATAAAGCCAGTTATCTAGTATTAACAGCAAAAATAAGAAGCGCTTGTCATGATGATGAGCGCTTTTATAGTTTTGGTTGTCGCTTTTCTGGTAAGGTACTTGAGACATAGTTATATATAAATGCTGCGGATAGAACGATTGCGATGGGTACAAGCAACGCATCATAGCCAACTTTGGCAAACAAAAAAGCCCCTACTGTACTGCCACTGCAGAAGCAATACCAAATAATGGCTTGAAAGCCCAATGTCGGCTTACTAATGGAGCGACCCGCAAGCCAGTTACCGATTGCTGCACCCATATCGGATGTCAGTCCTGTCAAATGAGTTGTGCGAATAACTGCTCCACTATAAGTAGCTACCATCGCGTTTTGTAATCCGCAGGCCATCGCTGCTGCCAATTGTCCGAGATAGTCATGCTGCTGATATAACCAGTAGGCAGCTATTAGTAATGCTGCTTCAAAATATAGCGCACGCCCGTAACGACGGCCTAGTGTTAAGGATGTCTGCCCAATGACAAAACCACTCAATATCGCTCCTGCCAAAAAAGACAGTAAAAGCGCTCCGATATACAAAATACTGTGGGCGTCTGAATAAGCGATAGCTGCTGCAAACAAGCTGACATTACCGGTGACATGCGAGACTGATAAATTGGCAAATCCCATCAATGCGGTTGTATTCACGCAGCCGGCGCTAAATGCCAATACTGCCCCACCCCACAATATCCACTTTGGTAACTTGGTTATCATATTTGTCACCTAAAGGTCTACTGCCAAAAAGACTCATAGTATAACGAGAAAAGGCAGCCAATTGGCTGCCTTTTCAATTTCAATAGCTGAGTGAATCATTGGTAATGACCATCAACGCAAAAAATACTTAAATGATTATTGCGCTGGCTCATCCAGCATCATCAACTGCTCACTAATAGCGACGGTATTAAAACCTGCATCAACAAACATGATCTCACCCGTGATACCAGATGCCCACGGAGATAATAGGAATAGTGCTGCGTTACCTACTTCCATCTGATTGACATTACGTTGTAGTGGTGCGATTTTTTCGCTGATATCGAGCATTTTGCGGAATGATTTAATGCCACTAGCAGCGAGCGTGCGAATTGGACCTGCTGAGATCGCATTGACACGGATACCTTCGCCGCCCATAGAAGTCGCTAAGTAGCGCACGCTGGCTTCAAGACTGGCTTTTGCCATACCCATGACATTGTAGTTTGGCAATACTGAGATACTGCCTTCATAAGTTAATGTCAGCATAGAACCATGACGCATTGCAAGCAACTCACGAGCTGCTTTTGCCAATGCCACAAAGCTGTAGCTAGAGATATCATGTGCTATGTGGCTGCCTTCACGCGTAGTAGCACTCACAAAGTCACCATCGAGCTGATCCATTGGCGCAAAACCAATGGCGTGTACCACACCGTTGATACCATCGCCCCAATGCGCGGTCACTTGCTCAAAACAAGCAGCAATCGACTCATCAGAGGCGACATCACACTCTAGCACCAAATCCGCTTCGAACTGTTCGGCAGCCATGTCCACACGCTTTTTGATTTTATCATTAGGATAAGTCAGGATCAGTGAGGCGCCTTCGCGGTGTAGCGCTTCTGCAATAGCCCAAGCGATAGAGAGTTTACTTGCGATGCCAGTTACGACAAATCGTTGTCCTTGCAATAGCATAAGATTTCCTTTTGAATCAATCGAGATGATTTAGAATATAGGTTTATTTAGAGTAATTAGAAAGTGACGCGTCATGAAATGATGCAAATCAAAAGATGACTCATTATACACGAATTCATTTAAGTAAACAGTCGTAAACTGTACTTGGTTACTATCATTAGTATCGCAATAATACTAATGAAATATCATCATGGTCACCGTTCTAATTGTATCTATAACAGCCCTATAATGACTAAACTCTGAACTACTCACCACAGCAGTATGAAGTTCAGCAGATTTCGAGTATAATCACAGCCCTTCCCAGCTTGCACAATTTTATAAGAATCCTGACATGATAGGATTCAACGTTAAGCTACACCCACATTTTGGATGGCTGCCAAACTTATGAGTAACACCCCAATAATAACCCCAGATTATAAAGACAGTACCGAATCCTATCGCCAACTGATTGGTTCAACTGGCGAAGACTTGAATCGTCCTGGTTTATTAGACACGCCTGTACGTGCGGCAAAGGCTTTTGCTCACTTAACCAAAGGCTATCATCAAAGTATTGAAGAGGTGGTCAATGATGCTGTCTTTCCATCAGCCAATCGTGAGCTAGTACTGGTACAGAACATTGAGTTTTATTCACTGTGCGAGCATCATATGCTACCGTTCCATGGTGTGGCTCATATTGGCTACCTGCCTGATGGTCAAGTACTGGGGCTGTCGAAGTTTGCCCGCATTGTCGATATGTTTGCCCGTCGTCTGCAAATACAAGAAAACCTGAGTGAACAGATTGCACAAGCCATCATGGATGTTACTGGCTGTCGCGGCGTGGCGGTAGTCATGGATGCCTCGCACATGTGTATGATGATGCGCGGTGTCAGCAAACAGCACTCAACCACGCGTAGTACTGCGATGCTTGGTGAGTATCAACACAACAATCAAGCTCGTAATGAGTTTTTGGGTGCCGTCCCTAAGCGCCAACCGGCGTTTTAAACACTTGTAAATCTACTCTAAACGCTTGAAAGTAAGACAAAAAAAGGACGCTAATGCGTCCTTTTTGTTTTAGCTATACAAAGTAAGATTTCAAGTTTTAGCAAATCAAGTCTAACTAATTGGTCTGACTTCATCGATCCATTGACCGTAACCAGCAGCTTCCATATCTGCAAGCGGAATAAAGCGGAGCGCTGCTGAGTTCATGCAATAGCGCTTGCCTGTTGGTGCTGGACCATCATCGAATACATGACCCACGTGCGAGTCCGCGTAACGACTACGAATCTCAGTACGCGTCCCAAAGATACCGCGACCTGCTTTTTCTACCACCATGTTCGTGTTTAAGGGACGCGTAAAGCTCGGCCAACCCGTGCCAGACTTATATTTATCACGAGAAGAAAATAATGGCTCACCAGATACGACGTCTACATACAATCCAGGCGCTTTATTATCCCAATACTCATTATTAAAAGCGCGCTCGGTACCGTCTTTTTGAGTGACTTTATATTGAATATCAGTGAGCGATTTTTTTAGCTCATCCTGCGATCGTTTGATAAAGGTATCTGGGTTGAATCCTGCAGTTGCTTTACTGTTTGGCGCTTGACTGGAGGTAACTGGCTGTGCACTATCTACAATTGGCTTGAACTGACTAAAATCAAGCTCATAGCTTTGCCGTATACGCTTTCGATAAACTGATAGCGTCCAGAATTAAATGTATAAGCCTTATAACGTATTGGGTTCTTTTTATAATAATCCTGATGATACGCTTCCGCAGGATAAAACGTGCTAGCAGGAACAATCTCAATTACGACTGGTTTTTCGTATACGCCAGAGTCTTGTAATGATTGTTACGATAACCAGGCCAATCATTGTAGACGATAATATGCGATTCATAAAAATCTCTCAAACATAATATCATTTAACTATCGTAACGCTTATGTATCAATAAAACATTCCTGTATTGTTATATATTTACAATTTATTAAGTTATTTTTTATTAATTAAGTCGTAGCACAAGATAAATTACAAGATGATTTGATCATGATACAGGCTTTAGGATGGTTAACATATAGAGATAAACTATTTCATTTCAATATCTTATATTGTTTTAAACGCGTTAAAAAAACCTATCCTCAAAAGAGTCATAGGCTTTTTTTGTCTATCATAAGTCTATCAGTACAAGTACAATGCTATGATGCTTTCTGAGTGTCTTTATCAGCACTCTCATCACTTACTTGCTTAATTTTCGTTAAGATTTCCTTAATTTCAGCTGCTGAGAGATAGGTTGGTACGGCATAAGTATCGCTGACTTCTTTTGCTGCTGCTTTTGCAATATCATCAAAATCACTGGCCTGCATACCGCTAACGGTCGGATCAATATTTAAATTTGCGATAAGCGCTCTGACTTGTACGATGAGATGATCTGCTATTTCTTTATCACCATGACCAGCTTGGCCGTCTGCTACCATACCCGTTCTTTTTGCCAGTGCGGCCAGTCTCTGCTTGCTTGCTTTACGATTAACATCAAGCACATAAGGCAACACGATCGCATTAGCACGACCATGAGGAATGCTATAGTAGGCACCTAATTGGTGAGCAATGGCATGCACATAACCCAAGCCCGCTTTGTTAAAGGCGATACCACCATAATGGGCGGCAATTCCCATCTCTTCTCTTGCTTTTAGATTGCCACCATCTTTGTAAGCTAATGGTAGATAATGCATGACAGATTTGACGGCAGAGGCTGCATAGTAGTCCGTCTCCACGCTGGCATTGGCACTCATCCATGCTTCTAATGCATGGGTCAATACATCAATACCCGTATCAGCGGTGATGTGTGCTGGCATACCTTTCATGATAATGGGGTCAATCGCTGCGGCGAGTGGCACCATTCTTGGATCAATAGACAATGCTTTTTGGTGTGTTTTATCATCAGATATCACTGCACCAAGGGTTGCCTCTGAGCCAGTACCCGCTGTTGTAGGCACGCAATATAATGGCGCCGACGGCTTTCTTGCTTTAAGGATCCCGATCAGTTGCTGAGGCTTGCATTTATTGCCTTGAGACATAGCGATCATTTTGGCAGCATCGATCACTGAGCCGCCGCCGATGGCGATAATAGCGTCGCAATTTGCTGCTATAGATTGGCGCAGTCCTTCTTCGACTACGTTAAAAGTAGGGTCTGGTGTAATGCCATCATAGACATGATAGCTGATATTTTTTGCATCTAGATAATCAGTGACTTTTGCAGGGATACCGAGTTTGTTTAGCACGGCATCAGTGACGATAAAGACATTGGTATTGCCTTCGTTGATGAGCATGTCGCATAGCTCATTACAGGCAGCCTCACCGACAAACAACATCGGTCTTCTGATAGGTATCACGTAAGAGACTGCTTTTAGCACTTTAGCGCGTGTCTTAGCCACTGCCAAATAACCAGCATACTGCAAGCTGTTATTCTTTACTAATTTAGTAATACTGTTTTGTTTTTTCATGGGTACAAAAATCCTTTTTAATGATGATTTTAACCGCGATAACAATAGTTTGAGCTAGTTGATAAAGGCTAAACGACGTTTGCCAATAGCAGAGTAGATAAGTATATGTACAGCAAGGATGTTTGAATAAAGCAAACCACTGTCTAGCATGATTGTACCACTGCCTTTTTTGGTATGTCGCTATTATTGTGTACTGCTCGCCTTTAATAACTGCTTGGCATACGGATGCTGTGGCTGGCTAAAGATATCTTCTGTGAGCCCAGACTCCACGCATGCCCCTTGTTTTAGTACCATAATATGCTGACATAGTGCGCGTACTACTTTGAGATCATGACTGATAAAGACATAACTTATTTGCAGCTTTTGTTGAATTTCACGCAATAAACTGACCACCGTTACCTGCGTGGTACTGTCAAGCGCAGAGGTAGGCTCGTCCAATATAAGTAGGCTCGGTTTCATGATGAGTGCGCGCGCCAATGCCACGCGTTGACGTTGACCGCCAGACAGCTCATGCGGATAACGCTGCGCGAATGCTAAAGGCAAATGGACGGTAGCCAAACTCTCCGTCACCGCCTGCTGACGCGCGTCTTTATCCACGCCTTGTACCAACAGTCCTTCTTCCACAATTTGCATGACCGTCATACGAGGGTTGATACTGGCAAAAGGGTCTTGAAACACCATTTGAATCTGCGAGCGAAAGTTACGTAGCGCTTTTTTGGACAGTGCTGAGATATCTTGCCCATTCACCACTATTTGTCCATGCACTCGCGCTTGATTGCCAAGCAGCTGACTCAGCGCCAGTGCAATGGTGGTTTTGCCAGATCCAGACTCACCGACGATCCCTAATGCCTGTCCTTTTTGCAAGGTCATATCAACAGCTTTGACCGCATCAAACCAACGTTTTGTACTCCCAAATAGACTTTTTTCGATTGGGAATTGTACGTTGAGATTGCTCACTTTTAATACAGTTGATGGTCCATCTGCATGATCTGCTACTGGCTGTAGCGCTTGACCGAAGTCTTGCTGAATGAGCGTGCGAGTATAATCGGCTTTAGGCTGATCAAATACCGCCGACGTTTGACCCTGCTCAATCGTTTGACCTTGCCGCATAACGATAACCTCGTCGCTATAACGCCTGACCAGATTGAGATCATGGCTGATTAATATCATCGCCATATTATGCTGGTATTTAAGATCATCTAGTAGTGCCAAAATCTCATGCTGTAATGTCACATCAAGTGCGGTGGTTGGCTCATCAGCGATCAAGATATCAGGCTGCTGAGCCAATGCCATCGCAATCATTACTCGCTGACGCTGACCACCTGACAACTCATGTGGATAACGATTCAACTTGTCAGCGGGATCCGTGATATTGACATCATTTAGCAAGGCAATGCTGGTGTCTCGCCATTGCTTTTTGGGTACGCCGCTTAAACGCAGTGATTCAGCGATTTGTTTTGCAACGGTATGTAGCGGATTCAGCGCTGTCATCGGCTCTTGAAATACCATACCGATCCGCTGCCCACGAATAGCACTTAATGCGGCATTACGCGATTTGTCATTCGCTATCGGTAGTTGAGACATGCCTGCTGTGCTTGCCAGCTGAACCTCACCCTTAATCGTCAAATTCTCTGGTAGCAGACCTAGTAATGCAAGACTGGCAATCGATTTGCCAGATCCTGACTCACCAACGATAGCCAGAGTTTGCCCTTGTCTTAACTCATAAGACAACGCATCGACCAGCTGGATACCTGTAGCAGTCGTGATACTTAGGCTATCTACTGCCAGCATGAGCTTATTTTGCGCGTGATTAAGACTTTCATTTGGCGCGTTGTATTGCTCGGTAGCCATACTTATACTATCAATACTATTATCAGTCATATCAAGAGCGCCTCGGATCAAACGCATCACGCAGTGCTTCGCCGACGAAGATGAGCAATGACAAAATAAAGGTCAAACTAAAAAACCCTGATAAAGCCAGCCAAGGGGCATCAAGGTTATTTTTTCCTTGTACCATCAGCTCACCTAAAGACGGCGAGCCAGGCGGCAACCCATAACCCAAAAAGTCCAGCGCGGTCAACGCAATGATATTGGCCGTTAAGATAAACGGTAGCTGCGACAAGCTTGAGGCTAACGCATTGGGTAAAATATGCCTGAGCATGATTTGGCTATCAGACACACCGAGATTACGCGCGGCACGCACATAGTCAAAATTACGAGCACGCAAAAACTCTGCTCTTACCAAACCGACCAGCCCCATCCAACCAAATAACAGCATCATGGCAAATAGCATAGTAATGCTGGGACTAAACAGACTGACCAAAATAATAATCATAAATAGCTGAGGCATGCCGCCCCATACTTCCATAAAGCGCTGCCCTGCCAGATCTACCCAGCCGCCATAATAGCCTTGTATTGCACCGACAATAATACCGATGAGAGCACCAGCGAGCGTCAGCGCCAGACCAAACAACAATGAGACGCGCATACCATAAAGTATCCTTGCGAGCACATCGCGACCCATATCATCAGTGCCAAGCCAATTCTGAGCATTTGGAGCCGCTGGATAAGGTAGACCAAGCTCGACATTGGGTGTCTGATCAGCAAACGGAATAGGCGGCATTATATAAAACCCTTGCTCATCAATCAGCGACTGCACTGCAGGATCTTTATAATTGGTTTCGGTTTCGAACACGCCGCCAAATGTCGTTTCAGGATAGGCCTTTAATACCGGAAAATAATAATCGCCTTGATATTGCACGAATAAGGGTTTGTCATTGGCAATGACGTTAGCTGCCATGCAAATGACAAATATCACTGCAAAAACAAACAGTGATATTACCCCAAGACGATTTTGGCGAAAGCGATTTAAACGCGCTTGCCAAATGGGGTTTAAGCGCTGCTTTTTCGGTAGCGCTACCTGAGGATTATGCTCAGGCATTGGCGCTTTATCTGGTTCGCTATTAGCAATATTAATCTTTGATGAGGGTTGATTATTTGACATTAGCGACCCTCAAAATCAATACGGGGATCAATTAAGTGATAGCTTAAATCACTGATCAACTGTAATAGCAGTCCCACTAAGGTGAAGATAAATAGCGTGCCAAATATCACTGGATAGTCGCGTTGTTGAATGGCCTCAAAACCTAACAACCCCAACCCATCTAGTTTAAAGATAATCTCAATCAAAAAGTTACCGGCAAAGAAGATACCAACGATAGCGGCTGGGATACCTGCGATGATAATTAACATAGCATTGCGAAATACATGACCATACAACACCTGACGCTCACCCAGTCCCTTTGCGCGAGCGGTCAATACATACTGCTTACCCAGCTCTTCTAAAAAGCTAAATTTGGTCAGATACGTCAAGCCCGCAAAACCACCTACGGTACTGGCTAGCAGCGGTAGTGCCAAATGCCAAAAGTAATCTTTCACTTTGCCAAGCGCGCTGAGTTGGTCAAAATTTTCGGACGTGAGCCCTTGTAGCGGGAAAATATTCCAATAGGTGCCACCTGCGAAAAATACCAATAAAATAACTGCAAAGACAAACACAGGTATCGCATGTCCAATAGCCAGCAGCATAGCAGTGAATTTATCAATGCCTGAGCCATGATGCATCGCTTTATACACCCCTAAAGGAATGGCGATCAGATAAATGAGTAGCGTACTCCAAAGACCTAGCGATATCGAGACTGGTAGCTTTTCTATAATGAGATCGGTCACCGACTGTCCTTTAAAAAACGACTCACCAAAATCTAGCTGAGCGTAGTTCTTTAACATAAGCCAAAATCGCTCTGGAGCGGATTTGTCAAAGCCATACTGAGCATTAATAGCAGCGACCATTTCCTCAGAGAGACCGCGCGTTCCTTGATAAGTGCTGTCATTGCCACCTGCACTGCCCGCGCCAATATTACCACCAAGCGCGTTGTCTTTTGCCCCCTGCTCAATAAGGGCAAGCTGCTGCTCAACAGGTCCGCCTGGTGCCGCTTGTACAATTACAAAGTTGGCAAGCAATATCAAAAATAGTGTCGGTAATATCAGTAGGAGTCTTTTTAAGATATAACGACCCATAATGGCGACTTCCTAAATAAAGAGAGAGGGCGATGACGACAGCAGTATATTCTTTCATGCTAAAGGTCTACACAAACATGTCCATGTATTAAAAACTTGCATTAAAAATTATTTTTCAGCTCGCGTAGCGCTGCAAACACCGTCAAAGAGTTATCATCGTCGATAGTTACTTTTGATTTAACCCCTGCAATCACACTTGGCTCTTGGGTACGCAAAAACACGTTTATCGCACGCTCATGCTCTAGCGTCACTGGCAGTGTCGGCGCACCTTGTGCCGTCTGTGCCTCAGCTTGCGCTAATGCTTGTTGCATTGCCTCGTTGTCAGGCTCGATAGACAATCCAAAGCGTAGGTTACTAGCCGTATACTCGTGCGCAGGATACAGTAGTGTCTCATCAGGTAATTCATTTAGACGTTTAAAACTATCATGTAACTGCTCGATCGTACCAGTAAAAACACGTCCACAACCTGCACTAAACAACGTATCACCGCAGAAACAATGTTTTTGCCCATCGATATCTAAGATATAGGCCATGTGGCTGGCGGTGTGTCCTGATACATCCCAGACTTGTGCAGAGCAGCCCCATGCACTCACCGTGCTGCCATCTTTAATGGTTTGATCCTCATCAACCCCATGCTCACTATGCGCAACCAGATGGGTCATCGGATACGACTCCTGCAATTCTGCGACACCACCAATATGATCATGATGATGATGCGTGGTCCAAATCGAGGTTAGCTCTAGTCCATGCGTCTCTAGATAATCGATAACCGGCTGGGCTTGACCTGGATCAATGACGATCGCCTGTTTATTATTTTCATTAATTAAGGTCCAAATATAATTATCATTGAACGCTTTAATGGGGTGAATACGGATACTCATGTCAAATCCTTACCAGTAGTTATTTTTTTACTCGTTATTTTGAATTATTTCGTTTTGATTTTACTTCTCGCTTTTACTGCGTGGTGACAGCCTATGCGTTTGGCAGTCAGCTATTACTAGACCAAATCCTGTCAAAAGGTACTGCTTACTGCTTCAAATATTTGTTGATGCGTCCTTCTGCCTCTTTATCCACCCACCAGTAATCGATGCCGACGGCGTTGGTCGGTAATGTGTCTGTATGACGGTATTGGTCCCAATAAGCAACGTTAGTGCCAGACTTACCATACAATGGTACGACATAATGACCCGCTCGCAACAACCGATCAAGCACCTGCGTATAGAGTACAATTTCGTCACGATTTTTGGCATTACCAAGATTAGCAACCACCTCATCGACGGCTGCATTTTTGATACCAGCACTATTGTGATTGCCAGGCTCATCAGCCGCCGCACTACCCCAAAATGCAGCCTGCTCAGCACCAGGCGATAGACTTTGGGCAAACACATCGACAACCATATCATAATCAAAACGGCGCGTTCGCTCATAATATTGCGGCCCATCCACTTGGCGCAAGGTTGCCTCAAACCCTAAGCGTTTTAAATTACGAATATAAGGCAACAAGACACGGCCCATGGTCTCGCCTGTCATCAAAATCTCAATTTGGGCGGGCTGACCATTCGGCTGATGTAGCTTCATATCATCATAATAAAATCCAGCATCTAGCAATAACTGCCGCGCTTTTAGTAATCCTTGTCGATTAAAGCCATTGCCATCACTGGTGGGTAGCTGCCATTCTGCTAAGACGGCTTTACGCTGAATCGGTTCAAGCTCAGACAATAAAGGCGTTAACACCTGCATCTCTTCACTAGACGGTGTACCAGTTGCCGCAAGTTCCGACCCGTGAAAGAAGCTCTGCAAACGTTCGTACTGTCCATGAAATAATGTCTTATTCATCCATTCAAAATCATAAGCAGCCGTTAGGGCTTGGCGCACCCGAATGTCCTGAAAGATTGGGCGGCGCAAATTCATCACCAATGCCTGCATGGGCACTGGGTTTTGACTGGTTATGGTCTCTTTTTTGATAAGACCTGCTTTCACTGCAGGAAAATCATAACCACTCACCCAATTTGATGCTTTGTTTTCGGGGCGAAAGCGGTACTGACCAGATTTAAATCCTTCAAAGGCAATCTCATCGCTTTGATAATAAACGAACTTGATCATGTCAAAATTGTAGCGACCACGATTGACCATCAAATCACGACCCCAGTAATTGGGATCACGTATGTAGCTCACCGAACGCCCCGCATCGACGCGTCCCAGCTTATAAGGCCCACTACCCATTAAGGGTGTCAGGCTGATCTTTTCAAAATCAGCCTCAATTGAGGATTTTGCAAAAACAGGAAACTGCCCAACCGTCAGTAGGATTTCTTTGTTTTCAGCAGAGGCAAAGACAAATTTGACTTGCTGCTCGTCGATGACTTGAACGGCTTTGATATCAGCCAGATAGCTACGAATAGACATCGGACCTTTATTTAATATTGCATCAAAAGTCGCTTTGACATCATGACTGGTCACAGGCGTCCCATCCCAAAAACGGGCGGCAGGATTGATGTGATAGACAATCCAGCTCGTATCGTCTGGATCATAGGTTACCTTACTTGCCAGCTGTGGATACATGGTAAACGCTTCATTTAATGAGCCCGTCATCAAAGTATCATATAGATAATCCGTACCGATCATCGCCACACCCGTCGTCATCCACTTATTGGCACTGTTGAACGTACCGCGTGTATCTAGCGACAGCGTACCGCCTGATGGCGCTTCTGGATTGGCATAGGGCATGTAAGGTGCGTTAATGTACTCAGTTGGGCTATTGTGCCCAAGCGCTGTCGTTGTGATAGGCGCCGCAATACTGCTCGGTATCCAGCTGACAGTGATGGCTAGCAAAACAGCTTTTAGCAGAGCATTTTTTCTTATCATAACGTTATAACAAACCTCTATGCTAACCAATGCGGGTATCAAAAATTAAGCGCTGACGGTAAAATAGCCTGATGGCAAAATTTTATCATAACAAACTTAGGTAATTCATCCTAATGGTTTGCCATGTTACGCAGCATCAGTGCGACATCTATCAGTACGACATCTATCA
>NZ_LNDJ01000063.1 GCF_001444505.1 Psychrobacter piscatorii | reverse complement strand
AATCACCTCAGACTTATAAAGCCCGTTAACCGTTTCAGCCAGTGCGTTATCGTATGAATCACCAGTCGTGCCGACCGAGGCAATGATGCTAGAGTCCTTCATCTTATCAGTATAACGAATGGATAAGTACTGAACCCCGCGATCACTGTGATGAATCACATCTTTGGGGTTGTTCCTGTCTGCAATGGCTTGATTAAGCGCTGCCATTACCATATCGGTATTCATGCGATTAGAAACTTTCCAGCCAACAATAGCGCGAGCAAACACATCAATAATAAAAGCGGTGTAAACCCAGCCGCTTATCGTCTTGATATAGGTAAAGTCTGCCACCCACAGCTGGTTAGGACGATAAGCGCTAAAGTTACGATTGACTAAGTCATCAGCGCGCTTTTGGTCGTCACGGCTGTTGGTGGTAATCTTGCCTTTGCCACGCCAGACGCCTTGTAGGCCATACTGCTTCATTAATCGCTCTACGGTACACCGAGCAACCTTTAACCCGTCAGCTTTCATCTGCTGCCATACTTTACGCGCACCGTAACGGCATTTGCTGTCCTGCCAAATACGTTTAATCTCGCTGAGATAATAGTCGTCATGCTGACTGCGCAGTGAACGCTTGTGTGGGTTGTCGCTTAAGTCTTGAGCACGATAATAAGTTGACGGGGCAATCGGTAATACTCTACAGATCAGCTCGACCCCATAATTATTCTTATGATCGTCGATGAAGTGAATCATGATTTTAGTCAGCGGTCGAGCTCCGCCTGGGCGAAAAAAGCGGCAGCCTTACGTATAATCTCATTGGCTTGCTTGAGCTCTCTGTTTTCGCGTTCAAGCTCCTTGATGCGCTCTTTATCACTTTGCGCTTGCACCGATGCAGGAATAGTTTGATCGATGTGTTTTTTATGCCACGACCGCAGAGTTTCAGGCGTGCAGCCAATCTTAGGGGCAATGGCTTGAATCGCTGACCAGGTAGAGGGATAGTCATTTGCTGCTTCAATCAGCATGCGAACGGCGCGTTCTTTAATCTCAGGAGTGTAGTTTCGTGTTTTCATTGTCGTATTCTCTCAGAATGTTGAGTCTCCGACAATCCCGGGGCGGTTCAATCAAGCTCATCTAAATTTATTTTATATTTCTGCTGCCACATAATACCATCAATTAGGTAGTTATCAGGCTGATGTATCAAAGGGGCATGTTGAAGAAAACTCATTTGTATCTTTTGAAGAGGTCTAACACTATAAGTCCCATGTATGTTTCTATACATTACCTGATTATGATTTAGCTCAGCTCCAGCTAGATTAGACACTGGACGGTACCAACGTCTAGTGCTTATACATTTCCCAGCTACACAATGCTCTCCATGTTTAACTGACTTGGCCAAAATGACGATTTGTACAGATGGCATATTGCATCCTTGTTAATATCTTTTATTATATTTTGTTAATATACATAGAGATGACCTAAAATCCAAGTTAAATTTAACAATTGTTTGTTTCTTTGTCTATATTGAGTAGTTTGCATGTCTGGACAACTCTACTTTGGTCTTATTTTCTATTCCTGAACTAACCAAAGTATAGGCGAAAGGCAGAGTTGGATATCTACAAAGACGCCCTAACCTAAACAAACTCCCTCTCAACATTCATCAACCGTGCATCCACCGTACGTTCTAGTTTTTCCTCAATCTGGCTACATTGCGACTCGACCTCACGTTTGGATAGACCGACAATCACAAACGTCCACTCACTGGCGTCATGCCGATCGCGCGCGCCGCTCTCACATACCGCGACGCTTGGCGTATTGCCAAAACGTGCGTGCAGGCCGCCCATACGTTGGCGTTTTTCTTTTAATGAGCTACAGCCAGGTAACGAAAAGGTCAAAGTTAGAATGACGATATGCATTTTATTCTCCTTGTGACAGTGGTTTACGCTTTATAATAGTAGCAAATCAATAGCGCAAGTTATGCTATCTTTACCTCTATCCATATCGATATCGCAGCCAATATGCATATTCCTCCAATGACTTCTATCAGCTACGTCAAGCAGCAGCGCATCACTCGACTCTGCGTGCGCTGCGGCTTACTCCTTATGCAGTATGGCGCTGAGTCTGCCGTGGTAGTGGACTTATCGAAGCGTTTGGGATTTGCATTGGGAATGAGTAGCGTCGAATGTTCGCTGAACTTCAATGCCATTACCCTGACGACTATCTGTAATGAGCGCTGTATCACCACCACCCGAGATACGATCAATCAGAGCATCAATGTCAATTTACTCGTACAAATCCAGCAAATCGTCAATAAAACCGAAGCCACTGTCGATCGCAATGAGTTGATTGACCGCACAACGCTTGCGTTTGATGAGTTGGATAAAACGGTATATCCGACATGGCTAGTCAGTATATTTGTTGGTGCGTCATGTGCGGCGTTTGCTTATTTGAATGGTGGCAGCTGGTCGATTACGGCGGTGACCTTCATCGCGGGTATGGTAGCGATGTTTACTCGTATCTATTTGTCCAAGCACCACTTTAACCCTTTTATCACCGTTATTGTGACGGCTTTTATTGCATCCTTAATTGGCGCGACGACTTATTATTTTGATATTGGCAATAATGCCGATATTGCGGTGGCCTCTAGCGTGTTGCTGCTGATTCCAAGCTTTCCGCTGATCAACTCCTTATCCGACATCTTAAAGGGCTATGTCAATATCGGTATTGGACGTGCGGTTTTTACTTATATGCACACTTTGTCCGCCTGTGTGGGCATCGTGATGGCGCTGGTGTTACTACGCATACAGCACTGGGGGTTTTAGATGTGGTTTATTGAGACCGTTGTGCTGTCTTGCATCATTACCCTTGGCTGGACGCTGATGTTCAGCGTGCCCAAACGCTATATTTTGCCGTGTCTGCTGATGACGGCGTTGGGCTTTGGGTTAAAAACGGCGCTGGTCTATCAGCATGTTCATCTGGTGATCGCGAGCTTTTTTGGGGCAATGCTCGCCAGCTTTTTGGGCGTGTATTTTTCTAAAAAATATACCTTACCACCCAAAGCTTTAATTTCACCCAGTGTCATTTGTATGATGCCGGGTATCGCCGCTTATAAAGCGATGGTGAGCATGGTGCAGATTGGCTATTTTGGCTATTCAGATGAGTTATTTAGCCAAATGATGGTGTATTTATTCGAAGCCTTGTTTGTGACCTCAGGATTGGTACTGGGCTTGTCCATTCCTGGGCTATTGTTTTATCGACGTCGCCCTATCGTATAGATGGTGGTCAATTTTAGTCATTGGTTTAGTCATTGGTATGGCTTGATTAGTTACCTAAAACCCACTCATCATTGACTTGATAGACTTTAAAGCTGGTTCTATTGGTACGGCTATTGCCTGCGATAGTCTGGGTGATATCAGCGGTACACATATAGGTATTTTCACCGCCAGCCTCATCACAATTGATGTCCTCGACGCTTTCAAGCTTGGGCATCATGCCCTCCATCATACCGCTCATGGCTTTTGCCATTTCATCATTGCCTGCATTGGCCATTGCATCATTCATAATGCTATTGGCCTGTTCGTATTGCGCGATGACTAACTGCTCCACCGTATCGTCAGAAGGTGCATTAGAGCAGCCGACAAATAATGGAGTCAAAAGACTAATCATCATCAATTTTATTAAATGTGGCACAGTAACCTCAATGTTGTTTAAATGTTACTTGAATGATACATGATTATTACTTAACGCCCAACTGTATTTATCGATATTTGTCTATCTACGCTTATAGGCACGTCGTGTTTTGATAACGCTTTGGGATATATCAAGTGGTAGTTTTGGACACTCAATGCAGACAGCACAATCCTGATGCTGCTATGATGCAGGTAATAATGACTATTGAGAGATGACTGTGTGGCAGGTGTATTTGTTTATATTACTGATTGGTATTGGCATCATGACGTTGGCAGCGAGTTTATTGTTTTTGTTTGCTTATCTTATGTCTGACGACCCTGCCACGCGCTTGCCCGCCTTTAATTGGTTTAAGCGCTTAATCATTGTGGCATTTATCTTGTTGAGTATTGGTCTATTTATGACCTTTGGGCATTTTTGGGGGCCATCAAGATAGGGGCTATGCACTGACCCTTTTTTCTAGTTCTAATAACTCTAAATCTTCACGTTTTGGCTCACCATTATTACCATCATTTGGGAACGGTATTTTATTACCATTTAACTGATAGCCACGGCGCTGATAGTAAGCCAAAAGCTCAGGTCGATGGCTCAAGATTGACATGGTTAAGCGTGCAGGCTGTTTATCAGTGCCATTTTCAGTTGATAACAGATGTCGTGTGGCAAAGGTCTCGGCAGCCTGTAGTATGACATTGCCAACGCCCTGCCCTTGCAGTTCAGGATGCACCGCAAACATACCGATATAGGCTTTTTTGTTTGAGTTGGCATCAGTTTTTATATCGACAGCGATACAACCAAGTATTTCACCTGTCTCTTTTGCATCACGCTCACCTGTCGTGGTTTTTGGATAGACAAACAGATAGTGTGTGGGATTATTAATCGTACTCGCCAGCTCCTCTGGCGTGATACGGATACCGCCGACTAAGTCAGCCTCATTGGTCCAGCCCGCTGTCTCTCGATAGCAGCAGTTTAATAATTGCTCAAGTGCACCAATATCACTCGCGTCAGCCTGACGTAAAAATACGGCATCTTTGCTCAAATTACTTTTATTCATATTATAGTGTTCCTTTTTTATTTATAAAAAAACTGGCCTAGTTTCCTAAGCCAGCTTAAATACTAATACTTATCTGTCTATAGTACTAGCGCGATAATGCATGCGCCTGGTCAATCATATCAAACCCTGCGTTAAGCTGTGCGCGCGTTGGTGCATGACCACGGCGCAGCAGCTCGGAGAAAGCAACCAACTCTTTATCGCGTCCAAGCGTACTTGCAGCACTCGCACGTGTGTTCTCGCCTTCGTCATCGAAATAATATTCGATATAGTCGAGCGTATCTGGCGTACCAAATAGGATATTGTGATCGGGCGTTGCCGCATGACCGCTATAGCGTAGGCTTTTGCCATATTGCATGGTCCAAAAGAAGGGAATGCGCGCTTCTAGAGAATCGACATTGTCATCGTTCAATATCGCAGCGGCTGTGACCATACCGTGTTGTAATGCAACGCGCCAGTGCTCAATACGCATACGACCCATTTGGTTGGTAGGTTTGGCAATATCACCGAGCGCATAGATACCATCGCGCAGCTGTAGATGAGCGTCAACTTGCACACCATCTGGATCATTGATCTCATGCAATATCTCTGTACGTGGTGACACACCTGTACCTAAGACCACAATATCAGCATCAATATGCTCGCCATTCGCCAACGTCACACCGCCTACATTTGAGAAAGCCTGATTATTGCTATCTCCATCCTTGTCCACTTGACGCTCAATCTTAGTGATTTCATTGACAGTCGCGTCAAACACAAAGTTAATGCCCTTCTCTTCATGTAGCTTAATTAAGGCATTACTCACCGTTTCTGAGACGATATTGCTCATCACACGGCTGCCTTGTCCAATCACGGTAATAGAAGCAGTCGTGCCTGCTTGTGCCAATGCCGAAGCGGTCTCCATACCGATAAAACCTGTACCGATAATCACCATGCGCTGGTCATGACTGGCCGCTTTGATCAATTTGGCATCTGCCATACTACGCAAGGTATAGACGCCGTCTATATCTGCTCCTTTGATAGGCGGAGTGATCGGCGACGCCCCTGTTGCCACCACTAAGAAGTCCGCTGTCTGCCGCGTGCTGTCGCCGTTTTCATTTTCTATGACAATGGTCGCCTCATTGGGCAATACTTCGCTGACCGTTTGATTCAGGTGCAGATCAATATCGTTGCTACTCGCCCAATCTGATCCGCCCAATAATAGCTTATCTTCATCAATGTTCCCTGCCAAAAATGCTTTCGATAATAATGGGCGGTTATAAGGAGCTTTGTCATCTTTGCTAATCATGGTGATTTTGCCGCCATAGCCACCTTGGCGCAACTGATGCGCGGTCATAAACCCAGCACCGCCGCCACCTACGATAATGGTGTGAGTGTCCGTCAATTTGTCGTTTTCTATCGGCTTGTTTATCTTAGCTGAGGTATCAACCGTCACATTGTCACCGTCATTGATAAGCTCATACTGCGTCAGACCCTCTGTCGCTATCGGTTCTAGAAGCGACCCATCGCGGCTATCAAAACTTGCATGATGCCAAGGACAAACCACTCGATGACCGCAGCGTAACCCATCACCCAAATCTGCACCCGCATGTGGGCATTTACCATCGAATGCACGGAACTCATCGTCATCACGAGTGATTAAAATGATACTATCGTCGTCTTGCTTGTACGATTTCATTCCGCCATTTGGAATATCCGATTTTGTTATCGTGACTGTGTTGATCATCGCCTTGGTCATAATGCTTCCTTAACAGTTATAATGACTTCCTGATGACAGCGAGTTGAAAATGACCATAACAAACCAGACAAATTCAACTTACCTTATTATTTTTAGCGTTCTATAGATTGATAGTAGCAAGACCATTTGACACACGATGTTTTTTTGTATGCTTGCTGCGTTGCAAAACGTAATTGCGCCGTTTTTATCAGCGTCTTTGCTATCTCCATTTATTATAAATAAACACAATAAAAGACTATTTTATGACTCCTCAAGACACCTCTAACGATATTGAAAACAACTCTGCTCCTCAGTCCGTCTTAGATAGCGACTCAGATAGTGACTCAGATAGCGATACAAATAATCAGGCTGCCGACAGTTTTGATCTCAGTGATATTGATATTGCCGCTGTCACTGACCCTACAAACTTACCGCAGCCGAGTCGTCCACCGATAAAGCAAGCTACTTATAAAGCAAATGCCACAGACTTTGTGGTCAATGAAATATTACCGCTAGAGTTCACCGACGAAGGTGAGCATCTATGGCTGCATATTAAAAAACTAGGCATGAACACCGCGTATCTGGCAAAACTGTTGTCAGAGTGGGCAGACATACCGCTGCGTGATGTCGGTTACTCAGGACTGAAGGATCGTCATGCGGTGACGACCCAGTGGTTTAGCCTGCGTATACCCAAAAAGCAGTTGCCGCCTACGGAGTTTGCGCCGATAGATATTGGCGAGCATGAATCTGTCGTTATTCTGGCGCAGCACTGGCATAATAAAAAGCTCAATCGCGGTACCCACCGTGCCAATCAATTTATCATTACCTTGCGTGATATTGAGTTTACGAATGATGATGAAAACACTGAATCAACTGAGCAATCGTTATCTACTCAGCAGACGGCTAAGCAACGCGTCGAGGAGCATCTAGCGCATATCGGTAGAACGGGTGTGCCTAACTACTTTGGCCCACAGCGTTTTGGTCGTCAGGGTAATAATGTCAGAGAAGCGTTGTCGCTATTTGCCCGTCCAGCGCGCGAGCCAAAGCCGCAACCCAAAAAGAGCAAACGCAAACGTGCCCCGCGCGAGCAAAATACGATGGAATTGTCTGCTGCACGTAGCTTGATATTTAATGAGATATTGGCAGCACGGGTACGCGATGGTAGCTGGAACACTGGCCTAGCAGGCGAAGTGTTTAATTTAGATGGTTCGGGGTCGATATTTACTAGTGAGGAGATAGACGATACGTTACGCGCTCGTATGAGTAGCGGCGATATCCATCCAACTGCCGTATTGTGGGGTACAGGTAACGATAAAGTCAGTGGCAGTGCAGCCGCGTTAGAAAACGAAGTTGTACAACACAGCCCATTACTCATGCAGCTAGCAACGGGATTGGAACAGCGTGATATCAAAGCGCAAAGACGCCCGTTAAGACTGCCTATTGAGCAATTAAGCTGGGAGTGGTCGGATGAGCAGATATTGGTATTGAGCTTTACGTTGACCACTGGTAGCTTTGCCACAAGCGTGCTCGCAAGTTTGGTTCAGCAGATGGATTCATGATTGAGTTATTGATAGCGCAGAGGGGCAGCTAGCGGTTTTTGTAGAGTGAATGGATACTACCATTTTTTTCAGCAAACATATGGTTGGCACTGACGACTTGATTGCGTCCACGGTGCTTGGCTTCATAAAGAGCCTTATCTGCTGTGCTAATCAAACGTTGGCAGATGTCGCCAGGCAGTTTTTGCATGAATGCCATTTGGCTCTCAGCGCGCTGAGTGGCAATCGGCTTGATAAGAGGTGATGCACTTGATTGAGACTGGGCTTTTTTTGCCAAAATAGATTTATAGTTTTTGGCAATGCAAGCTCTTTCTTGATGGGTCAAGGTATACAGCCCAAAACTCGCTGTCACGCTAAAATCAAACACATCACCGATATTGATGATATGCTCAGCAATACTAAGCCGTAATTGTTCAGCAATCACCATTGCACTATCGTGCGACGTATCTGGTAGCACAACCAGAAACTCCTCACCACCGTAACGGCTAATGATGGTTTCATCTGATAACGACTGCAATAGCGTCTGCGATATTTCGATCAACACTTGATCCCCCACATCGTGGCCATAGTTATCGTTGATGCGTTTAAACCAATCCAAATCAAAGAGCATCACGCTCAAATCCTGATTGTCTTGTACCGTTGACAACGCATACTTCATTTTTTTTAGACCGTAGCGACGGTTTTTTAATTGAGTAAGCTCATCTTGATTGGCATGTCGTAAGGTTTCTTGCCGACTATCATCCAAAACCAATAGCAAAGCACGAAATATATAAACGATAAAAATCGCTTTCGGGAATGCTAAATACAAGTGGGTTGAGCGCCAAAAAAAAGCTGATGAACGCTGTATCTCAGTGATACTATCCCAACTTAATACATTGTTTTCAAACGCTGAAGCAGCAACGGCATTTTCAACCGCCATAATCTCGTTGTAAGTCAAATAATTATGAGTTTCTAGTAACGGGTGGATAACGGTCAACTGACGCAGATTGGGTAAAGTGATACCAAAATAAGGCGAGGTAATGGCCAATAACATAAGTATGATTTGTAGCCAAAACATGCGCCAAGCATAGCGGCGTTTGATGAGCATCATGCCAAGCATCGCACCGCCAACTAGCGATACTCCAGCAAACAAGCTGCTATAACCTATCACCACGATGATGGTAGCAATATAGAACGTATAAGTCAGCACTAATGCGATTTGCCATCTGTCTAAAATATCCCGCCTACTTCCAGAGTGCGGCAAATATTTGACCATACATAAGAAAAATAAACCCATTACGCTGATTCCCAGCCATAGTGGGTACAGATAGTGCATATTGACATAGGCATGGATCGCATCTTGTCGCCACCAAACGAACAGACACCACAGCCAATGCAAGGATATTTCCATGACAATAAATAACGCCATCAATGACGTCCTGTCAGCCGCTTGCCACTCAAAAATCATTTGAGAGAGCTTTTTGTATCCAAGATGAGAGACCGACACAGCCATAGATGGGCTACCGCAGAAAATATAAATGCACTGACTTTACAGGCATTGTGATCGAGTTAAAAGGCCGTTATACCTTTTATAAACTTTTCTAAATATCCCTTTAAGTGTTACAAGTTCTGTCTACATTATCAATCTGTTTTGTACATTTATTTATCAATCAGCAGTTTTTGAATATACAGTTTTGAGCGTCATGATATTCACATAAAAGACTCAGCCATCTTGGCGACGAAACACAAAAGTGACTAACCGCTAAAATATCCATAAAACATGATAAAACCATCAGACTAAGCAGGCGTGTTAAACAACTCCCAAACCCCTTGTTGGTCTTCATTTAAGATAGGCACATCCCCTAAGCGGCGCCACGGCATATTGCTACCATGAAAGTCACTGCCAATCGAGGTGACAAGATTGTGCTCGGCAATACTACGATCAACCATTCTGCGTGTGCTGATCGGTTCACTTGTGGCTGGTAGCTCACAAGCGTCACCGCCAAGCTGAGCAAACTCCCCAATCAGCTTGCGCACTCGTGTGGCCGATAGCTGATAACGCGTGGGATGTGCGAGCACCGCTCGACCACCACAAGCATGAATCAGCTCGATACCATGCTGCATCGTCAACGCCTCGATCGCCACATAAGCAGGCTTATTATCTGCCAAATATTTATCAAAGGCTTTTTGAACGGTTTTGACCTCGCCCCGCTCAAATAATACCTGCCCAATATGTGCGCGTCCAACCGCTTGTGGGTTGCCACCTGCCTTATCGAGTACGGCTTGCCACAACTCATCGAAATCTATATCCAGCAGCTCACTGAGCTTTTCGGTGATGCGCTGACCACGTGTGGCCCGACTGTCTTGTAGTTGCTGCAGAGTGGCATGCATCTTTTCGCGATCAGTAAAGTCCAGTCCCAGCACATGGATGATCTTATTGGTAGATTTGTTTTTGCCATAGCCACCGCTCAACGTATGCTCACAGCTGATTTCCACCCCATTGATCAGCTGTATATCATAAGCATTAGCGGCTTCTCTTGCCTCATCAATGCCTGCCAGCGTGTCGTGATCAGTCAATGCCAGTACATTGATGCCCGCTGCGTGCGCGCGCTTTACTACTTCAGTTGGTGCGTAAGTACCATCCGAACAGGTACTGTGACAATGTAGATCATATTTCATAAGATAAACCTTAATATTTTAAAAAATAAGCGTATAAACAATTTAGTAGTAGATAGTCACTATTCATATTGGTTGCTATTGATTGCTATTATTAATGATAATGTCTGAGCCAACTCTCTGGATTTAGCGACTATTGCTGCTGTATTTGATGGTTGTATTTGATGGTTGTATTTGGTCAGCGCTATGGTCATTAGCCACAATAAGACCGTATTACTCTGTAGGTGACGTATATCGCAGGATTATCGTGTTGATTGCTTTTTTTTGCGGCAGTAGACGTGTAAACTACCCATACGTTTTTGTTGGACATCCCCTTTGCTATGAAAGCATTATTAGACTTTATTCCTTTGATTGCCTTTTTTATCGCGGCACGTTATAACGGTATTTTGGCAGCGGCAGGGGCTTTGCTCGTCGCTACTATCGTTGTTTATGCCATTCACTTTATTCGCCAAAAAGGCAAGTTTGATAAGCAACAATGGGTCGTCTTACTATTAACCATTTTGTTTTGCGGTGGCACATTGCTGCTGCGTGATGACATCTACCTGCGCTGGAAGTCGCCCATTATCAATGGTATTTTTGCGTTAACTTTATTGGTCAGCGCCGCTATCAATAAGCCACTGATGCAGCTTGCGATGAAAGAAGTATTTACTTTAACACTAAGTGGTTGGAAAAAACTGACCGTTGCTTGGGGATTGTTTTTTACCCTTATGGCCGTACTTCATTATATCACAGCATTCACCATGTCAGATGAGGCTTGGATTAACTTTAAAACTTACGGCTGGATTCCGATTATGTTGGTGTTTGTCGTGGCTCAGTTTGCTGTACTCAAAAAGCACCTCAACCCTGCGCTGACGGACAAAACCACTAAATAACGGTTATGCGCTGATTGCAGCTACTGTCTTATGATTGATAAAACTGCTTTTAGAGCTCAAAGTAATCAGCCGTTAGCGTTATACGATGTATTTCAAATCAATCATTACGTTTTATTATCAACTAAGGAAGTTCCATGTCTTTATTTGTCATTATTGGTCATGATGTGGCTAATAGCAGCGCACAGCGTCTGATTACTCGCACTGAACATATTGAGCGGTTGCAGGCGCTAAGTCGTGAAGATCGTCTGGTGATTGCAGGCCCAACGCCGATCGAACATGGCAAGAGCGATATGTCAGGCAGCTTAATCATTGCTGAATTTGACTCTATCGAGGCGGCACAAACGTGGGCAAACGATGAGCCTTATTTACGTGATGGCGTCTATAGTCACGTGGATATCAAGCCATTTATTCAAGCATTGCCTGCGCCCACTGATAAAGTAGCCGCGTCGTGAGTCAAAAGGTCTTTACGTTGAATACTCAGTTCTCTAAAAACACAGTGGTCAGTTTGCTACTTATGGTCGCAGCTTCAGTACACGCGGCGCCACAGATGCCCAATGCAACTGATCAAGCAGTGGCACCAATGGCAAGCCAAACGGCTACCGATAACACCTCAGCAGACAACTCAGCATTAAATATCAATGATACTCTGGCAGCACAGTTGCAACCATCGACCAAGGCACTGTCCGAGGCCAATCAAGAACTACTCAGCCGTAATGCACAATTGCAACGCCAAGTGAACGACTTGCAGACCCAAGCAAACGTTTTAGTCTATGAGAGCAAAGGTCAGCTGTTTTTGTATGGTGCATTTACCGTTTTGATCAGTTTGTTGGTGGGTATTTTTATCTCGTGGCTGGTGTTCGTTCGCCGTGATCGCTGGTAAGCGATGCGCTCTTTATAGATTTAGCCTTTGACCTGCTCTATTCTGCGACGTCTCATTGTATTTTTATGAACTTGATTCTGTCATCAAGAACATTTTTATTATAGTAAATCATCCTACTAAGAAGTTTCCATGTCTATCGCTCATCACACAAACGCTGAACCATTAAACACTATCACACCTGCCAAGGTTGAGTGGCAAATGGATGATACTGGAAATATGGTGCCAGTGTCTGGTGAGTTCGGCGATGTGTATTTTTCGCATGCGGATGGTCTGGCAGAGACACGTCATGTATTTTTAGAGCACAATCAGCTGCCTGATCGCTTGGCAGGCCTTGTACCACAGCAATGTTTTACGATTGCTGAATTGGGTTTTGGTACTGGGCTTAACTTATTGGCCACTTGGCAGTTATGGCGACAGCTGCGCAATACCTACCCACAACTGGCAGATGCCCGCCTACATTTCATTACCACTGAAAAATTCCCGATACCGCTTGCAGATCTGACGCACATACTTGCCCTATGGGGTCAACGTGCTCCTGAGCTTGTAGCGTTGATTGAGCCACTTTTGGCTGCGTATCCGCCTCTTATCGCAGGCTGTCATCGTTTGGATTTTTCTTATGATAATCTGACGGTCGATATATGGCTTGGTGATGCAGCCCAGAGCCTTAGCAAACTGGCAATAGAGCGCTCTCAACAGTCTGCGCCTCAGCCTCATATCGATGCGTGGTTTTTGGATGGCTTTGCCCCTTCTTGCAACAGTACATTGTGGGCTGACAGTATCTTTACACAGATGCAGCGCCTATCGCGTCCGCATACCACCGCCGCTACTTATAGCTGCGCAGGCATCGTCAAGCGCGGGCTCAAGGAACATGGCTTTGACATCAAAAAGGTAAAAGGCTTTGGCCGCAAGCGTGAGATGCTCACTGCCATCATGCCAGCGCCAGTAAGCGATGAGACATCTGGCCACACTGATAATCGAGCGGCTGACCACCAAGCTATAGATAATGGCCATAGTATCGTCATTGGTGCTGGTATCTCAGGGCTGATGATGGCGTGGACGCTGGCCAATCGCGGTGTCCAGGTGACCTTGCTGGATAAAACGGCACCGTTGGCAGGGGCGTCAGGCAATCCGCGCGCCCTACTCGCGCCCAAAATGACGCCCATCCATCATGTCGACGAGCATCTGCATACCATCGGTTATCTTTATAGCAGCAGGCTATATCGAGACCTTAATCAGAAAGCCACACAGCTCAATACAGCGCCAGTACTGGAGCCGACTGGTGCGCTTGATTTACTGGTGAAAGCCAATATTGGCACCGAGCAAATCGAAGATTATCCTGATGAGATGGCAACCACCCTACCCCATGAGCAAGTACAGAATATTAGTGGAATAAAAGAGCAAGACTTATCAGAGAACTTATACTTACCACAGTCTGGTTTGGTCAATCCACAAGCATTGAAAACTATTATATTGACACATCCGCTCATTCGCTTTCAGCAATTAGAAGTGAGTGAGATTAACGAAACTGAACAGCAAGTGTGTATTGAAGGCAGTGATCAAAATCAGGAGACTTTCTCTATTCTTGCTGATCATGTCGTTATTTGCGCCGCCTTTGAGAGTCATCAATTAGATAAGCGTATTTTTAATTGCCGTAAAATTCGTGGTCAACTGTCTTGGTTTCGTCCTAGCCTAGAGCAACTGATGAATTTGCCAAGAATCCCGCTTAAATATAGTGGTTACTGTGCGCCCTTTAACGCACAAGCAGGAGATGATAACCTAAACACTGTCACCGCTGGCAAGCCATATCTATTACTAGGGGCAAGTTTTATCCGCAATGATATAGGTACTGACATTCGAGATGAAGAACATCAGATTAGCCGGGACAAGCTCGTTGCTGCCATTCCTGAGATGGAATCTATCATGCCAGCCGATACTAGCCTGTGGCAAGGGCGCGCTGGCATTCGCACTCAGACACCTGATTATCATCCAATCGTTGGGCAACTAACCAACAGTCAGCGAATTTGGACGATGAGTGCAATGGGTGCAAAAGGTTATGCGTTGGCACCCATCTGTGCTGAAGCGTTAGCGGGTACGATGCTAGGGTCATTTGCGCCACTATCTAATGCAATGCTCGCACGTCTATCGCCCAATCGTACCCGTTTGCAAACACCGCTCACTTAATATCATTTAGGATGATATTCATGTACATCAAAACAACGCTTTCGACGATTCATATTATCTTGTGATATCTTTATTTAATGTTCATTCCGACAATGAGATAAGCATCATGAGCTATCATCAAACCACCATTACCCTACCTACTTATGCCCGTGGTATTCATGTCATCACGCCTATCATCGAGGAAGCCATTGCTCCGCTCATACCGTCCAGCGCCAAAGCGGGGCTGGTTCATTTGTTTTTGCAACACACGTCAGCCAGTCTCGCCATTAATGAAAATGCTGACCCAGATGTAAGATTGGACACAGAGGATTGGCTCAATAAAATCGCCCCAGCCGATCAGCCAGAGTACCGCCATACCTTAGAAGGCTCCGATGATCTACCAGCGCATCTCAAAAGCATGATGATAGGTATCAGTTTGACCATTCCTCTGATAGATGGTGTCTTGGGTCTAGGTATGTGGCAAGGGGTTTACTTATGTGAGCATAGAGACGTGACTGGATATAGCGGACAACGCAAGCTGGTTATTACGGTCAATACGTAATAATATAGGGTCATTAACTGGCAGGTTGACCCTTGCAAATTGCCACATTGATATAACGCGCTATTAACGGATAAACCTGATTATGACCACTTTTGTCTTAAAATTACCAAGCTCAACAAACGCTAAGGTTCACTGTCTCAAAGCTTCTGCTCTTTTTTTGAGTTTATTTCTGCTGACTGCCTGTCAAGAAACGCCAGAACCTGAAGCACCTACCGAAACACCATCTGAAACGTCAACACAGACAACGCCTGTCACCACAAATATCAATGTCAATGAAGCGGCGGATGACAGTATAGAGGAGGTACCGAACTCAGCGCAGACTGCTACTGATTCAGAGCGCGATGCGAGCTTGACTGAGTTAGAGCAAGATCTTGGAGGCACTGTCGCTGCACCAAGTAATACTGCTACATCGCCCAATCCAGAACAGGCCATTAAAGGCGCACAAATCACTGATGTCCTTTACAAAAGTGAAGCAGGCGACACCTTATCGGTCGTTTTTGAAACGTCAGCTGCAGGGTTGCTCAATGCCATCGTCACTCGCCCCAACCAGCCAAAAATGACACTCAGCGCACCAGAAGGACAAGGTAACAATCCCACTTATCGCTCATCTGACGGTAACGTCCAACTGGTGAGTCATGCAGGTGGCGGCACCATTGATCTTATCCAAAACAATACCGTCACTAGCTTTGATGCAGTCAGTGCTGAAGCAGAAGTCGTCACTGAATAAGTGCTAATTGTATCCTTTTTGAAAGTCTTATCTTAAATAATCAAGAAGCGGCAAACGTTACTATCGTTGCCGCTTTTTTATCTCTATTTACTGGTCTCTACTCACTCGTATTTACTTAACTTTCTGGTAGATGATTTTATTTATCCAAACCCAGTTGATTGACCAAAAAGTCCGACCAACCAACTTATGGCCGTCCATATCCCCCAACCAACAAATACAATCACGATGAGTCCCAACATGTCAGGGATATGCAAGTATAGCCAAGCCACTATTGGATTTCGCCAAAAAGCACCAAAGCGGCTTTGCTGCTTGTCTTCTAGTGATTGATGTAAAAAAGGCCGATCCATATGCATGGTTTCAGTGATGCCATACTCCTGATGCAAATGCTCGTGTACGATACCCAATGTCTTGCGGCTAGGACGAATAAAAATATCTAGCAATGTTCCAATGCCCGGCACAATACCGACCACCATATCAATCAGCGCCAGTCTGACCGCAGGTGTCATTTTATCGGCAGGAACACCCAGCTGACGACCCAATATAAAAGCATAGCTGGTTAGTATCAGTCCTGCGACATCCCCTGCGAGAGGAATGGTAGAGAGCACCGTATCGGCACCCATGCCTTGCTTGGTAAAAGGCACGCGGACAAGAGAATCCATTGTATTAGCAAACTTTGCCAGTTTACGCTCAGTGGCAATGACTTGCTCGCGTGTCAGTCCCTGCTCAGCAAGTTTTGCCTGATAATCGACGACTGAGCCATTTGTATCAGAGGATTTCTTTGCTTTAAATCTCGGCAACTTCTTAAATTTATCCATTTAGAGTCGTCCATATACAAGCAATTGCAACGAGGGCAAAAACATAGCGTCCTACCCAGATATTGGCTAAGAATGCCTGAAAGCAAGCCTGCGCATTGCGACTGGCACAAGCGCTGTTTTGTTTGGCAAACATCATCGCCACCAATGCCAATCCGAATACGGGTGTCACGCCTAGCGTTGTTGGGGCAAAGTAATGCCACATCGCCGCGCCCATCATCAGCAAAAATAGCATTTGTAGGATTGAGATAATAATCACATCATAGCGCCCAAATAATATCGCCGTTGATTTGACCCCAATCTTGAGATCATCCTCGCGGTCAGCCATTGCGTACTGCGTGTCATAGGCCACCGTCCAGCACATGTAAGCAAAGAATAATAGCCAGCACCAAATATCGGGAGCGCCCTGCACCGCCACATAAGACATCGGTATGGCCCAGCCAAACGCCGCTGCCAAAAATACTTGTGGCAGATGGGTATAGCGTTTCATAAAGGGATAAATAAAGGCCAATACAACAGCACCCAGCGACCAATAAAAAACGGCAACGGGTAAGAAAAACAGCAAACTGGCACTGAGTAATACCAGTACCAAAAATGCAGCAATGGCTTCTTTGCCAGATAGACGTCCATCTGCTAATGGACGACCTTTGGTGCGAGTCACATAACCATCTACTTTACGATCCGCAAAATCATTAATCGCACAACCAGCGGCGCGCATAAATATCGCACCGAGGGCAAATATCGCAAATATCTTGAGCGTTGGCAGACCTGCTGTAACTCCTTGCTGCTGGGCTTGGCCCATGGCAGCTAACAGTACGCCCCATAATGTCGGCCATAGTAGCAGCTCAATACCCACTGGTTTATCAAAACGCGTGAGCTGGATATAGGCTTGTAGTTTGTCTTTGAATGTCATGGCTTCTTATTATCGTCAATAAAGAGTTTTATATGCTTTTTTGCTAGGGCGTGTCCCTATTTTAAAAATGGTGATAAACATTTGAATTAGGGACACGCCCTAATCGTTAGATTTGTTTCCATAAGTTATTCGCCTCAATTAGAGACAATTCAGGATACTGTTTACGTAACGCTTTAATCGCAGGGATTTTATCTTTGTGTGCTGCTTGTTGCCGCAAAAACGCCAATTGCTCTTGTGGACTGCTCAATTCCTTTAAACGTGCTTCAAGCCGAAGAATCTGAGTGCGCAGCATGATATTGACCAACAATAAGCCTGCACCCATGACCCAAATGATTAGCGTTGACATTTCCTGCTCCTGAATACATGTATTCTAAATACTCAAGCTAATGAATGACGTATGTTTATGCTGATACACTTATTTATCACAGACAGTGGCTATGAAATAATCCTCGAAAAACCGATGTCAGGCAAAATACCCATCAAAGCGCACGGCTTCATTATGCCAGCTTTCACTAGCCGGCTCATCGGCAAGTAATGGCGCAAATTGTGGCCGCTTGACGATCACGCGACCTTGTCCTTGCGCGCTTCGACTCACAATTGCCTTAGCACTATTTAGCAGTTGGCGCTCTTCATCTAGCGTTGGTGGGTGAGCCAATTGATGTAAGGCCTGCATATGCTTGCCGACTTTTGCGCCTTTGCCTGTCTTATTGTCTTGATAGCTATCCTCTGGAAACATGGGATCTAAATACACCACATCGACTGCATTGCCATCATTCGATATATCGTCAGCTTTTAGGCTCGCAAAATAACTGAGTGCATCTGCATTGATAATCTGTAGACGGCTCATGAGCTTTTGCCAATTGGGTAGCGCACTCATACGCTGCTGCTCTACAAGTAGTAGCAATGCCATCAGCGGCTGTTGCTCAAGCATAGTAACTTGGGCACCAGTACTGGCCAATATCAAACTATCATGCCCAAAGCCAGCAGTTGCATCAATAACGTGACTATCTGATGTGATTTTGACCGCTTGTAATAGCAGCTCAGACTTACGACCAGCACTCACTACACGGCGCTGCAACTTGTCCCACTCAGGTGCCACACTAAGTCCATCACTTAGCCATGATAGCTTATCTTTATCATCTAATAATAGAATGGGCTGAGTAGATGCTTGGCTCAACTGCTGACGGCGCTTTTGAGTTAGTCTCTCTGTAGCGACCTCTATATCTAAGATAATTGGTAATGTATGCTCAGCTATCAATGACTGTAAACGCTCAACCTGTGCTTGCTGGCTGTCATTGACGCAGAATAACTTACAATGTACAACAGCACCTGTCTCGTCATACGTTTGGGGCACATCGGTCATAACCATCATCCTATTTGCTGCTTATTTTCACTATAAATTACTGGCGTGTTAAATCATAACGCAAATCTAGCCAGCCATTTGATAACCAAAGCCCCAAGAAGCGATCAACACGATAACACCCGTGATAATGCGCAACCAAGCAAAAATAGTAAAGTCACGGCGACTTACCCATGCTACAAGTAAGCGAATACAAAGTAGCGCTACTATAAATGATACGATGGTTCCGATACCTAGCACCAGCCAGTCTTCACTGTTGGTCAGTACGTCACCATGTTTGACTAAGTCCAACAGTGCTGCCCCTACAATGACAGGAATACCCAAAAAGAAAGAAAATTCAGCAGAAGCCTTACGTGAGACACCTAACCACAGCGCACCAATAATAGTGGCACCTGAGCGTGACGTCCCTGGTATAAGAGCTAAACATTGGAACAAACCAATCATCAACGCAGTTTTTATGCTGACATCTTCCGCCTCTTCTGCAATGACCGTTTTAGGACGCTTTTCCACGTAAAATATCAGCAGACCGCCGATGATGAGCATAATGGCAACGACGATAGGATTAAACAGATAAGCCTTGATTTCATCGGCAAAGGTAAAACCAACAATCATCACAGGGATAGTAGAGACAATCAGACTCAGTCCCAACTGTCTAGGATTGGTCATGCCCTCTGCTTTACCAGTCAGCAAACCCATCAACGCTTGCCACAACCTACCCCAATAGTCATAAATCACTGCCAAAATAGCGCCAAGCTGTACCACTACGACAAATAAATCAACTTTTTCTTTAGTCCAGAAACCCATCACATCTGCTGATAAAATCAAATATCCCGTACTAGAGATGGGTAAAAACTCAGTGATACCTTCAACGATACCCATGATGACAGCTTGAACAAATAACAGTATATCCACAATGACTTTCCTAAAAACAGGCCGATTGGCTGTCCTGTGTTGACGTTGGTTTTATATTGATTAATGCTTAAAAAATACTCAAAAGCTACGCTTTGCCTTGCTCTTTAAGTGTTTTCCAAGCTTGGTTACGTAGATATTTTGGTAGCGCTTGCGCCGCCTCCGTACCACCATCGTTTGCAAATTGGGCAACACCAAGCTGCCCGATGATAACAGCGTCTGGCCAGACGTCTTCATGGCACACTTGCTGATCCTGTAACGCTAATAGCATCGCGCCATTCCCCGCGATAGGGATATTCAGTGCTGTTTGGCTATCATAATCTAATAGCTGCTCAGTGCTATCACTGCCATAAGCCCATACTGGCTGCATGATGCTATAACCTAACTGCTCGTCAACTATCAACTCATACTGTCCAAAATAGACTTGCTGCATACGAGCATCAAGGGCGCTGTATAGGTGTGTCAGCCCGTACTGCTGATACGCAGATTGTGCAATCGCTTGTAGGCTAGAAACGCCAACGCAAGGCAAGTCATGCGCGACAGACAACGCTTGCACCACTGCCGTGTTGATACGAATACCGCTAAACGCACCCGGCCCGCGATTAAATATTAAAGCCTGTATATCAGCAAGACGTAGCTGCGCCTCAGATAGTGCAGCATCAATCATCGGTAAGATCTGCTGAGTTTGCTGGCGTTTACCTGTTTCGGTATGGTTCGACAGTACCTGTCCGCTCGAATCTAAAATCGCGATCGAGCACTGATCGAACACGGTATCCATTGCTAAAAACATCACAACCTCGGCTTTTACTTTTGGCGTTCTAAATGGGTTTGTCAGATTTTAATAATTTTTAATAGCTATTCATCATTTATGTACTATCAAAATTTAGACAGAATGAAACAGCGCCTATCATAGCATTTAGGCTAAATGAATTTTATCAATTTCTACGCTTTTCCACACTTTATTCATCTGTACTTATTCATAGCTAACCATAAAAAACCCTAAAGCTTAGCTAGCTTTAGGGCCTGTATAAAATACTTTCAGTATGCATCACGATGGCTTAGAAGCGTGTTTTAAACTTCTTTGGCGCTTGGTTTTGCATTTCTTGCATCTGCTTTTGCATCTCTTCGGTGCTCGGCATATTGTTCGGATCCAGTCCCATTTGCTTGGCCATTTGTTCTGGATTCACGTCTTTAGTGCCTGGTTGACCGCCGCCAAACAATGGGCCGCCGCCACCGCCTGCGCTGCCACCACCCATGAGGCCTTGCATAGACTTCATCATTTTACTGATGCCTTCAGGCTTTGAGATCATTTTCATCATTTTTGCCATTTGCTTGTGCTGCTTGAGCAAACGGTTAACATCTTGAATCTCACGCCCTGAGCCTGCAGCGATACGGCGCTTACGACTTGGATTAATCTTATCAGGGTTTTTGCGCTCAAACGGCGTCATTGAATTAATCAACGCCTCCATCTCACGTACTTTTTCTTCTGGCTTGGCATCTTCGACGGCTTTTTGCATGTCTGAGCCGCTCATACCTGGCATCTTATCTAAGAAACCTGCCATACCGCCCATGCTCTTCATCTGCTGGAACTGGGTTAATAGATCTTCAAGGTCGAAATCACCGCCTTTTTGCATCTTTTTCGCCATTTTTTCGGCTTTATCACGGTCGATTTTTTGCTCAACCTCTTCGACCAAACTCAGTACGTCGCCCATACCAAGGATACGCTGGGCGATACGCTCAGGGTGGAACAGCTCTAACTCGTCGAGTTTCTCACCGCGACCCAAGAACTTAATGGGCTTGCCGGTGATAGCACGTACAGACAGCGCCGCACCGCCTCGTGCATCGCCGTCAGTCTTAGTTAAGATAACACCCGTCAATGGCAACGCATCATTAAAAGCTTTTGCGGTATTGGCGGCATCTTGACCTGTCATCGCATCGACGACAAACAATGTCTCAGAAGGGTTCACCGCCGCCGTTAACGCTTTGATCTCATCCATCATGGTATCGTCGATATGTAGACGACCCGCGGTATCAATAATCAGAATATCTTGATATTGGATTTTGGCCTCTTCAATCGCACGCTTTGCGATATCGATTGGATTTTCATCCGTGCTTGAGTTCACAAACTTAGCATTTACCTGACCGGCGACTTGCTCAAGCTGTTTGATCGCCGCTGGACGGTAGACGTCGGCCGATACCAGCATGACTTTTTTCTTTTGACGCTCTTGTAGATATTTGGCCAATTTACCAGCTGTGGTCGTTTTACCCGCACCTTGCAAACCCGCTAGCAAATAGACCACGGGCGGTTTGCCTGTCATCTCTAACTGCTGATTGGCACTGCCCATCATTTCAGTCAACTCGTCGTGTACGATCTTGACAAAGGCTTGACCTGGCGCTAGCTCTTTTAGCACTTCAGCACCAAGCGCTTGCTCTTTGACGCGTTTGACGAAATCACGAGTGACAGGCAGTGCTACGTCAGCTTCTAACAATGCCATACGTACTTCACGCAGGGTGTCTTTGATATTGTCTTCAGTCAGTTGTCCAGATCCTACGATATTACGTAGGCTGGACGATAAGCGTTCTGTTAAGGTATCAAACATAAATAACTCTCAATTAAAATGGTTTTCAATTAAATAATACGCAATTAAAATAACTTTCAATAAAATGGTGGCGAATCAAACGATTCATCAATACTATTAGGATGGACTATCAAATACTGGGACATTCTCTTATAAAAAATCATATTATCAATACTATAGCATCAACACGGCTCAAAACTTATAGTCGTTTGGCAAAACTTGGCTCTGATATTTATAAGTGACTTACGATATATTTTGCGGATGGCTGCTTTGTCAATCATATTTATAAGCAATAAGTAAGATGATGCTCAACTGGCACCCATTTTATGATAAATTGGACGATTATTCTAATCATTCTGATAATACCACTTTAGCGACACATTGAGCGGCAGTTTATGCTCAGTATAAGATGAGGCTTTTTATCTGTGCACCTTGCATTCTTACTTGCTAGCATGGCTTATGTCTTAGTCAGCCTCCACATTGGTTGGGCGCTGATTCAGGACAAACCTATTCATAAAGGCATCAGTTTGGGGCTTTTATTGGTAGGGATGGCCGCACATGCGACCTTACTTTATCCATATGTTGTGACGCTTTATGGTCTGAATTTCAATTTGTTCAATATCATTAGCCTGACCAGTTTATTCTTCTTATTCTTTTACCTGCTGTTTTGTTTGTACCGCCCTATTCTGAGCCTTGGTATTTTGGCTGCGCCTACTGCACTAATAGGTATGACCGTCGGCTATATTGGCCGCGCACCCTATCAACCGCTTACTGACGTCAGTGTCGGTCTTGAAGCTCATATCCTATTATCATTAGCGGCCTATTGTGTGCTGTTGATGGCGGCAGTACAAGCGCTATTTTTGCGTCTACAAATTCGCGAGCTCAAGCATCATACCATTCACCGATTTTGGGTCAATAAATTACCCTCATTGCAAAGTATGGAGAGTCTATTATTCGATATGCTCTTGGTAGGCTTTGTATTACTCAGTATCGCACTGGGGATTGGGTTTATCTATGTCGAAGATTTGATGGCACAGCATATCGTGCACAAAACAGTATTTAGTCTGCTCTCGTGGTTATTATTTGGTACGTTGCTGCTTGGCAATTGGCGCGCAGGATGGCGAGGCAAACGTGCGGCGAATATCACTATTTATGCCTTTATTCTGTTAGCGATTGGCTTTGTGGGTAGTAAGTTTGTTTTGGAAATGCTGATATAAAATATCACATTATAAAAAAGGCGGTCAGTAACTGTTGCTACTGACCGCCTTTTTTATCTCGTTTTCTACTGATTTTTTAGTTAAAAACCACGGTCTTATTGCCTGCCACAATCACACGATTTTGCACATGCCAATTCACAGCACGTGCCAATACATTACGCTCGATATCGCGCCCAATCGCCCGCAACTCTGTTACCCCTTGGCGATGGGTCACACGGTGTACGTCTTGCTCAATAATAGGCCCTTGATCCAGCTCAGCAGTCACATAGTGCGCTGTTGCGCCAATCAGCTTGACGCCTTTATCATAAGCCTGACGATAAGGATCTGCACCCACAAACGCAGGCAAGAACGAATGATGGATATTAATCACTTGCATCGGCCAACGCTTCACGAAATCAGCTGACAATATCTGCATATAACGCGCCAACACTAGTAAGTCATTACCTGCCATCAGCTTATGGATTTGCTCCTCCGCTTCTACCTTATTCTCTTTGGTCACGGGCACATGGTGAAAGGTAATGCCGAAGTTTTCGACCGCTTGTTGTAAATCAGGATGGTTACTCACCACGCAAGTAATCTCGCAATCCAGCAAGCCACGCTGGTGACGCCATAATAAATCTAACAACGCGTGATCAAACTTTGACACCAAAATACCCACTTTGGTCTTCGTGGCATTATTATGTAGACGCCAGTCCATGTTATGGCGTTTAGCCACCGTATGTGCAAAACTGGCTTCAAAGTTATCCATAATTTCGCTCAAGCCTGCCAAAGCAAACTCTAAACGCATAAAGTACTGCCCGCCCTCATGCGCGGTGGAGTACTGATCCAAGGTGATGATGTTCGCGCCATAGCGATGAATAAATTCAGAGACTGCCTGTACGATACCCGCCTGATCTTTACATTTGATGAGCAATGTCGCTGTATCAGTAAAGCTAGGAATCTGTTTGTTTTGTGAGGCTGTGTTTGATGATGAAGCCGTTTTGGTATTGTCTGACATAATACGCCCAATATAAAAAATGATGACTTATCGCTGAAAAATTGCTGGCAGCGGAGTAAACCGGTTATTTTAATCTTTTTTGCGATGCTTTGCTGAGCGAGTTAGTTTTTTTTGGTTATTTAGGATGATTTATATATTCAGGGAGATATAACGCAAGAACCCCCAATGTAAGATTGGGGGTTTTTTATTTTTTAATTTAGTTACCTCTATACAAATCTAATAGGCTTTATAAAGGTATTAGCAGATGGGGAAGGAGTTGTCACAGTTAGTTTCAACTGATCGTTAGGACGACAACCACTATAGGTAAATGTATAGCTGACTGCGTTATCTCTCACTTTACCAAAGTTACCATTTCCTATTGGCACACCAGCACCTAAATCAACAATATCAGGTACAGTCAGACTTCCAGAAACAAGTTCAGCTTCGCACGTTGAGCTTGTGTCTGCTACAGTCAATGAAGCATCCTCTGGTAAATTGCCACTAGAGGTTGAACCTACACCGTTTGTACCAATAGGTACATTGAATGAAGAAGAGCCTGATGTAACAATAGCAACTGTGTTTGGCTCAGCATTTGATACTTGAATTCTACCACCCGCTAAGACTGCTGTAGGAGAATAGCTAGTTTTATCTTCAGCTGCGATACTAATACTTGTCCCTGATGGCATGCTAACTGTTTGAGCACCATTACCATACATTTTGAAGTCCACTTCAATAGGTGAGTCTACATCATCTAATGGGTTTGCTGGCAATGTTCTTCCCAATCTTGGGAATAAAGGAACATTTGAAGCCAAACCTAGTACAACTTGAGAACGTAAAATAGCATCTAATTTATCATCACATGTTCCGTCAATGTTAGGATAACTGAATGATGAGCTACCACATGCTAGATTAGAAGCATTCCGGCGATAGATAAATTCACCTAGATCATCATCATATTGGTTATTTTCGTTATCATCACGGAAGAAATCACCAATATTACGGGTTAGTATATCTCCAGCACTGAACTGGTTATCCCCATCTCTATCTATGTAGCTTTTGTCTCCTTCTACATACGCGATAACAGAGATACGATCATCTACAGGGCGGGGATTTTGCGTACTAAACTCAACACTACATTGACCATTATTAGTTGCACAACTTGGAATAATTCTGCCACCTTCGCTAATAAAACTTACGACTGTACCATCAGGTACAGGGTTACCTACTCTATCCACTAGTCTTGCTGTCACAGTAGCAATATCACCATCAACGCCAGCAGCTAATACGTTTTTACTTAGTGAAATACTAAAGCCATTTTGTGTAGCACGTCCCGTCGCTACAGAAACATTTTTAGATAAAGCAAAGACACTACTATTCGATAATAAAGCGGCCTTTATCTCTACTGGACCAGGTAAGGCTCCAGGATATAAATTGACTACGACCCTACCTTGAGAATCACTCGTAACTGTCTCAGGGGCTCGATTGCCCAGACTCACGAAACTAAAGTCAGTAGGAGCGAACACCTTACTTATCTGAACTCTTTGATTAGCGGCAGGTCTACCATTTGAATACACAGTGAATTCTATACTTCCTGAGCGTGACGAACCGCTATTATTAGCACCTAGCTGCACATCATCTGTAGTGGTATATACTATTGAGCTGGCTTCCACACCTTCAATATTAACGGTTACCGTTTGGCTGTTAGCAGGGTTACTGACAGGTGCGACTGTAATGGTTTGCTCACCTTCACATAGCTTGCCATTATCATCTATGGCCTGATAGGTCACAGAGACATCACCTTGGTTACTTGAAACCATGCTGGCATTATCAAAAGTACCGCAACTTGTATCGAACGTAACTGAGATATTATTTTGATTGATATTACTAATAGCATCTTTCGTCTTCAACGTAATATTCGTATTGCCACCTGACTCTAAACTATTCGTAGATAAAGCAACATCGGTTAATACTACCTCTAATGTTTGTAAAGAGAAATTATAACTTGGCGTAGCTGCGGTTAGATTGTCATAACTGACAGTCGCTCTAAGCTGGTAGCTACCTGTGGTCGTATTGTCTAAAGGTTTAACAGATATATTTGCCTCACCGCTCTCGTTAGTCAATATAGCAGCATTACTCGTGCCAAATACCACATTTTCACCTTCGAAAGTGACCAAAGCATTGCTAACTGGCTTACCGTTACTGTCAGTTACTGTAACTTTCGCATTGGCTCCCGTGGAAGTTACAGTGCGAGTAATATTACCGTTAGTATCCGTTAGAATTATAGGTGTGATATTAAGCTCACCTATTTCTTGCTCTCCACCACCATTATTGCCACCCGTACCCGGCTGTTGCGTACCCAATTCAGGCTCTGGCGCAACCGTATCTGTGCCACCACCACCACAACCCGCCAAGGCCAATGATAAGGTTAGCGCTGTCAGTTGAAACAATTTAGAGGTAGGTAGCGAGGGATATGACATGTTTTTGACTCCGCATGAGCAGTGATTTATGAAGCAAATAGGTGGAAAACTATTACAAATTATTATGAAATACTGGTAATGCCTTCTAAGTTTACAGTGATACTAATGTATTAATAGTTTGTATTAAATATATAACAGCAACTTTACTGACTTTTGTTATAACTTACAACCAAAAATTAATCTTTACTATTAAACAATCAACAACATAGCACGCTCATTTAAGGTATAATATCCCTCCTTTAAACCAACAACTATCATAAAAATATTTGAGTATTCGTCTGTTTTATGGTATAAATGTCGGCTTTAAAATTTTCTGAATTGGTCAGCCTGTTATTTGCCTTTAGATAACAGCAAAACCAGCTCAACCTTCATATAGTTTTGTTTGGTGCAAAGCTGCCGCTTGCTGTGTCCATGCCGCATAAACGTGCAATTTGCCCAGACTGGTGTGAGAAAAACTCATACCTCATAGATTAGGAGTTCGCCATGTCTCGAGTTTGCCAAGTGACTGGAAAGCGCCCTATGGTGGGTAATAATGTTTCGCATGCAAACAACAAAACCCGTCGTCGCTTTCTACCAAACCTTCACAACCATCGTTTTTGGGTAGAGTCTGAAAACCGCTTTGTACGTCTACGTGTGTCTACCAAAGGTATGCGCATCATTGACAAACTTGGTATCGATAAAGTGTTAGCGGATCTACGCGCACAAGGTCAAAAAGTTTAAGTTAAAAATAGCAGCTGAGTGATGACTCTCATTATTTAGCTGCTGTTCTGCTACATTAGCTGTGGCAACTTGCTCTTTGAGACACGTACCTATCGTTTGAAGACCCCTCATTTACAGGAAAGCTATCATGAGAGATAAAATTAAATTAGTATCAACAGCTGGTACTGGGTATTACTACACCACTACTAAAAACAAGCGCACTATGCCTGGCAAAATGGAAATCAAAAAGTTTGATCCAAAAGTACGCCAGCACGTGATCTTTAAAGAAGCTAAAATCAAATAATCTTCATTTTATAAATGGTATTATTTGAACAAAAAAAGGGTTTATCCATTGATAAACCCTTTTTTTATGCTTGTATATTTAGCTATCTTCAGCTCACTAGTAAACTAGATCAACTGTAGTGCGTTGGTTCTTTATCATATACATGCGCATGCCACTTACTCATTTGCTTTTGCATAATGACTTGTATGGCTGCATGAATCATATGCTGACCAATCACTTGAGTATCACTGCCAAGTAACTCTTTGAGCTTGTCAGAGAAATCAATCGTCATCAGTGGCACCTCATCTTGCTCGGCATCACGCAACAACAATCTACCATCATCTGCTTCCACTAACTCTAAGGTGGTTTCTTTGGCAAACCCTGCAAACTGATCGCTACTTTCGTTGTCTACTTCTATATCATTATCGATATCATATGGCATTAATATGTTCCTTATTATCCCGTTTAGTACTGGTAGAGAAACTAGTGATTGCAAAGCCGTTATTTATTGAAAACAAACGCATTCGGCAAATCTATCATCTTACAGTAACGCGGGTAAATCTGTCTTACTCATACAATGGACGCTTTAACACTAGAATTCAAGGGCTATCACATAAGTCTTCACTGTAAAAAACTTGGATGCCTTGCAATAAGGACACATTAGCGCCAATAGCGCAGTTTCGCTAACGTAAATAAGAAAGCAACGAACATCCCAAGGTAATAGACCAGCTTTAGCTCAAGGGTGGGATCGCGGTATTTAAAAGGCAGGGCAACAGTCGCCGTTGCAGTCGGAAGTATCAATAACATCAGCAGCCAGTTCTCAATTACATTGAGCCAACCCTGTAAATCCGTCCCGTTGCGCAGTGAAGCGAGCCCCATCAAAAGACAAGCTATGATTAAGCTGGTAAATAAGCCATTTGGTAAATCTTTTGGATAGATAATTTTGGCAATACTGGCCGGTACAATTCGCATATAAAATTCCAGCCATGCACATAGAACATGGCTTAATGATTAAAAAGTATAAAATAGCACATCACAATGTAAGCATGAAAAAGCACTATACTTATGGCAAAACCCTTTAACTATAAGTGCCCATCAGCCATAGCATCGATATACAAGAGGTCAAATAGCCCAAACTAATGGCATTCCAACTCTCGATATGCAGGCCTTTGACTTTATTGAGTATGCGAGAACCCACCCAAAAAAACAGCGGAATACCTAACATGAACGCAGGCACAATGACCGCAGCATGGCGCAGCACTGTTCCGACATCATCACCCACCATCAAGCGAAAGCCATAACCTGCCAAGCTCAGTACCAGTGCAAACATAGCCATACCAATGGTAATGCCTTTGGGCACCAAACTACGTTGCGGTGTTTCACTTCTTGACTGCCTAGCCTGCTGATTCAACACTTCATGAGAGTTTGCTTGCTCAGAAGGCTCTGCCGAACTGGTAGAATTTTTTGTGTCCATATTTCACCTTTACGTGACTGACCGTTATATAGTCATAAGTTATACAGCACATTTTAATAGTATTGTTGGATGGCTAATAGCGTTTATTAACCATCCAACACTTGCTAGCTATTGTTTGCTAATAACAACTCTGCGCGCATCTCATCAATAGCCGCTTTATAGTCTTTTTGGTTGAATATCGCAGAACCCGCGACGAACATGTCAGCCCCTGCTTCAGCAATCGCACGAATGTTGCTGGCTTTGACACCGCCATCTACTTCTAATCTGATATCTCGACCACTGGTGATGATACGCTGACGTACCTGACGTATTTTGTCTAATGTGTTATCGATAAACGACTGACCACCAAAACCAGGGTTAACACTCATCAATAAAATTTGATCCACTTTATCCATCACACAATCTAGATGGTGTAATGATGTGGCAGGATTGAGTACCAAACCGCACTCTGCCCCACCATCTTTGATAAGCTGAAGAGAGCGATCAACGTGATGACTGGCTTCTGGATGAAAGGTGATGATACTCGCCCCCGCTTCCAAAAACTGCTCAATCATACCATCAACAGGGGAAACCATCAGATGCACATCGATTGGCGCCTCCACCCCATAGTCACGCAGCGCCTTACAAATCATGCTACCAAATGTCAAATTGGGAACATAATGATTGTCCATGACATCAAAATGAATCACATCGGCACCCGACTCTAATACCTTCTCAACTTCTTCGCCCAACCGCGCAAAGTCAGCTGAGAGTATCGATGGGGCAATAAGATAAGGTCTAGCAGGACTGTTCATAATTGGGCTACCTAATTCATGTTTATATAAGATATGGATAGATTAAAAGAAAATTCTAATCGGCTCACATATGCTGCGAGCCTTTGACATATTGATACTAAATACTTAGTTGTTTAGCGCTGCTTGTATTGGGTCTTACAATAAGCACGACCAACTTCGAAAGAGCGCTTTGTCTCATGCTTGGTAGCACGATTACTCACTCGCTTGCGCCATAAACGAAAAGATGATGGCTTTAGCTCTTGGCGCATAAGTTTGATAACTCCAGTCTCATCGAGACCATAGCTATGCTCTATCGCACCGAATGGCGTTCTGTCTTCCCATGCCATCTCTATCACGCGAGATATTTGCGTCTCATCAAGTACTCTCTCACCTGCATCGTTGACGGTTTTTGCAATCAGCTCGTCTGACTTAGCTTGAGACACTTCATCACTATAATTATTGCTACGTTGTTTATTTTGTAGAGCAGCATCCATATCAGCTTGCATCGTTGCTTTTGTAGCGCTTGTATCTGCTGACTTATTCTTCGAATTGGAAGCTGTCAAAACTTGATAACTTGCCATAAAAACTACCTTTTAAACATGAATGCAATAGTAAAAAATGTATCACGGTCATCTGAATGACCTCTTAGCTCATCTGAGCCATGTGCCAATGATGTTCGATATGATCATTAATCACCGTTTGGATAAAATAATAGCTGTGGTCATGCCCCGCTTGATAGCGTAATGTTAAGGGCTGTTCGGCTTTTGCACAAGCGTCTTGTAGTTTAGCGGTTTGTAGTTGCCCTTCTGCTAAGAAATTATCAGCCGCGCCTTGATCAACCAAAATGCTCGAATACTGCTGACCAACTTTCTCTATCATCTGTGAGGCGTCCGCTTGTACCCATAGAGACTTATCATTACCGAAGTACTCTGTATAGGCGGCTTGTCCCCATGCAGACTCACTGGCAGCACATACTGGCGACAACGCCGATACGCTGACAAACTTACTTGGGAACTTGAATCCTAGCAATAACGCGCCATGGCCACCCATCGAGTGCCCTGTAATACCAATGCTATCGATAGGAAACTCTGAGCGTAATAAGTCATATAGCTCATCAACGATGTAACTTTGCATATTGAAGTTGTCTGACCACGGTGCTTGAGTCGCATCTACGTAATAACTTGCACCTTGACCAACAAAATAGCGCTCATCATTTGGTACATCGCTGTCTTCACTACTTCTAGGCGAAGTATCAGGTGCGATAAGTATCATACCAAGCTCGCTACATTTTTGTTGAAAATGACCTTTATGCGTCACATTGTCCGCGTTACAGGTCAGACCCGATAGATATAATATCGCAGGACAACGTCGTCCAGCCAAGGCCTCATCAGGTAGATAAATACTAAACGTCATAGAGGTTTTGGTAGACGTCGATTCGTGACTATAATAATGCTGCTCACCATTAAAACAGCGATTTACACTTTTTTGGGTAAGCTGTTTATGGTTAGACAAACTATGACTATAAGAATTCTGCATGAGTGATATCCTTTTTATTCAAAAAACCAACGATGGCGTTTAATAAGTGCTCGTTATTTGATACTAGCATTTGCCAGTTACTAGATCATTTCTCATATTTATTCGGCAGCTGCATCTACTTCACCTACCGATAGATTAGCAGTAGTTTCAGGTAAAACATTGACGGTCGTAGAAGCAGTATCATTCGTAATACTCGCAACTGAAGGTCGCGCTTTATCAAACAGCACTTGCTCAAATGCAGGTAAGGCGGTTTCCATCAAACTGCCGATTACCATCTGCGGCTCTGATGGCTCAAATCCCATTGCGCTCTCACGCTCATTGACACGTATACGAGCATCCTTAAAAGCCGACTCAAAACTGGTATTTCCTCTCAAGCTTTCAGCAAAAAATGCTTGACCAAAATACGTCATCTCAGCGGTATTGGTGCAGCCAAATGAGGGCTTGTCAGCAGCCGATGCCGTAATCACTACCGTGGTTGGAGAAGCCAGCTCATCGATAAATGAGCCTGAGTAACAAGCCGAGAGCACAATCACGCGCCAGCGAATACCCGAGGCATCCAGTGCTTCACGAAGCCATGCAGCATCTAGATTGTCCATCGTGATTGGCGGATTCGCTAACTGAACGATATCCTCGTTACCATGTGAAGACAACGTCAAAAACAACACATCTTCGTCAGCATTCATCTGCTGACCGATTTTTTTCAAGCCGCGTAGGATGCTGGTTTTGGTCGCAATTGGCTCGTCCATCCAGCTATACGTATTGTTAATCAAAGACAACGAGTGCCCGCTGGTCCCAAAACGCACATCAAACAGCTCACGTACTTTATTGATCTCAGAACGAAAGACGTTTTGACCAGAGAACCCTGCCACACCCATAAAGTACCAGTCGGTTTTGCCATCAATACTTGGGTCTATACTATTTAATGCTTGCTGTAATAAACGGGGCTGCTCATATAGTGCCGCCTCTTCCAACACAGGCTCTACTGGAATTTGCTTAAAAATAGGCTGATCAGCGACATTACGCTGCCAGATCGTCAATAAAGCCACAGCACCAACTAGGATAATAATTCGCTCCCACCATGGTATGCGCAGGCGACGAGAAAAAATCCATAGCAAAGCAAGCGTCTGCCATAAAAACAATACCAAAAATAGTATGGGTAAAAACGAGTAACTCCACTCAGGTAACCAGCCATAGCTACCAAAAAACTGTACCAAGCTCTGCAATAATGCGGATAAAGTATCAGCAACCAACCAAAGAACGACGGGCACAAAAACCAGTGTCTGATTGCTGGCTCGCCGTGCCAAGATAATACCGCTTAATAAAATAATCATCGGCCAGATCAAATAACTGACCAAGCCTTGCTCATTGAACATACTACCACTTTCAGCCGCCAACCACGAAAATAGGACGTTACTACCAAGTGCCAATAAGGCAAATACAGCAAACTGTATAAAGGTGGGCTTTACCCAAGAAAACGCCCGAGTTGAACCAACCAACATCCACAAAGTTGCGATAATATTGGCAGCGAAATTAAGCGAAAAACGCTGGAGCGATACGGTTTTTAACGACGTAAGTGACAAAGACTTAGACCTCTAGCCAGTCGAGAAAAATAAAATGACCCAATGATAACTATCATGATGTCGTCGCCGCTTGATGTAATCGACTTACGATTTTTTCACGGCTCCAGACATCTATTTATATTGAATTCACGATGGAATGTTTATCGAAGATGACTAGCATTAACTAATAGTTTAGCTCGCTAATCTATCGCGATTGTAACGGATTGTCGGTCAAGAGGATAAGGATGATTTGTAAAATTCATCCATATATGACCATAAACCTCAATAAAAAAGGAGGCCTTGCAGACAAGACCTCCTTTTACATCAATTACCAGACATTATCTCATCAATAGCTCATTAACGCGCTTTAGATAAGCGGCTGGATCCTCTAACTGCCCGCCATCTGCTAACAATGCTTGATCAAAAATGACTTGCGCCAAATCATCAAACTGCTCGCTGCTCTCAAGCTTCTTAATGAGTGGATGATCAGGATTGACCTCTAGTGTTGGCTTACTTGCTGGCACATCCTGACCCATTTGCTGTAGCATCTGAATCATTTGCGGTGATAGCTCACCTTCACCAACGACTAAGCAAGCAGGGCTATCAACCAAACGCGTTGAGACTTTGACATCTTTAGCACGTTCGCCCAATGCAGTTTTGAGTTTATCAACAACAGGCTTTAAGGTTTCTTCGGCTTTCTCTGCTTCGGCTTTTTCTGCTTCATCTTGCAAATCGCCTAGATCTACGGCACCTTTGGCGATGTTCTGTAGCGGTGTCTCGTCAAATGAGGTTAAGAAGTTCATCGCCCATTCATCGACACGGCTGGTCATCAAGATAACCTCGATGCCTTTTTTCTTGAATAGCTCAAGTTGCGGGCTGTTTTTCGCAGCGGCTAGGTTATCAGCGGTGAGGTAGTAGATGGCTTTTTGGCCATCTTTCATACGACCTTTATAATCTTCAAAGCTGGTCTCAAGGCCATCTTGCGTGCTGGTGGCATAACGCAATAGCTTAGCAATACGTTCTTTATTACCCGCGTCCTCACCCAAGCCCTCTTTGATGACATCACCAAACTCTGCATAGAACTGGGCAAATTTTTCTTGCTTGTCACTGTCTTCGCTATTGGCAAGACTGGCCAGCAAAGTCAAGATACGGCGGGCGTTACCATCACGAATAGATTTTACATCACGTGACTCTTGTAGGAGCTCACGGCTCACGTTCAATGGCAAGTCTGCTGAATCGATCACACCTTTCACGAAACGCAAATACATCGGTAGCAATTGCTCAGCTTCGTCCATGATAAAGACGCGCTTCACATATAGCTTTAGACCATGCTGTTGCTCACGAGTGTATAGATCGACTGGCGCTTTTTTAGGGATATATAGTAGCTGGGTATACTGTACGCGGCCCTCGACACGGTTGTGCGTCCACGTAAGCGGCGCGTCCATGTCATAAGTGATGTTTTTATAAAAATCGACATACTCATCATCTTCGATTTCAGAGCTTGAGCGTGTCCATAGCGCACTGGCTTTATTGATGGTTTCCCACTCATCCGTCAGTACCATCTCGCCACCAGTAGGCGTGTCATCATTTTCGTCATCGACGACATCTTCTTGCCAGATCTCTTTACGCATCTGAATGGGCAGACTGATATGGTCAGAGTATTTATTGACCAAGCGCTTGATCTTGCTGCGGTCTAGGTAGTTATCTTCGCCCTCGCTATATTCTTCTTTTAGGTGCAAAGTGATCGCGGTACCGCGCGTGTCTTTGGTAATAGGCTCAACGGTAAAGCTACCAGTACCATCTGATACCCAGCGCACGCCTTTATCAGCAGGCTCACCCGCTTTACGTGATTCAACACTGATGGTGTCAGCCACGATAAAACCTGAGTAAAAACCAACACCGAATTGACCAATCAGTTGACCATCTTGTTTTTGTGATTCAGACAATTTATCCAAAAAGGCTTTGGTGCCTGATTTGGCGATGGTACCTAAGTTTTCGATGGCATCGGCTTCATTCATCCCAATACCGTTGTCGGTAAAGGTAATAGTTTTGGCGTCTTCATCGACGGCGATACGGATTTTTAATTCGCCATCGTCTTCATAAAGGCTATCATCATTGGTGGCTTCAAAGCGCAGCTTATCGCAAGCATCCGACGCGTTAGAGACGAGCTCACGAACGAAAATATCAGCGTTAGAATATAGTGAATGCGTGACCAAATGCAGCAACTGCGCCACTTCCGCTTCAAACGTATGTTTTTTTAATTCTGGATTCAGACCTTCAGCTTGAGTTGCTTCACTCATAAAAACTCCTTTAAATTCTATGAAAGACCTATTATCAGATAACGATATACTCACTAAGGCCGCTCTCATAATGTTAGAGACCCTGCCGTATGTGATACCGTTAAACTGTCTATACTAATAGGGGCATTGAGAAAAAATTCAAGCTCAAAAGTCTTATTCAATAAAAAACACCGCGCTTGTTTACCAAGGCGGTGTTCTGGTATCAGTCATTTTTTAGCGCAAGAACAAAAGCTAACCACTATTCTGAATAAACCTCTATTAATAACTCCCAAATAGTCGTCAGTTTTTTTGAAAATTGGGTATGTGCTTTCATCGTAACCTCTATGTCGATTGATATCGCCTTGTTGGCAATATCGTCTTATTAGCTACTATTAAAACCATTTCTCCAATATTTGTATAATTAATTGATTACAACATATCGTTTCGTTTTCCAAAATTACTAGATAGTTGATTCTTTCTCTTTTAACGTGGCATCGGGCGAATGGTGAGAATCTGTTCGCTACGACCGAACGGCCCGTATATATCGTGCAATACTGCACTGGTCAACCCAATACCATCATCGCCATATTGTTGTACGGCTTCAATACCCAACCAACGACCTTTGGGGGCGCGATGCATATGGATTTGCAAATCGGTATTGGGAAACATCCACTCTAACTTAGACAACCCAAGACCCAATCTTGGTACCACGCCATTGGCCGTATCGACCATACCTAATAGATGCACTAAATCATCCGTTGGCGCGCCTTCCACCATATCAACATCATTGGTAATCCATACCATACCGCGACCAGGACGACGATCCTCTGTCGCCACCAAACGCACACTTTCAATAAACCCGCCCGGCCAGCCTTTCATGTCTTCCCAAACGGGCAACTCTTCAGGTTTGTATTTTGCTGGTTGATCTTCAAGTCCGGCAATCTCACTGGTATCTTGCGTAATGAGTCGCCATGCTCTTGCAATAATGGCATCACGGCCACGGCTACTCATAACCGCTTCAATCAATTCAATGGTTTTACCTGGTCGGATGCAGCGAGTAGTAATGGTAAAGTCATCGAGCGGTATCAGGCCTAAAATATCAAGACTGACACGAGCAATACGGGTATTGGCTTGTGGCGCAAAGTTATTAATCTCAGCTGTCAGAAGACCTGTCGCTGGTGCCATATGCTGCTCGTGCTCATTCCAAGCGCCTTGTGCATGCTTGGTTGGCTGGTAATGCGCCAGACTAACTCCGTCTTCTGGCTGTTCGCGTTTAATAAATTTGTAATAAGCAGTCATAACTATTCTCTATTTCCTATATTTGGCACTTTCACCTGTATTTTTTATTTATGCTTGTATTTTCTATTTATGGGTAAGCTCTTGTTTTCTTAGTATGAGAATACCGCGAGCTTTTTGTATGAAGAACAGTAAGCAAATCATTATGACTGCGAGTACAGCGTAAAGAACGCTTTTTTCTGCCATAAACTTCATGATATTCATAAACAGTACAAAGACCACTGCCACCATGACAAGCATATTGAGTTTCAGTTGCTTATTCACTTCAGCGAGCGTGGCTTCTGCCAATACAAATCTGGCTTTTGGTTCTTTCATGCGAGCTTATCCATATAAATGATGATTCATACAAATACGAGGGCGTGTCCTAATTACTTACCAACTTGATTACTTACCAACTTGGGTGACAGGAATCCGCAAGGCTTTCGGCAGACTAAACGTTACGTTTTCTTCAATACCAGATAGCTCACTAGGCAGATCGCCCCCCCAGTCCTGCAACTGTTGTAACACTTCTTGGATCAGCACTTCAGGCGCGGATGCGCCAGCGGTCACGCCGATACTCTGCACACCATCCAACCAACGCTTATCCATCTCACTAGCGTTATCAATTAAATATGCACGGCAATTCATACGCTCTGCTAGCTCGCGCAGACGATTAGAGTTTGAAGAGTTTGGCGAGCCGACGACTAAAACGACTTCGCAGCGACTGGCCAAATCTTTTACCGCATCTTGGCGGTTTTGGGTGGCATAACAGATGTCGTCTTTACGGGGACCTTGAATACTAGGGAACTTTTCACGCAGTGCATCGATAACACGAGCCGTATCATCCATCGATAGGGTTGTTTGAGTCACAAAAGCCAAGCGTTCGGCATTTTCCACAGTGAGAGCAGCAACATCAGCTTCGTCTTCCACTAAATGGATTTGCCCACCGTTTTTTGCATTGAATCGACCCATCGTGCCTTCTACTTCTGGATGTCCGGCATGCCCTATCAACACGGCATCCATACCGTCTTGTGCAAATTTTGCCACTTCAATGTGTACTTTAGTGACCAAAGGGCAAGTGGCATCAAATACGGTAATATCACGGCGACCAGCTTCATCTTCGACTGCTTTAGAGACGCCGTGAGCAGAGAAAATCACCACAGACCCATCCGGTACTTCGTGAAGCTCTTCGACGAATACCGCGCCCCGATTGGCCAAATCCGACACCACAAATTTATTATGTACAACTTCATGACGGACATAGATGGGTGGCTCAAAACGTATTAGTGCTTCATTAACAATCGCAATCGCACGGTCCACACCAGCACAAAATCCACGGGGATTGGCAAGATAAATTTGCATAAAAAGGCCTATCGTCGGATAATTTATATCTAAAGCTTATGTATAAAAGCTTTGATTCAAAAGTTGGGGCAAAATCAATGCTCTACTTTAGCATAATTTGATTTTATTGCCCTCAAAAATAGCAGCGCACTCATTGCAATATGTCAGGTGCAAACATCAACATGCTAGCTACATATTGCAAAACCCACTTTATCTCACATAAAAGCAGTTTATAATGACGCAACTACGATGATTTCTATCGCCATACATAATGGCGTTTTTTCTTTTTTCCAGTCTCTACCACTGACTGAATCGTCTTTTAATCTGTTACTAAGACGCATTTTACTAGCACATATTCCATTAGGATAAATTGTATGACAGGTTCATTATTTATTGTTACTGCCGCCTCAGGTACGGGCAAGACCTCACTGGTTAAGCAATTACTTGCTACGACCAACGACTTAACGGTCAGTATCTCACATACGACTCGCACCCCGCGCCCAGGCGAGATTGATGGTCAGCACTATCATTTCACAGATACCGAGAGTTTTACCAATGGTATCAATGCGGGTCTATTTTTAGAGCATGCAGAAGTATTTGGTAACTACTATGGCACGTCAGAGAAAAGCGTACGCACCCAACTAGCAGCGGGGATTGACGTTATCTTGGAGATTGACTGGCAAGGGGCGACGCAAATCAGAGAAATCTTTGCCGATGCCATTATGATTTTTATTCTACCACCCAGCATTGCTACATTGCGCCAACGTCTTTCAACCCGTGCCCAGGATTCTGTAGAAGTGATAGAGCGCCGTCTAGCTGGCGCGGTCACCGAAATGGCACAATACGTAAATGCTGACTATGTCGTGATCAATGATAATTTTGATGTAGCCTTAGCTGAGCTAAAAGCGATTATTGTGGCGGATAGACAAACCCTTAGCCGTCAGCAGCAGCGTTATCATCGCACGATTAGCAACTTGCTAAATAAGCAAGTAGAAGAGTAAACTAGGCTACAATGCTCGTCAGTTGCTTATCTAACAAGTAGATATAAAAAGCAACTACGCGACTTGGCAAAAAATGCTATAATATTTAGCTATCCCCTTTTATGTATTTGATATTATTTTTATTGAGTGGCGGGCAAGGTCCGTGGCTAATAAAAACAACCGAGGTAGCTATTTATGGCACGAGTAACGATTGAAGATTGTTTGGATAATGTTGATAATCGCTTTGAGCTAATTTTGGTCGCAAGCAAACGCGCCCGTCAATTGGCCAAAGGTATTGCCGAGCCGTTGGTTGATGTCGATAATGACAAGCCTACAGTATTGGCGTTACGTGAAATTGCCGCTGGAAAAATCACCCGCGACATTCTAAATCAACCAGAGCATAACTTTGCAACGAGCTCATTAGATTTAGCATTGTCAGGCGATCATAGCTTCTAAAAAGCTATTTTTGATAAGGTTTGTTTTGCCAAGTCTTTGAAGCTGATAATGGCTTTTTATAAGATAAACATAACTTTATTGATAACAAAAACCACAGCATAGGCTGTGGTTTTTTGGTTGTAACTGTATTGTACTTGCTGTTTTGATAGCCATTTATCTATCAAAATAGCCCACTGAGTCAATTTTTTTCATCGCCTACTCGCTTATCAGTTGACATTGAATGCGATTTGCGATTAATTAGAGAATGGCCTATCCCTACTTAAGTTTCGTATGGTTGGTCAATATTCAGTCACCATTCACTGCTTACTTCAATCCATAATCAAGTCAGTCAGTCATGGAAAATAGGATCGTCATTTATGAGTCAAACCCTACCCAAACTCAGTCATCATCTCGTCGATGACGCTCAATATAACTTGCTGCGTTCAGTCGGTTATCTCACTGCTGCTGAGCGCCGTGACATTGTTGATGCCTGTGAGTTCGGTGATATTGCGCACATTAAAGACAAGCGTAAATCAGGGGAACCTTATATCACTCACCCTATCGCAGTGGCTGAGATACTGGCGGGCTTTCGCTTAGATCGAGATACAATTATTGCAGCGATTTTGCATGATACGGTCGAAGACACCGACGTGAGTGACGAGCAGCTCGAGCAGCGTTACGGCAAGATAGTGGCTAGGCTGGTCGATGGTGTGACAAAACTAAAATCCTCCTCTCACAATAAGCAGCAAAACAAAGCAGCGACCTTTCACAAAATTTTAACAGCCACACTCGCAGATCCACGGGTACTTATCATTAAGCTTGCGGACCGCCTGCATAATATGTCCACGCTTGATGCCGTGCGCCCTGAAAAACAACGTACGACAGCACAAGAAACGTTAGATTTTTATGTGCCATTTGCACGCTTGATGGGTCTTAATGATATCGCCGATTATATTGAGGTGCTGTGTTATCGTAACCTTGATTCTGATATGTACAACAAGATATCTGACAAGCTGCTACAGCATGGACTTGGGCGTAATTTCCAAAGAGAAGCCATTCATCGTTATCTGAGTATCGTGCTTAATAATTTGGGGCTCAACGGACTGGTCAAAGTATTAGACAATCGCGTGGTTATTTACCGCCAGTTTTTTCGCAATCGCGGAGAAATCAACACGCTGCTACGACACTATGCATTTGAGATTGTCCTCGACAATATCGAAGCTTGCGACAAGTTGGCGTATTACCTTATTAAAAAGTATCAAATTGATGATACGCACATTGCTGATAATATTCGCAGGCCGTTACCAGGTGGCAATCAATCACTCACGCTCATTTATGAGCGCGACAACGATGTCGTAAAAGTGACTATTTTGACCAAGCAAATGCAAAGTGCTGCAAGGCTCGGCGTTATCGGTGCAGAGCATGCTTCTGACGTGAGTCAATCCGTTATCCAAGCGTCACTGCGTAACATGAAAGACTTGGTCGATGAAGACAACTTAAATGAGAATAGTCCTAACTTTTCGGCAGCGGTCTCGACTATTAATGAGCTGATGGATTATTTGCATTCGAGTAAGATTATTTGTTATAGCCCGCAAGGTCGTGCCTATGAGCTACCACAAGGGGCAACGGCATTAGACTTTGCTTACGCAGTCGGGCCTATGGTTGGTAACGTCGCTGTCGGTGCCAATATCGATGATAAAGCAGCAAAACTCGGTACCGTGGTAAAAAACGGACAGTCCGTTGAAATTGAGATAAACAGTCACTCAGAGCCAAAAGCAGAATGGTTAGGATTTGTGGTGACCAACAAAGCGCGTGAAGAGATATTACGTTGGTTCAAAGACTTATCTACCGCTGACAAGCAGCATCATGGTCGTCAAGCGTTAGATCGTGCCCTCAAAACCTATCAAAAAACGCTCGATGACCTAACAGAGGATGATTGGAAAGATCTGACTGAATGGCGCGGTGTGACTGAAAAAAACGCCCTATTCGAACAAATAAGCTCCGGTACACTACTGCCACAGCTTGTAGTCACTCGTTTGTTTAACGATGAAGTCAGTGACGTACAAGCCAAAGCGCACAACGAAGACATGACACAGCCACAGCAGCTGATCGCCAATGCCTCTGGGGTTGAGCTCGATTTTGCTAACTGCTGTCATCCAATCTATGGAGACCCTATCGTTGGGCACTTATCTCGGCACGGCTTGGTCGTTCATCGACACAAATGCTTTTCGCTTGACGACATTCGTAAAGACAATCCCTATCAGGTGATTCAACTGCGTTGGCGTAGTGATAACGCTGTAAAACAAGGTGAAACAGACGAGCATGATATAAAAAATAGCGGCAAAATACGTTTTCCTGCTTACTTAAAGCTGTCTATTGCGCTTAGCGATGAGCAAATCAGTAAAGTGATTTATCATCTGCGCCAGCTGCATATGGGGGTTGAGACCGTTGACGTGCGTAATAGTGATACTATCATCCATATCATCGTACGCAGTCGCAATCACTTGGCTCAAGGCATTCGTGAGCTGCGTTCATTACTCGGCTTCCCTAACATCATACGGCTATATCAATTATAATAACCCTGCCTGTCTAGCAAACTCTTTGTCTAGTCAGATTTGAACGCATCGCGCTGAGGTTTTGACAACCTCTAAAACAATAATAGGCACTGTTGCTTGTCAGTGAGCAACAGACCAACCAATAAAATACGAAAAGGACATAATATGACTCGTCAAACGATCCAAACAGATAAAGCTCCCGCAGCTGTAGGCACTTACTCACAAGCCGTAAAAGTTGGCAACACCGTTTATATTTCAGGTCAGCTTGGTTTTGACCCTGAAACCATGGAATTAAGAGAAGGTTTTAAAGCACAGGCTGAGCAAGTGTTCGAAAACATTAAAGCGATCTGTGAAGCGGCTGGTGGTAGTATCAACGACGTGGTTAAATTTAATGTATCTTTGACTGATTTAAGTGACTTTGCGGTTTTAAACGAAGTATTTGTGGCGAACCTAAGCGAGCCATATCCTGCTCGTGCTGCCGTACAAGTCGCAGCCCTACCTAAAGGTGGCGTGGTCGAAATCGAATCTATCTTATATATTGACTAAAACTGATAGTAATTTTTTTAGATACTCCTATAACAGTCAATCTATCATAAGCTTAGCATCATGCTAAGCTTATTGGTCTCTGCCTCTTTTTCTTCATTTCACATCAATATTAATCTGATAAGACTGCGAAGCCGTTTATGTTGGTACAAGTTGCGCTGCCCGTACCCCTTTATCGGGTGTTTGACTATAGCTTACCGGCGGATATGCTTGCTTCGCCAGACCGTCTGATGCCGTCAATTGGAAGTCGCGTTGAGGTTTCATTTGGTCGCCAAACCTTAATTGGTATCGTGATTGCTCATGTTTCTGAAGATGAAAGCTGTGTACCCGTCAATAAAATCAAACCGATTAATAAATGTTTGGATGCTGACCCTATTTTGGATCCCAACATGCTCAAGCTGGCTTATTGGCTGGCGCGTTACTATCATTATCCACTCGGTGATGTCTTAGCCGTCATCCTGCCAAGCCTTGTCCGCCAAGGCAAACCACTAGACCTACTAATTACTCATTGGCGAATATTGCCGCATATCACTGATGATGATTTTCGTGCCAATGCAAAAAAGCAAAAGCAGCAGTTTGATATGCTAAAACTGCATGGTGAGCGCGGTGCTAGTGAAGATGTTTTGCTATTAGAAGGGATGCAGCGAGCATTTTTAAAAACGCTCGAAGACAAAGGTCTAATCGAGCGCTATATCCAAACCAAGCAATCCCCTTCTCCCGTGAAATTGGCAAAAATGCCGCTTGATCTCAATGATGAGCAGAAACTTGCCGTTGATGCCATCGTTGCTGCGCATAAATCTGAAATCTATACTGGCTTTTTATTAAATGGTATTACTGGTAGCGGCAAAACTGAAGTCTACTTACAAGCGATGCAGGCGGTACTAGAAGCAGGCAAGCAAGTGCTGATCTTGGTGCCAGAAATTGGTCTCACACCGCAGACACGTGCACGCTTTGCTAGTCGATTTGCCGCTCATATTGTTTTGCTGCATTCCGGCTTGACTGATACCCATCGTTTGCAAGGCTGGCAAGACTGCCGCACTGGTCATGCACAAATTATCATCGGTACGCGCTCAGCAGTGCTCTATCCATTTGCAGCATTGGGATTGATAGTCGTTGATGAGGCGCATGATGGCTCGTACAAACAGCAGGATACTCTACGTTATCATGCGGCTGATGTCGCACTCTATCGCGGCCTACAGCACAACATTCCAGTCATATTAGGTACGGCAACGCCTTCTCTTGAGCATCTAAAACTGGTCGAAGACGGCAAGCTGGTAGAGTGTCAACTGTTGACTCGTCCCGGCAATGCCAAGCCTGCAACCATGCAACTAATTGATGCGCGCCTGCAAAGCACTCACCAGCAAGCGCAACATGATGGTGCTCGCTATGACACGGGGCTGACAGACTCAATGATTGGGGCAATTAAGCAAACTTTAGAAGCCGGCGATCAAGTCCTGGTATTTTTGAATCGTCGTGGCTATGCGCCTGTTTTATTGTGTGAGGCTTGCGGTTGGCAGGCAGATTGTCCCCGCTGTGATGCTCATTTGACCGTTCACTATAACAGTCTGGCGCAGCGCAGCGGCTATTCAGGTAGCTCTTATTTAAAATGCCACCATTGCGATTGGCAGGCTTATATTCCTACAGTATGCCCTGATTGTGGCAGTCAAAACCTAGATGCCAAAGGCATGGGTACTACCAGACTCAGCGAAAACCTGCATGCAATCTTTGCCAATCCCCAAACCAGCAAAGTGATTTATCCAATTATCCAAATCGATCGTGATACCACCAGACGAAAAGACAGCTGGGAGAACATTTATCAGCAAATTAACCAGGGCAATCCTGCGATATTAGTTGGCACACAAATGATGGCTAAAGGTCATCACTTTCCTAATGTCACGCTGGTCTGCTTACCCAATGCCGATCGCGGATTTTTATCGGCAGACTTTCGCTCACCAGAGCATACGGCACAGCTTATGATTCAGGTAGCGGGCCGTGCTGGTCGAGGCGACAAAGCTGGTCGCGTGTTGATCCAAACACTACAGCCTGACAATGAGTTACTGTTAAAACTGGTCAAAGATGGCTACTTGTCATTTGCCCGCGAGCTATTGCAAGAGCGTAAAATGATGGGCTTACCGCCTCACAGTTATGCCGCACTGATACGCTGTGAGGGCAAGACGCTGGCAGCCACCACTCAAGCGCTCAAAGATGCCATTGCTCATCTGCCAAGCAGGCACAACCTTGCCGTTCTTGGTCCTATTGACGCTCCGATGAGTAAAAAAAATAGTCGCTATCATGCACAGCTGCTGCTCTTAGCCAAAGACCGGCAGCAACTGCACCTTGTTTTGCATCAATGGTGGCAGCCCGTACTTGCCTTACCAAGTGCCAAATACCTCAAGCTTACCTTAGACATTGACCCCGTTGGTTGGTAAAACCGACACTTATCATTCGTCGGTGTTCTATATAGTGTTGTAATTTTTGTGATTTGTGCCTCCTAATGATTTTTACTTCGTCGTTACAGCTTCTAATACTTGGCTATGTTAAATTTATAACCTTCATCAAATGGTATGTGATGAGAATCTCACATCTACTCGACTTGCAATCGATACTGTTTACTTAACCTAGATACTAGCTGACTTGAGTGTTGTTATGAATCAGAATAATCCAAGCCCTGAAGAGCACAATCATCGTCATCAAAATGATAGCCATGAGCACTCGAATAACGATTATGACCGTAACGACACTCATAATCATGAGGGCAGCCACAACCATGGTAATCATTTAGAACAGCAGACAGCATCACGAGACACCAAGGGTTACCAGCGCACCTTACTCTTTAGCTTTATTATTATCACCGGTTATATGTTTATTGAAGCTATCGGCGGCTGGCTCACTGGTAGCTTGGCATTACTATCCGATGCAGGGCATATGTTAAGCGATGCCATCGCGCTTGGCGCCACCCTAACGGCATTCAAAATTGGCGAAAAAGCAGCCACGCATCAAAAAACATTTGGCTATAAGCGTTTTGAGATACTGGTCGCGACCCTGAATGGCGCTACGCTCGTTTTTATCGCCTTGATGATTTTTTATGAAGCGATCAAACGCTTTAATTCCCCGCCTGAGATTGCGACGCAAGGTATGCTGATTGTGGCGACGGTCGGTATGTTGGTCAATATCTTGGTGGCGTGGCTCATGCACCGAGGCAGTCAAGGTGGAGAGTCTCACGGGCACAATCATGGTAGTAACGATGCCGCATTAACAAAAACACCCGATAATAAAGAACCTGTCAATCTCAATATGCAAAGTGCGTACTTGCATGTGCTTAGCGATTTGATGGGCTCTGTCGCCGCGATCATCGCCGCCCTATTGATGATGGGGTTTGGCTGGGTATGGGCAGATGCCGTGGCATCCGTGATTGTCGCCATTCTTATATTAGTCAGTGGATACCGTGTCGTACGTGATTCTGTGCATATATTAATGGAAGGCACCCCTGCCAACATATCGCTAGTCAACGTTGAGCAAAAATTACTCGCACACCCTCAAGTACAAAAAGTCCATGACCTACACGTTTGGAGTATTACCAGTGGCCTACACGCCCTATCCTGCCATGTCGTAGTCGATGGAGACATGAGTATTCATGAGTCGAGTAGTCTCATTGCCAATCTTGAACAAAGCCTATCAGCGCTCGGCATTCATCATGCGACTATTCAAGTTGAAAGTTTGTCACATCCACAAAACAGCTCACATAGTGAGGCTCTTGTTTGCGATATTTCGGGACAAGCACCTGCTAGCAACAGTCATATTGGTCATAATCATTAAGAGCAAATACCAGTATTGTTAGAAACTTGGCCAATTATTGGTTATGTTTTATCAAATGATATAAATAAAGCAATATGTGCCAAATAATCCAAGCAGCCACCAACACCCAAAGGCTGATACCAACCACGAGTAACATCATTCTGACCCATATATCGAGGCAGCCATTGCAGATATTTGGCAAATAGACTGAGCCCATGTTTGACATCATCAGCAACAAAAACCCAAGTGCGAGTATGACACCGGTACAAATGACGATAAAGGCTATTTTGCCAATAATTTTCAATGAGGCTCGCCACTTAGGACAAGCTGTCAGCTCTGATGAGTAGTTGCTCATAAAGGTCATTCTCAATAATCTGATTGGCTATAAATCATTGTTGTCTTACATAGTATTAAAAATGAAAACCTATGAGCCAATAAAAGAAGAAGGTTTCACTTAAGTTTGCCTAAAACTTGTTTCTACGATTGTAATAGCATGTTAAAACTGATGAAAAACCCTATCTCTCGACCATATTTTTGATATAAATTCTGTATACTTAAGACTGACTACCCCTTTTCACGATCTATTGATGATATAACATTATGTCTAGACGTTCAGCACCCTTTGTCGCCCCAGACTATATCGATGATCCTACGTCAAAAGACGGCAAAAAACACGCCAAAGTTTTGCTATCGACGCTGCAAGAGGACATTGCAAACTTTCGTCATGAGCAATTTCCGCCTGATATTTTGCGCCAGATTCGCGATATGCCTATCTATGAAGGCAACTTAGCAGAGGTACAGGCTTATCAGCAACGTTGGCAAAATCTACTTGAGCGCGCCAAGGATTTTTATCCAGCGGCCAATATGCCACCTGATTATCTGCCGCTTCCAGCCAGTCTTGAGATACCGCAGTTTATCTACCATGTTCAGCGCCTACATTTAACCAAAACGCGAGCCAAGGAATCTAAAAGCTTTGGCTCAGTTGGGGCACTGACTGATAAATGTGGTGACTATACTGATGATGAAGTCGCTCGGATGACAGCGGTACTGGATAATGATGACGACGCGCGTTTGGTCGCTCATCGTGAGTTTATTGATCTGCGCGCTTATGTTTTTTGCCGCGATAGCAAGGGTGAGATGCTAGAGCCTGAACGGGTACGTTTTTATCGTACTGGTCTTATTGTCCATGCTTTGCCTGATTTTAAGATTGTCGACAGCAGGCAAACACCGCGCAAGCGCCGCAACGACGCTTATAACAATCCGCTTGCAGATAATGGTGTTTGGAAGATTTATCGCAAAAAATAATGTATGTTGATGCTATATTTTTTCGCGATACTAATTTTAGTTATACCCGTTTTAAATTGCTTATTTTGTCCTAATTTCTGAGGATTCCAGATGTTCGCTGCCGCCGCCGGCTCACCAAATTTAATGTTACAAGCCACTATCTTTTTGGGAGCAGCGCTGCTCTTTGTTCCCCTTGGTAAACGCTTCGGTATTGCAACGGTCCTAGGCTACCTCATCACAGGGCTTATATTGGGTCCAAGCGGTTTGGATGTGGCGGGTGATGCTGAAAGTCTACTGCACTTTTCAGAGTTTGGCGTGGTCATGCTGCTATTTATCATCGGGCTTGAGCTGCAGCCATCGCGGCTTTGGGCGCTGCGCCGCTCTATATTCGTTCTTGGCGGTCTACAGGTTGGGCTGACTGGTACACTATTGATGGGGCTATTGCACCATTTTTTCGCCTTACAGCTAGATACTGCTTTTATCGTCGGCTTTGGTTTAGCACTCTCCTCGACCGCTTTTGTACTACAGATATTGACCGAAAAACAGCAGCTTTCGAGCACACATGGCCGCGAAGCTTTTACTATCTTACTATTCCAAGATATCGCGGTTATTCCTTTATTAGCAGTCATTCCGTTCCTATCGGGGGTTCGTGAGCAAAGCTACGATTTACTGTACTTTGGGAAAGTATTTGCCGTGTTTGCTGGTCTCATTTTTGCCAGTCGTTATGTGGTTCGACCATTCTTTAAGTTTGTGGCCTCAAGCGGTGCTTCAGAACTACTAACGGCGGTCGCGTTATTTATTGTTATGGGCGTGTCTATTTTGATGGGTCAAATTGGTCTATCAATGGCACTAGGTGCATTTTTGACAGGCGTATTGTTAGCTGACTCTGAGTATCGACACGAGTTAGAGGCCAGTATCGAACCGTTTAAAGGATTGCTATTGGGTCTATTTTTCATGTCGGTCGGTATGCTCACTGACGTCAAACTCATTTTGGCCAAGCCGATATTTATCATTGGCTGTGCCCTCGCCTTAATGTTCATCAAATTTGCAGTGATTGCAGCCATTGCCAAAGTATCTGGCAACCGCTGGCCAACCAGTATCAGATTGGGTGTGACCTTGGCACAAGGCGGTGAATTTGCCTTTGTTCTGTTCAGTGTCGCCACCGCCCAAAGTGTCTTACGTCCTGATCTTGCCAACACCTTAAACCTTGTGGTGACCATATCGATGGCGCTGACACCGCTCGCCTTTTTGTTATTAGAAAAAATAGGCGAGCCGCTATTTGCCAAACGCAAACCAAGTCGAGAATACGACACCATTCCTGATCATGAGCATCAAGTGATCATCGCAGGGTTTGGTCGAGTCGGTCAGATCATCGGTCGTGTGCTTCGTATGCATAACATTGAATTCACCGCCATTGAACGTTCTGCCAACCGAGTAGATTTCGTGCGTAAATTTGGTAACCAAGTCTATTATGGCGACCCAAAAAACCCTGAAATTTTACGCGCTGCAGGTATTCAAAAGGCGCGTGTCTTTATTTTGGCCATTGATGACTTAGAGCGCTCAATTACCACTGCACAATATCTGCGCAAAAACTATCCTGAGCTGATTGTGCTAGCCAGAGCACGCGATCGTCAGCATTACTACCGTTTGCGCGAAGTTGGTGTGCGTCACATTTGGCGTGAGACTTACTTGTCCTCTTTAGACATGTCGCGTGAGTCACTACAGCTACTCGGTATCTCTCCGGAAAAAGCTCGAGAGACAGTAAAAACATTCCGTGATTATGATGATGACTTAATTGAGCGTCAGCAAGCCATTTACGATGATGAAGCCAGCATGATTGAGTCTGCACAGTCAGCGATGGCAGAGCTTGAAAGCCTATTCGATGAAGATATCGGCAAAGCGCGCAAGATGGATTTGACCGATTTCTACGAAGCCTTGAAGAGCCAAGCGACGCCAGTTGACGAACCACACGATACCACAACAGACTCTAAACACTAGCAAAAACTAGATAGGTATAGCCCCTAGTCAGATAGACAGTTTTTAGGGGCTTGTTTTTTATTTAGTGAGCTTGTGCAATCCCAGTTATCACTGTCTGGTATATGATAAAACACCAATGTCTGCTCGTTCAGATAGCGGATTGGAAATGTCACGTTCTGGATCGTAGCAATCACCGCGCAATCCGTCTCTAGCACACCAGCCGCTTGACTATCGACATGCATACGTACCTGCTGCTGCTCGGTACTGAGTGGCAAATCTACAGGACACCGCCCTGTCTGCTGATAAATCAACGCCACGCGGTTTTGGGCATTTTTGGCAATATCATAAGCATCAAATAGCACTTCATTTTCTTTTGGTTTGGCGATAATAGGTAAAAACTGCACCTTAATGACCAATAATGCAAAGGCGAAAAAACCAAACCCCAATGCTAAGCCAAATAAACTGACGCCACCTTCTTTTTTCAAATGCGCTTTTTGTGCCGCCTCATCTCGCGGATAATCGTTAATCGCATCCGCAATCTCACGTCGCGCCATCCGGTAATAATATGCATCTGTCCAGCGTGCCACCATAGCAGACCAAAACAACCAAATAATCGCAGCAATACCGATACGCGTGGCCATCTGATAAACGTCTGGCACATAAGACATCGCGACAAACTCAAAGGCAACAAGCACAATGGCGACATTAAGCTGAATAAATGACCACCCTGCCACGCTATACACGATGGCATCCATATAGCGTTTACGGTATAACAGCCAAGGAAAAGTAATAAAAAATGCGGCCCAATGCCATTTTGGCGACAGATAGCCTTGCTGATCAAACTGCTCAAAGCGCTTGAGATAATAGCGCTGGGTACGATCACCGATAAACCATTGATCCAGTTGCTTGCGCTTAGCAGGTGTTAATGACTCTTGATAAAACGGTGGCGGTGAATCCGTCTCAATAAATAACATGGCAATACGCTCTACTGACTCTTAGAAAAAATATCTCTTAACGATGACACTATGATAACGCTAAAACCCATATCTAGGATAGAGAAAGGACAGAACTGAGCAGCAAACGCGCTAAAATAAGATTGTACGTTCACAGTTGTATGGATTTAACTTATAATGAGCCAACATCACCCACTTAATTAAGCCTTACAAATCCTATGAGTCAACATTCTGATATCAATGACACCATCAACAGCCTTGATACTACTGATGAGCAAACCTCTAATAATACTAGTGCGCTTATCGATACGGATACACGCGCTAGCCAAGAGATAGAACCTAGCTCTGACAAACATATCCGCATCGTTAATACGTTCATGAAGCGGCGCACGCACATGAACAAAAACGCCGAGCTAGCACTCACTGCTCCAGAGTTTTCTGAGTATCTGGTCAATAACAGTTTCGGCGATGGCGACCTTTCAGGTATTGATAACCTGCGAGCGCTGTTCGCTGATAGCCCGAATGGTTCTGACGCACCGCTGACCTTAGAGATTGGTTTTGGTTTGGGTGACTCATTTATCGAGATGGCAGCCGCAGAGCCCGCGCGCAATTTCGTCGGTGTCGAAGTGCACGAGCCAGGTATTGGTAAATGCGCTTATATGGCAGGAACGCAAGACTTGAGCAATGTCAAAATCATCAATGGCGATGCTATTCAATTGCTGAAGCAACTACCAGAAAATCACATTGATCGTATTCAGTTATACTTCCCTGATCCATGGCAAAAGAAGCGTCATTATAAACGCCGTTTCGTCAGTCCTGAGCGTATGGCTATCGTGACGCGCAGTCTAAAGCAAGGCGGCTGGTTTCATACAGCCACTGACTGGGAGCATTATGCATTTTGGATGGTTGAGGTATTGGATGGTTTTGCTGGATTGACCAACAAAGCAGGCGCAGGTAACTTTACCGACCGTCCTGACTTTCGTCCAATGACCAAGTTTGAGCGCCGCGGTCTTGAGCGTGGTCACGGGGTCTGGGACTTGATCTATATCAAAGACTAACAAACACAATCTTGCTATCGATAATTTTGACAAAGCGGCTATTCTATTTAGCCGCTTTTTTATGCCCGTTTATAAGCTTGCTATCACAGCAATAAATATGCTTGGCGGGTCGTTTGTTGCTTTTATCTCGTCATACTCTTGACTTCAAAGCCCTATAGTATGGTAATACGTGGAAGAATCACAAATTGTAATTATGTGAAACATAGCGCTTAGAGCATAGCTTGTCGACGAGAAATCATCTTTAACGCACAATATTGGAAGCTTGCAATATATAACCTATACACGCAAGCATAGATACCATAAGGGCTTCGAGAGTTCTCCCCATAAGCTGTGGATAACCCTGTGTATAAGTCACTACTTGACAACTATATACCTAGGAAACTTAAAGGATAAGGTAAAATCGTTCATTTTTTGTACAATTTAAAAATCATTTAAAAACAATAACTTATATTAAATATAAAGCCATAAAAAATTATTTTAAATATTTTCAAAAATAATTTAGCCGTTTATAATGTTTCACAACCAATAAAAATGAGTACATTATTTGCTGTGGACAACTCATAAGTCTATTGACAAACATAGCTGTTATCAGGTTCAAAAACACATTTGAACAGATGGCTATCTTCGCGAATCCTCACTCTTATATCGTACGACATTCAGTGTCGTTTAGCATCGTCCAAGACTCAATATAGCGCTTGGATTTTGTTATAATTACTCTATCGAATCAATAGCACTACAGAGATTCAGATAGCTATTAGTCGTTAATATCTGGCTCAAAAGCTATTGTAACTGTGATTGATTATGAACTTATTTTTACTTCTCTCGTTATTTAATTTTACTGTATAGTAGAGCGATATCTCGATATTACTACTGATAGCAGTCATATGACAACCTGTGTATTTAAGCCAGTTGTCAGAGCGCTAATAGCTATATGATTTATCTTATTAGCGCTGCTCAGTATGCACCAGTTATCACTCTTAGACGTATAAATCTTTTATCTATAGCACCAAATCAATTATCAAAAAAGGAATCCAGTATGGACGACAATAAAGCCAAAGCCCTCAAAGCGGCATTAGGTCAAATTGAAAAGCAGTTTGGTAAAAATACCATCATGCATCTGGGTGATGATTCAGCCATTCTTGATGCCGATGTGGTCTCAACAGGTTCTCTTGGTCTAGATATCGCACTTGGTATTGGTGGATTGCCGAAGGGTCGTATCATCGAGATCTACGGCCCTGAGAGCTCAGGTAAAACCACAATGACCTTGCAAGCAATCGCGGAGTGTCAAAAACAAGGCGGCACCTGTGCATTTATCGATGCTGAGCATGCGCTTGACCCTGTGTATGCACGCAAGCTAGGCGTCAATACCGATGACTTATTACTGTCACAGCCTGATAACGGTGAGCAAGCGCTTGAAATTACTGACATGCTCGTGCGTTCAGGCGCGATTGATATGATCGTTATCGACTCGGTTGCTGCCTTGACTCCGCGTGCAGAAATTGAAGGCGAGATGGGTGACTCACACATGGGTCTGCAAGCGCGTCTGATGAGCCAAGCGCTACGTAAGATTACTGGTAATGCTAAACGCTCTAATTGTATGGTTGTGTTTATTAACCAGATTCGTATGAAAATCGGTGTTATGTTTGGTAGCCCAGAGACTACAACTGGTGGTAATGCCCTCAAATTCTACGCCTCTGTACGTATGGACATTCGCCGCATTGGTGCGGTCAAAAATGGCGATGAAATCATCGGTAACCAAACTCGTGTCAAAGTTATCAAAAACAAAATGGCACCACCTTTCCGCCAAGCTGAGTTTGAGATTACTTATGGCGAAGGTACCAACCATTTGGCTGAAGTGATTGACTTGGGCGTCGAGATTGGCGCGGTTGGTAAGGCAGGTTCATGGTACAGCTATGGCGATGAAAAAATCGGTCAAGGTAAAGCCAATTCTGTCCTGTTCTTAAAAGAAAACCCTGCTATTGCCAAAGAGATCGAAGATAAAATTCGTGATGAAAAGCTTGGTAAGAAAAAAGATAGCAAAGCGCCTGAAACTGACGATGTAGAACTGGCACCTGACTCTGTACAATAATGGTTCACTAGTAACCATCATCAGTGACCGCTATAAATAATCATGACTTATTATGAAAATTAAAACATTGGCTGACATCCTAGCTGAGTCGGAAACCGGCTCAGCTAGTTCTGTTGATAGCAAACGAAAAAAACCTACTAAACACTCCTATCAAAACACATCTAACAAATCAGGTAAATCTAGCAAGCTTTCTAAAGACCCAGATCAAGATCATTCAAGCACTAGTGAGCCTACTGTTGACACATCATATTTTGAAGAATCTTCTGCTAAGATAAAAAAAAACTCTAAATCCAAAAAACGTAAAAAACACTTTCATCCAGCTGCTAACTTCACCGCTGAGCCAAGCGATACACCTGCTTATCAGCCACCTGAAGCACAAACCATCAAAGAGATGCTGGCCGAGGTCAAGAACAGCGTACATAGTGGTGATGCAGAGAATGACATAGCTGAAAACGACAACTATGCCCCCTCGTTTGAGCAATCAGAATGCGGAAGTGAACGTCCATCATTTGATGATAGTGCAGTAGAAAACCAAAACGATAATATACCAGCTGCTCTTAAAGCTTATTTGCGCACCCCTGAACAAAAACAAGCAGAAATCGATGCCATTAAAGCTGAAAGCCGACTACGTTGGCTTGCCTTCTATTACTTGTCACGGCGCGAATACGGCAAGGCTGAGCTCAAGCAAAAGCTAATCGATAAAGAACAAGACCCAGAAAAAATCGATGCCCTACTTGATGAGTTTGAGGAAAAAGGCTATCAAAGTGACTACCGCACCACCATTATGCTGATACGTGAGAATATCCGTAAAGGTCGGGGACGCGGGCGTATCAAGCAAGAGTTCTATCGCAAAAAAATCGCGATGCCAAGTAACATCGATGAATTGATTGATATGGCAAATAGTGAGTCTGAAGAGTTTCGCGAGTTCGTTGATCCTAATGACAGCTTGGTTGAAGGGGTTGATTGGCTCAAACTAGCGGTAGAGGCTCGCACTAAGAAGTATGGTGACACTATACCAGTGGAGCAAAAAGAAAAAGCTAAGCAGCTGCGATTTTTGCAGTATCGCGGCTTTAAAACGGACATCTGTTTCGCTGCGCTCAACTACACCGTGGAAACGTTAGATGAGCGCTTTTAACCGTGACTCATCTAATTCTAACACTCAGATACCTATTAATAATAGCCAAGCACTTTCCACCATATCATACCTGCCCCTATCCAAATCACCAGATTGACCACACTCATGATAGCGCCGATGCCCCACCACTCTTTTAAGGTCACATACCCTGAGTTAAAGATGACGGGGGCGGTGCCGGTCGCATAATGAGTGAGGGTCATCATGATGTTGCCCGCTGCTGCCAAAATCAGCGCATATAGCATGGGCGGCGCTCCTAAGCTCAGCCCGACGACATAAAAGGCGGCAAATAAAGCGGTGATATGCGCAGTCGTACTTGCAAAGAAGTAATGAATGTACAAATACACCAGCGTCAAAATCGCCACGGCACCTACCCAGCCCAGACCCGTCGTACCAATCATCGCTTCGATATTGTCAGAAAACCAGCGAATCAAGCCAAGCTCATTCAGATAAGCGGCCATCATAATCAAGGCACCAAACCAGATGATGGTATCCCAAGCAGATTTTTCTTTGAGAATATCCTCCCACGTTAGCACCCCAGTCAATATCAAAGTCGTCAGACCGATAAAAGCTGTCGTAGTGGCATCGACGCTGTATTGCTCACCCAATAGCAGCGCTGGGATATTGGCCCAGAGTAGTAGCATCAGGCCAAACACACCGAGCATGATTTTTTCTTGGCGGCTGATGCTACCCATGTCTGCCAAGTTGTCTTTTGCAAAACCTTTAGCGTCGGGCGTGACTTTGACATCAGGTGGATAGATCAGATAAATCACCAAGGGCATCACCACCAAGCACAGAATGCCCGGCACGAACATCGCCACTGCCCACGTTGTCCACGACAGCTGAATGTTGCCGTCTGTGGCTTTATTTACCAGGTCTACCACTAAAGGGTTGGGCGCAGTCGCGGTGATAAACATCCCTGAGGTAATCGGATTGGCGTGGTAATTGACCATTGCCAGATAGCGACCAATTTTATTTTGCGTGCCTTCCTCTGGCGTTGAATGAAAGCTTTGGGCGATAGATTTCATAATAGGATGAATAATACCGCCACCACGCGCGGTATTCGACGGCGTGATAGGCGCTATCATCAGCTCAGCCGCCGTCAATGAGTATGCGACTCCGATGGTTTTTTTGCCAAAGATAGAAATAAAATAATAAGCAATGCGGCGACCAAGACCGGTTTTGATAAGGCCGCGCGATATCATCACTGCGATACCAATCAACCATATCAGCGGGCTTGAATAGCTAGAGAGCGCATCATTGATGGCTTGTTTTGGGCTGTCACTGGTCACACCCGTCAAAGCCACGAGCGTCACGGCGATGACCGCTATCGCCCCGATGGGTAGTACTTTACCAATAATGGCAACGATGGTGGCGATAAATAAAGCCAGCATGTGCCATGCGTCAGCGGTGACGCCCGTCGGTACAGGAATGACAAACCAGATGATAAGACCTACGACGATGGCAATAGCGGCTTGGATCGGCTTAAAGGGCATGCGTCAGTATCCTATGCAGTGGCTGATACCCTCATCTTATAAGATTACCAGCACCGTTGCGCATTTGTTCACCATTTTTAACATATCTATGTAGTATGTATTATTGAAGTCCTCACAATAAAAAAGAGCACGCTATACAAACGTGCTCTTTTGGCCGCTATCTGCTGCCTGCGTAAGAAGTAGCGGCAGACTACACAGTTAAAGGTAGCTATAACACAAACATGGGGCCATTATCGTAAAGTGCCTAGACGGTTGGATAACTGGCCGATAATTTGATCAATCTCTTCATTAGCTTCCGCTTCATTATCTAAATTACCATTGGGCGTTAGCTGGTTCATCACCTCGGGCAGTAATTCAGCCAAGCCTTGACGCACTTCTGTTTCATTCGCACCTGTACTGGCTGCTACTTGCTGAATCTCACGCTCATCAAACAGCTGATTTATCTCACTTGGGTCTAGATTGTCATTGATTTCATTGGTACTCATCCAGGAGCGTGCTTGGTCGCCATGGCCCATGCCAGTGATTTTTGATAGCGCACCACCGATACCGCCATTACGCTTAATCCAGCTCAATACCATTGGCATAAGGACAGCGATAAGCATCCCCTTACCGCCAAAACCACTATTGCTACGCTGACCCCCTAATACACTGCCTAAAATATCGCCCAGTCCACCAGCACCTGAGCTGACGCTACCACGCTGATTACCACCAGCCAGACCACCAATGATATCATCCAAACCAAAACCATTGTCAGGTTTGCGATCATACTGCTGAGGATTGTATCCACCTGTCTGGTTGCTGCCGCCTAACACACTGCCTAGTATATCCCCTAAGCCACCTGTACGACGTGGATTGATACGCTGATTCACTGGATGGCGTTGAGCATCTTCTGGATTCATCGCACTACGGGCCACTTGGCTCACTAAATTCCCTAATAAACTCATGATCTCTTCCTCTTTTTGTCATATTATTTATGATACAAGCCGACTGCCTACCGTTGTCCATACTGGTTTTTCATGGCATAAACTGGAAGTACAATGCAGTTGGTTCATATACTTTATTCGTGAGTTTCAATATAACAAAACTCTTTGGAGACCAAGATAGGTATTTTGTTATGACATGTAGGCATTCGTAAGCTCACAAAAAAGAGAGAAAAACTGAATAAAGATATGAAGGCTAATTAGCAAATTTAACCTGTATTTATATTGGCTAAAACACTAAGCGTTCGCCATTCCTCTGGGCTTACTTGATCACGAAATATGGTGATAGATAGAGGGCGCTGATAAGGCTCTACTATGTTGAACTCAAGATTTATCGCCCATTGATAGTAATGTGTAGAGAGTAGCTGTGCTTGCCACAGCTCATCGCCTCGACTTGTCTGAATCAACAACTGCCACTGTTTATCCATACGTTGATCAAGTGGCGGCTGACTCAGATGTCGTAGTGTCAAACGTGTCAGAAATAAATAGCCAACAATGGCTAGCGAGACAGTCAAAATCAGCAAATATTGCCACCATGCCAAAGCCGCAAGCCACGCTAAGACAATCATGATCGCAGTTAAACCCACATAGAGCAGCCGGCGTAGCCGACTGGTAGAATGAATAGCTGTATCAATGCGCAGCGCCGTTGCTAGGGTCATATGGGCGCGCCATGAGAAATCATCAGTATTGTGCCTATCAAATACAAAGCCTCTACACCAAGTCTTTGGTGTGTCGCCATGTTTTTATTTTATTAACGAGTGCCCATATATCATCCTCTGCTGGACGATTTTGATTGGTAAAATAATCCAATAGATCCGGGTCCTCATGGGTGAGCATTTGGGCAAAGGTCTCTTGCTCAGCAGAATCTGCTGTCAGATACAGCTCTTTGACATAAGGATCGATATAAAAATCTAACTCTTTCAAGCCGCGACGAGCTTGATAAATAATACGGCGCTGCTCATTGGTCGGTTCTGGCTGAGTGATACTGGTCATAAAGATACTCTTTTTCATTTCAATAGTTTTTGATGTGGTATTCAATCATAGTGGAAAATTAGATTGTAGATATTGTATTTATCACGGTGTAGCTTTATCGAGTATTTGTATTAATAATACAATGCTCATGATGGTACGCTGATAATTGACTCCATAGTGCCACTACTTGCTGCATCATGCCTACATTATGCGTGCGAATGATACTAGCACCTTGTTGTAGCGCAAATATCCCAGCAGCAGTCCCCACTGCATCTCGTTCTGTCGCTTGAGTGGTCTGCACTGTTTTGGCACCGCTATTGGTCAATACTTCTGCTAAAAAGCGCTTACGTGAAATACCAAACATCATGGGTAGGCCCAATGCCTGTAGGCTGTCTAACTGACTTAATAAAGCACAATGATGCTCATAGTTTTTGGCAAAACCAAAACCTGGATCAATAATAATATTTTCCTGCTTAACCCCAAGGCGCGTTACCTCTTTGATACGTGTGGTCAGTTCTGTGCTCACTTCATCAATCACATTATCATACTGTGCCAGATTGTTCATCGTCGTTGGCTCACCGCGCATATGCATCAGCATGACAGGAATATCAAGGCTAGCGGCCAGTTCTGCAGCGCCAGTACGTTTTAACGCCCTGACATCGTTCCAAATATCAGCACCAGCATCAAACGCTGCCTGCATGACCTCTGGGTTGCTGGTATCAATAGATAACCAAATATCATCTCCACAATGCTGGCGTATAGCTTGTACCACTGGCACAACCCGTTGTAGCTCTTCAGTAGTCGATACAGCATCTGCATTGGGGCGAGTAGATTCACCGCCAATATCAATAATAGTAGCACCGTTATCCATCATCTGCTGACAATGAGCAACGGCATTCTCTACCGCATTGAACCGCCCACCATCCGAGAATGAATCTGGCGTTACATTCAAGATACCCATGATATGCGGCTCAGACAAATTCAAGGTTTTATTACGGCTCGATATTTTGTAGTTGGGTAAAGGCTGAAATAATGACATGACCGATCCATCATAAATAAATTGTATAAAATAGCTCGAGAGTTCGTTATCTGTGCTTATGATACCAGTAAATCTTATGACGTCCTAAGCTCTTAAAAGAATGATGACAATAAAAAGGCCCTTTATGATAAAGGGCCTTTTATTAAACTTCAATCAGAACTGCCTTACATCGCCGGTAATGGTGGCGGTGTAGAAGTAGTCGTCTTAATGTCATTTTTTGACAAGTTGACTTCGTTATGCTGATAGACTCTTGGTGGACGCGGTTCTTCACCTGCTAGAATATCTTGCAGTTGGTCACGGTCGATGGTTTCCCAATTCATGAGCGCTTCAACCATTGCATGCATTTTATCTTGATTGGCTTCAATCAATTCGCGAGCGATATCGTACTGCTCTTCTAGCATACGGCGCACTTCTTCATCAACCTTTTGCTGCGTGGCTTCTGAAATCGTACGACCACCACCGCCAAAGTATCCTTGCGAGCTGTCATCATCTTCATACACCATGATACCTAGTGCATCAGACATACCGTACTTGGTTACCATGGCGCGTGCCATTTTGGTTGCACGTTCAAAATCATTTGAAGCACCTGTTGACATCTGATTAATAAAGACTTCTTCAGCAATACGACCACCGAACAAAATCGCAATGTCGCTTAACATCTTAGATTTATACATGCTGGTTTGATCGTGCTCAGGCAGCTGCCAAGTAACACCAAGCGCAAAACCACGAGGCATGATAGTGACCTTATGCACCGGATCTGTACCTGGCAGTAGTTCAGCTACTAGCGCATGACCCGCTTCGTGATACGCGGTCGCACGGCGCTCTTCTTCGCGTATCACCATGGATTTGCGCTCAGGACCCATGTATAACTTATCTTTTGCATCTTCAAAATCATTCATGTCGACACTGGTCTTGTTACGACGCGCGGCAAACAAGGCTGCTTCGTTTACAAGGTTAGCAAGCTGTGCACCACTGAACCCTGGCGTACCACGAGCAAGAGAACCTGCATCGACACTGATGGTGTTCGGCAACTTTCTTAAGTGTACTTTTAAGATTTGCTCACGACCTTTGATATCTGGCAAGCCCACTTGAACCTGACGGTCAAAACGACCTGGACGCAATAATGCTTTATCAAGCACGTCAGCACGGTTGGTTGCAGCAATAACGATAACGCCTTCATTGCCTTCAAAACCATCCATCTCAACCAATAATTGGTTCAATGTCTGCTCACGCTCGTCGTTACCGCCGCCCATACCAGAGCCACGATGACGACCGACTGCATCGATCTCATCAATAAAGATAATGCAAGGGGCGCTCTTTTTCGCCTGCTCAAACATGTCGCGTACACGTGATGCACCAACACCAACAAACATCTCAACAAAATCAGAACCTGAAATTGAGAAGAACGGCACTTTAGCTTCACCAGCAATAGCTCTTGCTAGCAATGTCTTACCTGTACCCGGTGGACCTACCATCAAGATACCACGAGGAATCGTTGCACCAAGTTTGGTAAATTTATCCGGATCACGTAAAAAGTCAACCACTTCAACGACTTCTTCTTTGGCTTCTTCACAACCAGCCACATCTTCGAAGTTCACCTTGATTTGGTCTTCCGTCAGCATTTTGGCTTTTGACTTACCAAAGCTCATTGGGCCGCCGCCTTTACCGCCTGCACCGCCCTGCATATTACGCATAAAGAATAAAAACAGACCAATAATCAGTAAAATTGGGAAACTGGCTATCAGTAGTTGCATCAATACGCTTTGGCGCTTTGGTGCGGTCCCTTGGACTTCGACTTGGTTCTCACGTAGCATTGGCATCAACTGGTCATCTGACACAGCCGGTCTAATGGTCTCAAAAGATGAGCCATTTTTCTTTTCGCCGGTGATCTGTTCGCCGTCAATTTCGACACTGGCTACTTGGTTTTCTGACACAGCGGTCACAAACTCAGAGTAGTTAAGGTTATCTGGCTCAGATGATTGATCAAAGCCGCTAAACACCAGCACTAAAACGCCGATTACCACCAGCCACAATAAGGTATTTTTTACCATGTCGCTCACTAGTTATTCCCATCCCTTACTTATTGGTGTGTTTACTAAACACGTGACGTCTATAAACGTATTGCTCATTTTTGATAAAATTCCTGATACCAAAAACCTTGACTTAAATTTTGGTACTTAAAGAACAGCTTAAATACGGTTCTCATAGATACTCAATATAAGATGAACACTAATCTATCGCAGATGAGCCCATAAGACGCTTATTATCAGACGACTTTGTCTAAAACGTATGCTAAAAACAAAGGTAATATACCATGATATATGGTGCTAACCCGCATAATTCAAGCAGGTTTCACGATTATTCAGTTAATGAATGTAGCGCTTTTTATACGACCATAATGATAGTTTATGGTGACTGATTAACTCGCTTACAATAGTAGCAACTCATTGATGTTAAAACTATTTAATCGCCACCCAAAACATCTCTTTTGAGCGCGGACGTGACGCACCTGGTTTTATACTACGAATCTTACTAAAATCCTGCTGCATCTGCTTGCGTAATTCTTGTGTGCCTTCGCCCTGAAACACTTTCATAATAAGTGCGCCACCTTTTGGTAAGGTTGATAAAGCAAAGTCCACTGCCAGCTCGCATAAGTACATCATACGCGGCTGATCGATAGCGCTATTCCCCGCCGTATTGGGTGCCATATCAGACAATACCACGTCGACTTGCCTATCGCCTACTTCTGCCATAATGGCGTCAAACACTTCAGCTTCACGAAAATCACCTTGAATAAAGGTAACATTAGGCAAAGCATCCATCGCCAGAATATCAGAGGCAATCAAGATACCGTCGTCACCAACCAACTGTCCCGCTACTTGAGACCAACTGCCAGGCGCACTACCCAAATCTACCACCGTCATGCCTTTTTTAATCAGGTTGGTTTTTTCGTTAATCTCTAATAATTTATAAGCGGCACGGGCACGGTAGCCATCTTTTTGAGCCTTTTGTACATAATGATCGTCAATGTGCTCTTTCATCCAAGCACTGCTGCTCTTTGATAGTTTTTTGTTTTCGATACGCGTGGCCAAAATACCTGCTCCTATTGCTTTACTAAATCTAGCTGCTTTAATTGCGCTATCACTTACAAACTGATACTAATCCGTTGCGGATTATTCTAAATACGGTGTTAATCAGATTTTTTATTCATGGTTGGTCGCAAACTGACCAAATTCTATTGGTTAAATGACTGTTTTATAAGGCAGTAGCGTTTATAATGTACCAAACATTCAGTTTAACATTTTCGTCACGTAAAATCGTGCAAAATCCTGCTGATCTCATGCAAGATGGTCACAGATTATCTATAATGATCCATAACTGTTTTTGACAGTACCATTTTTATTTTTACCAACACCTAGGAATTCTATGCAACTCGATAACGCTACCATCAAACGTCTAAAAGGCATCGGTCACGAGCTAAAGCCTATCGTTATGATCGGCAACAAGGGTATTACCCCAACCATTACCGAAGAGATTGATCGCGCGCTAACAGATCATGAGCTTATCAAAGTAAAACTGCCTGCTGGCACCAAAGAAGAGCGCGACATCGTTGGCGCTGAACTTGCTAAAGCAGCTAATGCGTCTTTGGTCCATTCTATTGGACGTATGGCATTATTGCTACGTCAAAACCCAAATGCCAACCCTAAACTGTCTAACCTAGCACGTCACGCGCAGTAATATGTCATGACAAGCTTTGCTTGAATGACAGTAGGCCGCATCGGCTTAAATAATGACGATAACTATAAAAGCCGCGATGCATCTTGCTCGCGGCTTTTGTCTTGTCTGCTGGTTTTGGATTTACTTAATGTGTCGTATTAGTCTAGTTATTCGGTTTAATCTTTTACCATTAATTTTTAAAAGTATTATAGAGTTTGATAAATAATGAACCAATTTTTTAATCTTGTTATAGCCGCCGAGACGCTAGAAAACGACGCACAGCAACTGGACGTGACGGTAGAAGCGTTACAGCGTATTTGTGTCAAGGTGAACGCTAAGATCGTTCGACAGCCAGCATTACAATTACAGTTAACCTATCAAATTACTTTACCCAGTCAAATATTAGCCAATCAATTGGTTTGGCCAACTTGGCAGCAAGCCCGAGTAGGATTTGCTGATTATCTGTGGGAAGAGACTTGCCTTGAATGCTTTATCACGGGTGACACTCTAAGTGATGAGGCTGCTACTGAGATTCAAGACGCTGAACCTTACATTGAGATTAATGCCAACCCTGATGGCCGCTATGCACTCTATGAGTTTAAAAGCTATCGCCATCCTGCCACATTACCACCAACACCTTTATACGAAGCTGATGGACACACACGTGCCTCTATTGAGTGGACGGATAATGTAAATACACAGGACATAATACAGAAATCGTTGTTTGACAAATCACCAGCAGCGTATCCCATTCATCGCTACGAGCGAGGCTTTAACGTTCCTCTAGTCGAACTTTCTAATCAAAAATACGCCATTGCAAATACGATTATTGAGCAGATACATCCTTGTGTTATTTTACAGCTCGGTAAGACCGCTTTATATTTTGCCTCAAACCACGCCTCCCCGCCTGATTTCCATAATCGCAACTATTGGCCAAAATTTGCACTTTGATTTACTTCTATGATCTGCACTCACTTAGATACAGTTATTATTAGATATCATTATTTAAAACACAAAAAAAACCCAGCAATGTCATAAAGAGCATTACTGAGTTTGGAGAAAACTTTTAATTCGTTTAACTGATACTTATTTGTCAGCCATCGCAAGGTAGATACCACGGTCTGATGCATCATCAACATACTGCGAGTCACGCCATGTGGTATAGCTGTAAGTACCGCTATATGGGCTGATGCTGTTTTGACGGAAATCAGATACCCAGTCATTGCCATCAAAAATCTGAATATGACCATGTGGACGGCTTGATGTGCGGTTATAGACAACGACGTCACCAACTTGAGGTTCCATATCGTTACTAATTTTGGTAAAGCCTGCTTGGGCTAGTGTGCCACGAGAGGCATATTGATAAGCTGAAGGATTAGGCGTAAATTTGTAACCTGCTGACTGTAGCGCTTTACGTACATAGCGAGCACAGTAGCCAGAACTTCTAGATAGTGCAACTCGTGAGGCATTTGCCGCTGCGATAGCAGGAGCAGAATTGCGATCAGGAACACGACTTGCTTGCTGTTGACGCTGCTCATATGACAAACGGCTAGTGAGTGACGCAAGCTGATATTCTTTTTGCTTAGCATGAGCGCTTAGATTGTCAATTGCTTGACTGATCTCATCGTTGCTATATACATGAGCACCACTGTTAGTGCTGTAGATGTTGCGACTAGAACCATAGTTCGCAGAAGTAGAGATATTTGTGATGGTATGACTCAAGGTATTATTTGGTTGAAAGGTTGTTTCGGCAGCACCACTCGTCTGTGCGATACCCATTCCCAATACTGACAAAATTAATAAAGCTTGTTTCATAAATTTACTACCTATTGTTAATACAAGTCTGCTCGTCATCCGTGACGAAACATCAATTAATTTAGAGGATATAATCATTAAAAAACATGATAAAATCCTTATCACAACAGCTCGTTCTTTTATAGTGACTAACACCAGTATCATCACCCGTTTAGTCAACTACCTCATAAAATTTTGCTATATATCGCTTTTAGCATGTCTATTCTACATATCGAGTTTGTCACCTAATAGATGAGTCATCACGATGTCAAAAAAACAGCCTAATCGGCTTGCCCAGCTTATAGATCATCAAGCCTTTGCTGGTAGCGCGCTACCTCAAACTCTTGCTAATAACATGCGGCTATATATAGAAGCGACCAATGAGGTAAAAGAGCTGCTGGTAGACTGTCTACCTGAGGAAATCCTCAATACTTGTTGGGTCGTAGGTTTAACCTCTGAGCAGTTAATACTCAGTGTGGGTTCGATGACAGCTGCTAATCATATTCGCTATTTACAGAATGCGTATTTGCAAGTATTAACAGAGCAGTCAATTACATTTAAACAACTCAAGCAAATTCGCGTTGTAGTAGCTAAAACATTTGCTGATAATTATTCATCTAGACAATCATCAGCGTCATTAGCAACCTTGCCCAAACCTAGTAAAGCCAATGAAAATCAGGCTCTTAGCCAAAACACAAAACGGACTATATCACAGGCTGCAGAGCATGTCACCACTGATGAAAATCTAAAAAAAGCCCTCCTACGCCTAGCAAATCATTAAAAATACAGATATTACAATGTAAAGTTATGTAAATAAAACCATGAAGTGAGATTGGTAACGCTGCTTTTTTGTAATGTCTTAAACAAAAAAAATCATCTATTGGTGCCATTCAATTTATGAATAGCACCAATAGATGATTTGGAAATCACCTGCAGCTTTTACGCACTCTGCCTTAGAATAAAATTCACAAAAACCTATAAACTTTATATTTAAAATATTGCATATTATATAAATGTAATTATAGCGTTGCTATGTAATATTGCGTAAATGTTTCGATACTTCGTGTATATTCCTGTATTTATCCTTCAACTGCTAAACCATTTAGCGGTGAATATTCGATCGGACATGTTACATTGTCATCAAAAGTTACAATTTCAAAGTTATTTTTATCAGAGAGTATTTCACGCACTAACAAATTATTTAATGCATGACCAGATTTGTAGGCATTAAAACGACCGACGATAGGATAACCAATCAGATATAAATCTCCAAGCGCATCTAAAATTTTATGGCGAACAAATTCATCATTAAAGCGTAGGCCTTCTTCGTTAAGAATATTGGCATCATCGATGACGATGGCATTTTCCATACTGCCACCCAAGGCCAGATTATTCTGACGTAATTGTTCTATGTCACGCAAAAAGCCAAAAGTACGTGCTTCGCTTAGCTGCTCAATAAAGTTTTGGGTAGAGAATTGCAGTTGAGCATGTTGAAAATTTCTGTCGATGGCAGGGTGATCAAAGTCAATCTCAAAATTCAATTCAAATCCATCGTAAGGGCGTAGCTCTGCCCATTTATCACCTACTTTGACGCGTACTGGTCGTACAATCTTAATGAATTTCTTTAAAGCATCTTGTTCACAGAATCCTGCATCAAGTAGCAAAGCAACAAAAGGAGCGGCACTACCATCCATAATCGGTATTTCTGAAGCAGAAACACGAATCAATAGATTATCTACCCCAAGCCCAGCGATCGCACTTAGCAAATGCTCAACCGTACCTACACGCGTACCACCAAATACTAAGTTTGATGACATCATGGTGTCTTGCACCAAAAAAGCACTTGCTGGAATAGGCTCGCTGCCTACAATATCAGAGCGCTCGAAAACAATACCAGTATCAACCGGCTGTGGATGAAACTCCAAGTCAACAGGCTGACCACTATGGAGACCAGTACCTGTAACGGCTATCGCTGTCTTTATGGTTCTTTGGTTCATGGCTGTCTTCTCACATATTTTGTTACAATTGACATAGTGTACCACTACCTCCCCCATATCCGCTACAAATAAAAAGGGTTAATTTCCTTATCTCTTTGATTGATAACACTTATCGTCATTATCTCATCATATATTTTCACAGTTTTATGCCCTATTGAACGCTTCGACACACTAGATTCTGGATATATTTTTTCGATCAGAAACATTTTGCGATACTCCTGATTTTGTTACTCTCCTTTTATAGGCCAGTCTTTTGTATGTAGACCCAAAAAAGCCAGCGTTTGAGCGCTGGCTTTTTTTTTAATTTAATACTAAAAAACTATTTGTTCTGTTGACGCTTCAGATAGTCTTGGATGCTATTGGTTTTAGTTTTTGTCTGCTCTTGAGGCGCGCTTGGACGTGCAGTATTAACGTTATCTTGATGCAGTTGAGCTTGTGATTTCTTCTGACTATTTAATGCACTAGTATGTACATTAGGATCAACAGGTTGTGTACTATTGACAGAAGGAACAGGTTGCTCAACCACTTCTGGCTCTTGCCCCGCGTTTTCATCTAAGGTCAGACCTGTTGCAATAACCGTTACATGCAAGTCATCACCCATTTTTTCATCGATTACAGAGCCGTAGAAAATATGAGCATCGTCGATATCAGTAATTTCTTCAACGATAATGCTGATTTTGCTCATCTCGTCCAGTGATAATGACTCAGAAGAAATCACGTTGACCAATAGACCTTTCGCATTTTCTAGACGTAAATCATCAAGTAGTGGTGATCTGATGGCTTTTTCGGTGGCTTGACGCGCACGATCATCGCCACTTGCACGGCCAATACCCATCATTGCATGACCTTTAGCCGTCATTGCCGTACGGATATCGTTAAAGTCAATATTGATCATACCTTCGCTAGCGATAGTCTCTGCAATACCTTGAACCGCATGTAGCAAAACATCGTCCGCTTTTTTGAAAGCGTCTTGCATAGAGATGTTGCCGTATACGCTCATAAGCTTGTCGTTTGGAATCGTGATAATCGAGTCCACGAAATTGGTCAACTGCTCGATACCTGCTTTCGCAGCTTTAATACGTTTGCCACCTTCAAATTTAAATGGTGTGGTCACAACCGCAACCGTCAATACCTCCATTTCTTTGGCAATACGTGCAACCACGGGTGCTGCGCCTGTACCTGTACCACCACCCATACCAGCAGTAATAAATACCATATCTGAGTGTTCAAGCAATGCACGGATAGCTTCTTCTTCGCTTTCTGCTGCTTCACGACCAACTTCTGGATTTGCACCTGCACCTAGACCACGGTTCGTTTTTGCACCAAGTTGTAGTTTGTGCGGTGCAGTCAGACGATCTAGCGCTTGCTTATCTGTATTAGCACAGACAAACGTTACACCTCTAATCCCTTGTTGTACCATATGTTCAACCGCATTACCGCCGCCGCCGCCAACACCGAATACAGTGAAGCTCGCTTGGCCGTTATTTTGAAGCTGGTTATCATCTGGCATGGTGTATTTTGACATAAAAAAGATTCTCCAGTTGCAGATAGCGTGTAGGTCGATACGTAGTAACGCACTCATATGGCGCGCTATCGACATACTATATATAAATGTATTTAAATAAAACAGGGCTATGGATCAAATAGTTCAGCGCGGACCATAATAGGTCATCATCGCTTAAGGTATTACTACTGTTACTGCTTAGCGCATTACTTTCAATATGACTTCAATTTTTACATACTTTATTTAAGAGCATCCTACAAAATCGTTTATGCTCTACATGTTTGGTAAGTATGTCTATAGTATTTTTTTCAACACATCAGCAAAACGTTTGCCTGCGCTTTGAAAGACCCCTGTGACTCGATTTTTTTGAATCGTATCAGGTTCGCTTTTTTCACTGCGGCGAAACTGCTCACTTTGACTATATAATAGTGTGCCAAAAGCTGTTTGGTAAGCCCGGTCATTGACCTGACTATTAAGCTGTTTAAATGACTCATCGTTATCAAAATGATTGTAAGCACTAATAGCAGGGTGTGTATTGGTCAATACCACTGGCATTTTTAGCAGCCGTTTAGCAAACGGTATCATTCCTTTAATCGTACTACCGCCGCCTGTCAGCACGATGCCTTTGTCAATATAGCCTATTAAACCTGCTTCATGCAGTTGACGAGCGACTTCAGTGAATATCTGCACATAACGCGCTTCAATGATACGTGCTAAATTATAGATACCGATGTTGATTTCATCGCTCGATCCTTGCGGTTTAAACAAAAAGAATGAGCTTGGGTCAACACTATTGGCATCAGCCGTACCATGAGACTTTTTCAGTTTCTCAGCTTCAATCATCGATATACCAAAATCAGCTGAAATATCCATTGTCACTTCATGGCTGCCAGTAGCAATACAATGCGTAAAAATCAATTTATTTTCTTTGTAAACACAAATACTGGTCGTACTGGCACCGATATCTACCAAGCAAACCCCTTGCTGACGCTCTTCGGTCATTAAACTATATTCAGCACTGGTCACTGCATCAAATACGATATGGTCAATACCGACATCGCAGCTTTGTAGTAGTTTTTGAATATTTTGGCGGCTAGCGACAGGCATCATCATCATGTGATACATCACAGTGATATTATGTGCCATCATCTCAATCACATCGTCGACCATGAAGTCTTGATCATCAACATAGATACCTTGCTGGCAGCAATGCATGAGATAGTAATCGGATGGCAGATCGCGCGACTTGGCATTAGACAAGGCCTGTACCATATCTTTGGCACGTACGAACTCGTCCTCAACCCTCACCTCTCCAGCACTGTTTTTACTAGATAGCTCAGGTGTTGCGAGCGTCAACCACACGCTATGCACGCGGCAATTGGCAGTATCCTCTGCTTCTTGGATGGCTTGCTTGATAGCACCTTGTAGGCGTTCACGATGCTTAATTTGGCCTTGATAAAAATCGCTATTTTTAACTTGCCCTACGCCTAAGATACGAATGTCTTTTGCAGAGACAACATTGCCAATTACGACATACACTGCCGTGGCACTTAGATGGACAACAACCAAATTTTCGTTATATTTCATGGTAGCAGACAAATTATTACTAAATAGGAGCGCAAATAACGCCATCCTATTGAATCATTAAAAAAAGCGCTGTTAATACGCTATGATGTTGTACATATATTATTCATTTTGAGCAAACAGTTTCGACTCAAGTAACCACTCATCAGTATTACTTCAATTATTTGGGCTCATCAACTGGCGGCGCTGACATATCCCAGGCAATCGTAAAACCATTCTTGTAGCGTAAGTCTACAGATTGCATCTCATCTCGGCGTCCGCTTAACTGATTACCAAGTAACTGGCTTAGATTCAGTAATTTTTGTGCGGTGTTCTCATTATCGACGATGACGCGCAAGCCATTATCAAAACGAATGAGCCAAGTCATTCTTGGTGACAAAATAATGTCTTCAACCTGCATATCAAGTGGCGCATACCAATCATTGACTTGCTGCATTTGCTGCATAATGACTGGCGCTTGAGCGATTTCACCTTGCAGAGTAGCAAAGCGCTCTTGCGTCAAGTCGCTACTATCAGCAGGAACGAACACAGATCCTTTTGCATCAACCAAACGCTCTGTCCCAAAATTAGCGACTGCTTGCTTAGGTAGTGCAGTAACTACAATGCCGCGTTGCCAGTCTCGAGAGATACTCACTTGATCAACCCATGCAAGGCTTGTCGTAATATCTCTTAATGCTTGCAAATCAGAAGTAAAAAAACTGCTGACCTTTTGCTGATCCATCACTGTCTGCAATGAGTTGTATTGAGCGGTAGAGAGCCCTTGATTGCTGACATGAATCTCAGCAGGCGGTGCATCACGTAACGCTTTACCACCCATTATCAATATTAGTACCAATAATCCTAATACCAATATCATAAAAAGATATCGGGCCGAGGTTGGTAATTGGAGTTTGGATGCTGGGCGACCGGCTTTATCACTCATCAAGTCAGTTACCTCGTTGACAGTTTGAGCCATAACGACCTTTGTCCCTATATTTGCATAAAACTGATCATGCTAATTATTGATGTAAATCTGCAAGTTTTTGCAGAAGCTTATTAAAGCAATATATTATCAAAGACTGTCAATAAAAAGACTGATAGTCAGCGATTATTCTTATTTAAACGTAACATTTTTCTTAGGTTATGAATAACTTATAGGTTATCCCTGCAAAAAACGTAAATATTACTAAAACAAAGCTATTCTTACAATATTAACGTATTTTATAGGCAAACAATAGCGTAACGCTCGCTAGTAGCCTTGAATTTACACAAGTTTACATGAAGCTATGTTATAGCAGCTCTAGTGATACATTGACGGCTTTTTTGACTAAAATCGCCATGCTACAAAAGTGATAAAGCTGAGAAATTATAAACCTCTATATAATTTATCATTGCCCATGCTTTAACATAGCTCATTTACTCAATATGGTTGTCATCAGACTCATTGCTAAAAAATCGTGATAAATATGATGAGCGCCACATCAAAAAATTAGACTGTCTGCGATAATATGTGCCAGCACAATGTGTCAAAATCCATGCCTCTAGCTTTGGCTGCCATTGGTACCAAACTATGACTGGTCATACCGGGCACGGTATTGATCTCAAGCAACCAAAAATTCCCTGCTTCATCCTGCATGGCGTCAATACGTCCCCAACCTTTTGCATCTACAGCACGGAATGCCGCCAGACTTAACTCTTGCAGATGCTTCTCATCAGCAGCGCTCAATCCGCAAGGAATATAGTAGCTGGTATCGTTACGATTATACTTGGCCTCAAAGTCATAGAAATTGGTGATATCAGCAGGCTCAAGTCGAATGACAGGATAAGCTTCGTCATCGATAATCACAATCGTAAACTCACGACCTGTGATCCAGCGCTCAGCCATCACGGCATCACCACACTGTACTGCTGTGGCATAGGCAGCAGGTAACTCATCGAGATGATTGACCTTGGTCATACCAATACTTGAGCCTTCATGAACGGGCTTGATGATAAGCGGCAGTCCTAGCATATTGACCACTTGCTGCCAGTCAGTGTCTGCCGTCAATAATGAAAACGGTGCTGTGGATAAGCCGCAACCTTGCCAAAGTTGTTTGGTACGCACTTTGTCCATACCTAATGCTGATGCCAAAATGCCAGATCCCGTTTGCGGTATATCAAACCACTGTAATACACCTTGCAATAGACCGTCTTCGCCGCCACGACCGTGCAAGACATTAAACACGCGATCGTAATCACGTAATTCTGTGATGTCTTGATGCTTAGGATCAAAATGAGTGGCGTCGACACCTTGGTTTTGCAATGCCTGCAATACAGCCGCCCCACTATCCAAAGACACGCTGCGCTCATTGCTGCTACCACCATAGATCACAGCGACTTTACCAAACTGAGCGGCATCTTTTACATGACCAGTCATCGTACTGATAGATTTTTTATTCTCTTCCTCATTTGGCGAAATGCTCGCGTCGCTTTGTCCTGCTTGTGCAGCCGCCGCCAATGCTGGTTCTGGATTGGTGATAGCTGACCTATCTTCGGTATCATCGATAGCGAGGTTCTGAGTACTCATGTTTTCTTTATTATTAGTCGTCATGAAGATAGTTCCTAAATTTTAGCTTACTTGATGTAAAGATTATTGGCAGCCAAATCAATAGCGATATGCCCCACATTACCCGCGCCTTGCGTGATAAGCATGTCATTGGCTTTTAATAAACGCTGCATCACAGGGGCAAGATTGTCTTTGTCAATAATCGTCGGTTCAACTTCACCGCGCAGACGGATACTACGCGCTAATGACTTGGTATCAGCGCCTATAATCGGGCTTTCACCTGCTGAATATACATCCAATAGTAGCAGCTCATCAACACTTGATAGCACTTCGACAAAATCGTCATAGCAATCACGGGTACGGCTATAACGATGCGGTTGAAATAACATCACTAAACGGCGATCAGGAAAGCTTTGGCGAGCGGCTTTGATGGTTGCGTCAACTTCTTTTGGATGATGACCGTAATCATCAATCAGTAGGACATTGCCATCATCGATATCGACTGAGGCATGCTGCTCAAAACGGCGGCCTACCCCTTCAAATTTCTGCAAGGCACGCTCAATCGCGGTATCATCGACACCTTCATCCGTTGCCATGGTGATAGCAGCCAGTGCATTATAGACATTATGTGTACCAGGAATGTTTAATGTCAGACGCAATGGCTCACGGTCACGGCGCAATACAGTAAAGTGAGTCTTGGTACCTTCTGCCACCAGATCGACAGCTTGTACGTCATTAAATGGCTCAAGGCCAAAGGTCAATACTGGTCGACCAATATCATCAATCATTGCATACAGCTCAGGGTCATCACCGCATACCACGGCCAAGCCGTAAAACGGCATATTGTGTAGAAACTGAATGTATGCGGCTTTTAATTTATCAAAGCTGTTGCCATAGGTTTCCATATGATCTTGATCGATATTGGTCACAATTGCTGCCATTGGGCGCAGTGATAAAAAAGACGCATCGGACTCATCCGCTTCTGCTACCAAGAAACGGCTGTTGCCTAGTGCTGCATTTTTACCTGAGGCATTTAGCTTACCACCAATCACATAGGTAGGATCTAGCTGTCCTTCTGCCATCATGGTGGTGAGCAAACTGGTCGTCGTCGTTTTACCATGCGCACCAGCAACGGCAATACCATGACGATAGCGCATCAACTCGCCGAGCATATCGGCGCGGCGTACGACTGGCAGGCGAGCTTCAAGCGCAGCTTTTACTTCAGGATTGCTACGATCAATCGCTGATGACACGACGATCACGTCAGCGTTGGCAATATTCTTGGAATCATGACCAATCGATATTTTGATGCCAATCTGCTGTAGACGCTTCGTCACCAAGCTTTCTGCAATGTCCGAACCACTGACTTGATAGCCTTGATTGTTCATTACCTCAGCGATGCCGCACATGCCTGAGCCACCAATACCAATAAAATGCAAATGCTGAATACGGCGCATTTCTGGTATTTCAATCAAACGCTTAGGAAGGGCTTTGGCAGAGGTAGACATAAAATTTTCTCTTTATTAAGGGATAATAAAAATTAAAGGACAGTAAATATGATTAATAAAAAACGACAAGTAGCAAAAATTTAGACTATAAGGCTTGCCAAATAATATCAGCGACTTGCTTACTCGCACTACGATTGGCAAGCGCATGACCTTTTTGGGCCATCTCAAGGCACTTCTCTCGATTGAGTACGCTAAGCTCATCACTTAAACGTTTGGCCGTTAGCTCTGACTGTGGCAATAAAACCGCAGCAGCATGCGAGGTCAATGTGCGCGCATTGGCGGTTTGATGATCATCAACCGCATGTGGTAGCGGTACAAAAATAGCAGCAATACCGACATTTTGGATTTCAGTCACTGTCAATGCACCGGCGCGGCAAACGATAATATCTGCCCAGTTGTAGGCCGCCGCCATATCATCGATAAAGGGTTGCACTGTGAACTGATGCTTGCTTAAATCTTGCTCACTATAAGCCGCCTGAGTGGCTGCTTCGTTATTGCGTCCGCATTGATGGAGGACTTCAAACGGTTGGTCTAGCAAAGCCAGTGCTTTTGGCACGGTCTCATTCAATACCTGAGCACCAAGCGAGCCACCCACGACCAGCAGTTTAAGCGGTGAGCTATCATTGATATCATAACGCACCTTTGGCTCTGCGACACCAGTGATGGCGTTACGCACAGGATTGCCAACTGTTTCAAGCTTGGCATCTTGTTCACTATTGGCAAAAGTGTTCTCGAATGCTTGTAATACTTTGGTAGACAGCTTAGACAGATAACGATTACTCATACCAGCGATGGCATTTTGTTCATGGATAATCAGCGGTGTATTGGTCAGACGTGCAGCAAGTCCACCAGGCGCACTCACGTAGCCACCGAACCCAACGACCACATCGATCTGGTTACTGCGAATCACTTTCACCGCAGCCATCGTCGCTGACAATAACGTTACTGGCAGCTTAACTAAACGACCCACGCCCTTACCGCGCAGCCCCTGCATATTGATGGCATGAAAAGGATAACCCGTCGGTTCAACCAAACCATTTTCCATACCATTTGGCGTTCCAAGCCAATGAATAACCGCACCGCGACCGGTCAGCTCATCGCTCACTGCAAGCGCGGGAAAAACATGTCCGCCCGTCCCAGCTGCCATCATCAATATATGCGGTGTTTTCATGGAGATCTGCCTATCTTTACTTTACTTATATGAAGGATTTGTCCTACTACTATGATGCCATTTACTAAAAAAATGACACGGTAAAAGCCCGCATAGTATAGAGGAAATCATTGTCTTATATACAGTACTTTATGCAGTAGAAATAACAAAAAAACCAAGCCATGAGCTGGCATGACTTGGCGTCATGTACTACTGACACACGACCATACAAGGCAATGATAAACGAGGTATTAAGACGTACTTTCTTTAATGGACATCTGTCTTAGACTGTCTAAAACTATACCGTAAATTTATTTTCGATTGCCATGATAAAGTCGGTCGCGATATCGGTACCGCACTGATCATCAATCTCACGTACGCACGTTGGGCTGGTGACATTAATCTCAGTAATACGTCCACCGATCAAGTCCAAACCCACGAACATCAGACCTTTTTCTTTGACAATCGGCGCCACAACTTCTGCCACTTGACGCTCAATATCGGTTAATGGCATCGCCACACCGCTACCACCTGCGGCAAGATTGCCACGGGTCTCGCCTTTGCTTGGGATACGCGCCAAGCTATAGTCGACCACAACGCCATCTACAATAAGTACGCGTTTATCACCTGCTTTAATCTCTGGCAAATAACGCTGCGCCATGATTGGCAAAGTCTCAAGCTCAGTCAGCACCTCAATCGTCACGCCAATATTTGGACTATCAGCAGTCAGACGGAAGATACCCGTACCGCCCATACCATCTAGCGGCTTAACGATGACATCTTGATGCTCAGCGATAAACTTGCGAATGTGAGCCTGTTTGCTGGTCACAATCGTTGGGCTCATATACTCACTAAACCACGTCGCAAATAATTTCTCATTACAATCACGAATGGCTTGCGGATCATTGACCACGAGCACGCCTGCTGCTTTGGCATGATCAAGCATATAAGTGGCATAAATAAAGCGCATATCAAACGGTGGGTCTTTGCGCATCAAAATCACGTCATAGTCAGCAATTGAGCCTGTCGTTTTATCACCCAGTGTATAAAAATCTGCAGGATCACGCTTCACCGTAAGCGGCTGAGTATCGACCATTAATTGTCCACGGTCCAACCACAAGTCATGAATCTGACAGTAACCAAGCTGATGACCACGGTCTTGAGCGGCCCACATCATAGCGAGACTGGTGTCTTTTTTATAATTGACCCGCTCGATAGGATCCATAATGACGAGTATTTTTAGCGATTTTTCTTGGTTTTGTTGGCTCATTGTTTGACTCATGGTAGGGCTCACTTACGTTATATTATTAGTATAAAACAGGCTCAGTGCCTAACTATACGCCGTACTGCTCACGGTAATGTTGCATTTTGGCTAACTGGGTCGCGTCTTTATGTTGGCCGTTTTGTGCACCATGGTCATCTGCCAGATAACTGATTAAATCGTCAATATCAACCAATGCACGCACTGGCACTGCTAATGTGGCAGCAAGCTCTTGAATAGCAGAGTGCTCAGCTTGGCCTTTTTCTTTGCGATCAAGCGCGACGATAATACCCGCAACGCTTGCTCCTGCTTGCTCTAAAATCTCGACCACTTCACGCATCGCTGTGCCTGCTGTGATGACATCGTCAAGCACCCAAACAGCCTTTCCACTTACGTCAGCACCGACCAAATTGCCCCCTTCACCGTGGGTTTTGGCTTCTTTACGATTGTAACCCCAATTTGCATTGATGCCATGATGTAGCCATAACGCTTGTGCGGTCGCTGCGACAAAAGGAATACCTTTATAAGCCGCACCAAAGATGACTAGCTCTTGCTCATTACCGTCATTATTTGCCGCAATTATCTGTTCAGCTAATGCATCTGCATAACCACGTGCTAGCAGTGATAACATCTCACCCGTTGCAAGCAGACCTGCATTAAAAAAATATGGACTGATACGACCAGACTTGAGGACAAACTCGCCGAATTTAAGTACTTGGTTATCTAAAGCCAGTTGAATAAATTGATGAGATGAAAACGTTGGGTCTTGCGGGCGCGATACGTGAGACATGATGACATTCCTATGGGCAAAAAGAGGGGCGAAAAAATTTGCATTATTGTACGCATTATTGATCAGCTTGACCAACCGTTGATCTCGTAATCCTGCATATTGGCATAGCGAGTCAACAAACCACTACGCGACGAGATATTAAAATAACTCTGTCCATTTGCCCGCACTTGTATCTCCCAGCCTAAATGATACGCAGCAACAATGATGTGACCGGCAAAAACTCGGATCTGACGATATGCGTGGCGCTGCGTAGGCTCACAGACAATCTGACTGAGCAAATAACTACGTACGTGCTGGCAAATTTGCGCGGCACTATAGCTATGATTGATACTTTTACGAGTACTACATTGCTTTAGCGCATGGACAGCAGCGCTACATGCCATAATGTCTGTTGCCAAACTGCCCTCACCTGTCTCAAATTGCTGCGGTTGCAAAATCACTTGCCAATCATCGGCATACAGGCTACTCAGTAGCTCATCAGGATTATAGCGTTTGATCAATGCGCGCAGAGAGGCTAAAGACTCGTTAACTTTGTCATTGTTATTTGGCTCAGCCATCTCGTCGCTATCAGCAGAGCCAAACCCATATCGGTTGAGTTTTGGAGAGGTACGAATCGCCTGCTGGATATCTGACATGTCTAATAATGTCATCTCTGATAATGGCGATAATAAGGGCTGATCACTGTGGTTCTGATAAAAGCTATCAGGCAACTCGACAAGCTGCGCCGCCTTGAGTAATGATAAATGCTCTGCCAAGGCTTCTGAAGCAATCAGCGACCATTTTGACAAGCTATCTGTATTAGGCTGATAAAACCGCGTCGAATTACCATAAAGCCGGCGCAACTGGCCGTTTAAGCGACGGGCAGGCTCAGGAATATCACTTAATGGTCTGGCAGGATCAATGGGTGATCGTTTGGGATCAAAATTAGGGTGTACGATTGCAGGTTGCTGTGAATCAGCTAGCATAGAGGACTGCCCAGCATTGCCTTCTGTAAGCTTACTGCCTTCTGCTGCCAGATTAGCATGAGACAAACGGTCATCAGAAGTAGAAGGCTGGGTCATGAAATCTCCATACAAAATAAAATATAAAACCAACAAAAACGATCGAACTAAAAGACGATCTTAAGCTCAAGAGTTTATACTTAAATACTTACGCTGAAAAGCTTACCCTTGATGGGCCAAAATATCACGGTATCCTGTTTGCCAATCAGCGTACTCAAGCCAAGCTAACGGAATATTGCTATGCAAGCGCTTTCCTGTCACTGACGGCTTCTTTTCATCGATAGTAGGCGCGGCTTCACCGATTTGTTCACTCAACCAAACGCCAAGCTCAAAGGTAGTCACAGGCCTGTAGTCTGTCGCAAGGTAGAGTGGCTTTGGTGCTTCTGTCGTCAATACATTAGCGATGATAGTGACCAAATCGCGATCCATAATACGATTGCTCCAATGCTCGGCGGCTACTGGCTCTTTTTGTGGCTCGCGAGCTTTTCGCAGGCGCATAAGGCGCTCACGTCCATAAATGCCGCTAGGACGGATTATAATGGCTTTGTCACCAAAGCTTTGTTGCAGCACCTGTTCGGCTTGCAATATGACCTTTGATGCATCACGCTCAGGCGTCATAGGTTCAGTATGCTCATCGATCCATTCGCCATTATCTTGACCATAAACACCAGTAGAAGAAATAAACACGACGCGCTGCAAATTCGCCAGATTCGGAGCAAGCGTTGCCAAATGCTCTGTAATCGCCAAGTAGCTGTCATGATAACCGCTGGTCGAATACTCATCAGGTGTGACGATAATCGCAATATGCGTAAATGTTTGCAGCTGCTCGGTCGTCAGAGTCAGCGCATCAGCCTGCAAAAAATTGGCGTTATTCACTAAAGCATAATGATGACGCTCACTACGAGCCAGCCCTGTCACCGAAAAGCCGTCTTGTGCCAGCTTATTGGTGACTGGCGAACCAATATCACCTTGACCGATAATGAGTACATTTGGCGCATTCATAAAGCATCTTTCCTTTTATACAACTTATGCAGCGCTAAGAGATAATCCTATAGTCAATCAATATTAAAAGTGGTACAAGGCAGACGAGTGCAAGTACTACAATAGTAGGCTAAACGAGTCTAACGCTGTAACACTTTAATAGTGGTTCGACTATACTTAAAAATACCGTCTGTATGACAGCTGTATATCCTCATTCGCATCGACGCGCTTTTGCCAGTCATAGCTGGCATTGATACGTAGTGCTTGTTTTTTATCAATATCGTATTGTAAACCGAGGCTTGAGATGGGTTGCCAATAATGACCACGAACGTTGGACTCATCGCTGCTGCCATGATACCAATATGGCAATTGCAATTCAGCTTGCGCACGTAACTGATTGTTAATCTGATAACGACAGCCGGCATTAACACCTGCACCTACGCGAAAGCCTTTATTAATACCGCGCCCTGCTTGCGCGGTCCCGGCCAAAAACGTATAGCATAGCTGCGGTGGCATCTCACCCGTACCACTGCTTGGCGTACCAAATGCCCACGACCAGCCCGTCTCATAACCCACACTACCCACCAAATGATCACGCCCGCCCTCTTGTGAGCCATCATTCACTCGCGTCGCCTCAATGCTTGCACCCCACGTTTTGCCTTTTTTGCCAGCATTGATAGGATTAAAAGAGCGCCCCTGAATCAAAGTCGCATTTTGTAAGACCACGCTGTCCGGTTGATTGGGCTTATCATCATCTGTGTCATATAGACGTAAGGTCGCAGCCAACCCTTCTAAATTAAAAAACTGTGAATACCCTGACGCGTGGTCAAGCGTATCATGAAACCCTGCTCTAAACCCAATATCGATATAGTCATTGTCACCGCGCTGACCGATAGCTATCACTCCCAACTGTAGTGGATGCCTATCTATTGGGTTATTATCCGATACCTCGATTTGACGTTTGCGTAACCGTTGTCCATCATCTGATAGGCTTGATACAGGATTGATCTGTGCCGATTTTATCTCATTTAAGGTTTGTTTGGCGCTGTTATGATAACCCAACTGCGCGCGTTGTTGCTTAACGTCATTAAGCTGAGCTTGACGCAACGTATTGTCGGCCGGTGTATAAGTGGCATTTGCCAAAAGATTTTGACTGTTTAATAACTGAATAACATCAGAGGGCACGACCACATAAGCCAGTTGCTTCAATAAATTCTGCTGAGGACGAATAACGTCGATCAGGCGCAGAATCTCAGAAGCACAATTATCCGTGGTGAAGTAATATGGCATTTTTAGCGACTTGGTCTCCCAAACATGGCGCATAACCTGCTGTACTTCACTAGATGTCAGATTCAACTGATACGTCCACGTATCACGCTCATCGTCTTGTAGATATTTTGCGAGCTTTTGGGGATAAGGATCAATCTCGATGGCGCTGTCATAACTGCCAATCATGGATTTGGTCGCATAGATTGGAAAGCTATCGTTTGGATCACCGTCCACCGTATAATTGAGCGCATACGCCTGACTGATTTGATTGGGATCTGCTACGCTCGATTTTGAATCAATGCGCAATAACGTATGACCAAAGGCAGAGAGTGGGTTGTCCAAATACTCCTCAGCAAACACAATAGACAGTTGCTCAGGCGCCAATGTCGACATCCAGTCATCCAGCTCTGGACACTCATTTGTCAGACTCGCATCATCGATAGCTAACTTTTCTTTTAGCCATGCCACTCGTGCTGGGAAACGGCACAGAACGGAATTATTATTGGCTTGAGTTTTTATATGAATGTTTGCTTGGTTATTACCAGTTGTCTGCGATGTGAATTCTTTTGCCAGTGCGACTAGTGTCGCGTCTAATTCTGCGGCTGAATCCTGCTGACCGTTATCACTCAAAAAAAAGCTTGGGTCGTCGACCAGACTCTCCGTTTTCTTTTTAGAAAACATACTGCTTTGATCATCGTAAAAATACAATAAGCGTCGCCATGTTGTATGCTGTGCTAGATTGTCAGTTTTTGCCTGTCGACGCCATGTTGCCAGTAACTGCTCTGTCGCCATATCTGACCCAGACGCAGTATTATTTTGAGTATTGTTTCCGGTATTACTGAGACTAGATGTCTCAATGCGAACAGCATCTTCAGCGTCACTAGGTGGTATGCTATCTGATAATTCAGATGAGAGCGCTCCTTCGGTGACTAATAAAGGCGTCGGTAAAAATGCCTGCGTGTTTGCAGAAAACAATAGCGCCGCTATCGCCAATGGCAGTCGCGCTCGCTGACCAATGGTTATTAGAGTATAAGTTCCAGACGTAGACATCGGTTTTATAGACATGAGGCAGGCTCTCACACGTTATTATTTATACGCTATTCGCGCTGTGAAGGTTCATTCTGCTAGAGACTCAAATGATATAAGCAAGCTGCGACCATCTAACTACTTTGATAAACTTTCTATCACAACATCACCAATACTATTATAAAAAGAGAGCTTTATGCCCGATTCATCATTATCTACATTGCCAATGACAATCACAGATGGTTTGCTGTCAGCCGCTACTTGGCTGGCCTCACCAAACTACAATATCAGGCCAAAAGGTCTAAGTATTGATGCCATCATTATTCATAATATTAGCCTACCACCCAATGAGTTTGGTGCGTGCGACTCTAGCGGCACGCATTATGTAAAAGCATTATTCACTAATCAATTAGATTGGGATGCGCACCCTTATTTTCAGACAATCAAAGGCGCAGAAGTGTCAGCGCACCTGTTTATTGAGCGTGACGGGGCTATCACTCAGTTTGTCAATTTTAACGAACGCGCTTGGCACGCTGGACGGTCTAGCTACTTAGGCCGACCTGAATGTAATGATTATAGCATTGGCATTGAGCTTGAAGGGTCAGATTTTGTGTCCTTCACTTCTGCTCAATATGAGAAGCTCGCAGCGGTAATTGCGGCTATTTATGAAGCGTACCCGAAAACGCAGCGACATTTGACAGGGCATAGTGATATTGCGCCAGGGCGTAAGACGGATCCTGGTGATTATTTTGAATGGGCAAGGTTGCGGGAGCTAGTTGCAGGGTTATTACGAAATAACTCTTTATCACTGCAAAAATGATTTCCACATCCAATCCATTTATCTCGATTGTGAAAGTGCTATAATTCGTCAGTTTTTTTGCAACAGCAAATCAGCACACTACCTCTTACACAACCCTGTACACAACTTAGCAAGATAGGTTCTCATGGCAAAAAGTCGGTTATTTCGTTCAACCATGGTGGTCAGCAGTATGACCATGTTATCGCGTATTTTAGGTTTGGTACGCGATGTCGTATTACTAGGGGTTTTTGGGGCTGGCGGTTTGATGGACGCCTTTTTGGTCGCCTTCAAAATCCCAAACTTTTTGCGACGACTGTTTGCTGAAGGGGCGTTTAGCCAAGCATTCGTTCCTGTGCTATCCGAGTACAAGGAAAAGTACAGCTTACAGCAAGTACAGATTTTAGTCAGTCGCACCTCGGGCGCTCTCTTGCTGGTGTTGTCGATGCTGACAGTTGTTGTTATCTTAATCGCGCCTTGGGTAGTGACGTTGTTTGCCCCCGGTTTTGCCGATCAACCTGACAAATTTGCCATTACCGCTGAATTACTCCGCCTTACCTTCCCTTATTTGCTGTTTATTTCTATGACGGCTTTTGCCAGTGGTATTTTGCAAAGTTATGGCCGTTTTGCTGCGCCCGCCTTTGCCCCAGTCCTATTGAATTTATGTATGATTGGTGGTGCGCTGATTTTTGCGCCGATGTTTGATACGCCTATTATGGCGCTTGGCTATTCCGTGGCGATCGCAGGACTATTGCAATTCTTAATACAACTGCCTCAGCTATGGCAACAAAAACTACTGGTCGCGCCCAAGATTGACTTTCAGCACGAGGGCGTTCGCCGCATTCTAAAATTAATGCTGCCTGCTATCTTTGGTGTGTCTGTCACTCAGATTAACTTATTGCTGAACACCGTTTTTGCCTCCTTGATGATTGGTGGTTCGGTGTCTTGGCTCTACGCGGCTGAGCGTATGAGCGAGCTACCACTAGGGCTGATTGGTGTAGCGATTGGTACGGTCATATTACCAAGTCTGTCAAAAAGTGAAGCGCAAAAAGACGATGTTAGTTTCAAAAAGACCATCGACTGGGCCGCGCGCCTTATCATTTTGGTCGGTGTGCCTGCCTCGGCTGCGCTCTTTGTACTCGCAGATGTGCTGATGCAAGCCCTGTTCTTACGTGGTGAGTTTACCTTACGCGATGCCCAGATGAGTGCACTGGCATTACGTAGTATGGCAGGTGGTATCTTAGGATTCATGCTGATCAAGATCTTTGCCCCTGCATTTTTTGCGCGTCAAGACACCAGAACACCTGTCAAGATCGGCATCATTTCTGTTATTGCCAACATGGTATTTAGTGTCATCTTTATTGGGATATTCTATTTCTTAGAAATGCCATTACATGGTGGCCTAGCCTTGGCAACGACGGGCGCAGCGTTCGTAAACGCAGGCTTGCTCTATTACTTCTTACACAAGCGCGATATTTTCCGTTTTGGCCCCCATTGGAACAAACTATTCACACAGTTTGCCATTTCGACTGGCTCCATGATTGGCGTACTTTACCTCATGTTACCCTACTTCCCTACTAATGAAGCCCAGTGGCAACGCATCATCGCACTCGTGATTATGTGTGTCGCCGGAGCGCTCGTCTATGGCGTGGTATTGCTAGCGACAGGTTTCCGTCCTCGCCAGCTCAAACACGGATAAGCCAACGTAGATATAGGCATGAGCTTGGCTTACGAAACCAAAACAAGCCTATCATCAGAATTGACAATGCTTGCCACCAATCGTTGTCATAATGACCTATTAATGAATAACTGACATTTGAGGTTTGATATGACAACGAAACAGCCACTCTTCCAGCGCTTACCGCTTCTCCTTGCAACAGGTGTACTCGGTACTGGACTACTGCTGAGCGGTTGCAGCAACAATGAGTCTGCAGACACTGAAACTGCTACCAACAATGAAGAGGTTGCAGCTGTCGTTGATACTTCAGAAGAAGACACAGCTGAGCAAAAAGACACAGCAGATAGCACAAGCGAAACGACTCAAGTCACAGATGATACTGAGAATACAACGACCATTGATAATGACAATATCAATCCAGTCACTGCTCCGACCAACCAAAAAAGCCTAGTGACCAATCCGACCCAAGCGGGTACACCAGAGGACACGGTCAAAAAAGCACTAAATAGTTTGTATTATGGTGATGTGAAGGATGCGGCAGGCTACTATCAAGTAGATATGGCAAACTTTGAGCAAGAGCTTGCCAACACTCAATCGGCGTTTCAACAAACGGTCGATGGCGTGACGATTACTGACACAACGTACAATGATGACAAAACGCGCGCTACTATTACAGGCGAGTTGATGCTCAAAGGACAAAGCGACCCTGCACCATTGACCTATCAATTACAGAAAATAGATGGTCAGTGGAAAATTTTGGGTTAAGGTACTTTGCTCTAATTATCTGCAATGTTGTCCGATGCCACGGCTTTACCAAGCATCACAACATCAGCGATAAACCCGTCCATATCGCAAACTTCTGGCATATATCCCCACTGCTCAAAGCCAAGTTTACGGAACAGTCCCAAACTTGGCTGATTGTGGGCAAAGATAAGGGCAACGATATTTCTGATTCCTAAACTGGGCGCTTGCGTCAACATCCAGCGTGTCAACAGACTGCCCAACCCTTTACTCTGATAATCTTGGTTCAGATAGATGCTGATTTCAGTGCTGATATGATAAGCGGTACGCGCATATAAATCACTGAAACTGCCCCATGCAACAATTGGTAGTTTTGTACTCTGTCTATCGGCATCACCTTCTAGTAATGCTTTGACTACATAAATAGGCCTCGTTGGACTATCTAAATGCTCATCGAACCAAGCTGTACGTTCTTCGAGCGTTACTAATGCCAAATTTGCCGTTGCTTGTTTGCCAGGAATACTTTGGTTATAAATCGCCAAGACTTCTGCCAAGTCTTCTTTACTGGCACGTTGTACCATAAACTGCTGGGTCAGTTGATGTGTCAACGGGGCAGTTGCTATGACATTTAAGGCAACATCGGACATAGAGTCTCCATATTGATTGGCATTATTATTGGTATTCATGATGATAGTAAAAAATCGTCATACTGATAATAGACGTATGTACAAACCATGAAATTCATAGAGCGTCATTCATACTTGCATTATCCGTAGACTATAGGATGTTAGTGTGGCTATTTTACTTTATAATGGCTAATTTTCGACACATCAATTTTGACCATAGATGTGTTTTTTCGTTTTTTATCTGGTCTCATCATAGCTGAAAACTTATGAAAACCTATTTTCTTGAGCAACTGATTACATCATCAAATGCCGCGTCTACTACTAATGACCCAGTAGAGTTAGCGCCTTGTGTGCTCACTATTGGCAATTTTGATGGCGTACACCTTGGTCATCAGGCAATGCTGGCACAAGTTCGTGATATTGCGCATACCCAAAACTTGGACGCTGCGGTCATGATATTTGAGCCACAACCACGTGAGTTTTTTGAGCCAGCTAAAGCCCCTGCGCGTTTGACCAATCTAGCAGAAAAGCAGGCACTCCTAGCACAACATGGGGTTAAAACCTTAGTGGTGGCAGGTTTTGATGAGGACTTTCGCTCATTATCAGCACAAGCCTTTGCCGATATATTAGCCAAGCGCTTAAATGTAAAAGCGCTGGTACTAGGTGACGACTTCCGCTTCGGTCATGATCGTACTGGCGATAGTCAGTTTTTGCGCGATTATGGTTTGGATGTGACTAACCTACATACCATCACTGATAGCAATATTGACAACGACCACTTGAATGATGTCAATAATGAGGCTGCACGTATTAGCTCTACTCGCATCCGTGACTTGCTATTGGCAGGTGATATTCATGCTGCCAATATACTGCTGGACCGCGACTACGCCATTACGGGGTCGGTCGTCCGTGGCGATCAAATTGGTCGCACTATGGACTTTCCTACTGCCAATATTGATTTGCAGCGAATAAAACCCGCTTTGCACGGTATTTTTGCCGTTGATGTCGTCAGTTTAGATGAGAATGGAGAGGTCATACCTGATGGTTTAATAAAGCTGGCTACTGATAACAATATAGGCGTTGCAGGTTTGCGTCCACATAGTTTGTTCGGTACCGCTAACATTGGCAAAAGACCCTCTGTTGATAAAGGTGATGACTGGCGATTGGAAGTACACTTTCCCAAACTAAAAGCAGATTTGTACGGATTGAATCTAGAAGTGCGCTTCTTGCACTTTTTGCATGGTGAGCGTCGCTACGATGGTTTGGACGCCTTGAAAGCGGGTATTCATCAAGATGTCACTGACCTACTAGAATGGCGTAATAATCAAGTTTAGCAGTCAGACGTATCTTACATTTTATCAAGTCCAAACTTCTTTGCTGTTGCGATTCCGGTATGTCCTTGACGATAGTATGCGATGACTTTGATCTTAAAGTCTAGATTGTAACGCATAAAAATACCCCATAAGTTG
>NZ_LNDJ01000062.1 GCF_001444505.1 Psychrobacter piscatorii | reverse complement strand
TACCGCTCTTAAATTGGATCAACTATAATAATGCTGGAACAATTTACTATAAAGATTTATTTTGCATAGAAAAACCGGATTACTAAAGTAGTCCGGTTTTTTCTTGGCAGAGATTGCTTAGGTTTAGCATTACTTGGGTGAGGCATGGTCTAGATTGAGTATAGCCAACTAAACACGCCCATTTATAATAAAACAGGACACCGATATGAACCAATTTGACAGTAATAATAGCCACCAAGATCATAGCGCCACTAATGACGATGACAGCTTGGTAGCACTAGATATTAATGCAGCCGATAGTATCGATGATGAGACGCTTGATACGTTTTATGATCGTAAGTATCTATTATCTGTCATGATGGCAACTTTAGATTATATGAACGCGCGCATCAACGACGGTCTGACGCTGCCCTACTTTGCCGATATTGATTCTGAGCTGTGGCAAGATAAACCTAAAACTTTGGATATATATATTACAGATGAAATCGAAGGCCAAGCCCTCAATTTAGAGGCACGCGGTAAGGACTATGCGACCAATATTTTGTCTTATCCAAGTGAGTTGCCTGTCGCCATCATCGGACTAATGCCAACACTGTCTCTTGGTGAGCTTATTATCTGTCATGAGGTCATGGTACGTGAGGCACAAGAGCAAGACAAAACCGTGGCACAGCACATCAGTCATTTACTGATACATGGCGTGCTGCACCTACTGGGTTTTGATCATGAGCTCGGAGAGGCCGAGCAAGATGAGATGGAGCGCTTTGAGATTGAGATTTTGGCAGGCCTAAACCTACCAAATCCTTATCTTTGATTCAGTCTCAATCAATCTTTAGTGGTCAGCAGCTTTTGCGCTTGACCCATTTGATTGATCATTTGATCCAAACCTTTGACATGGACGCTACGCTGCGGGAATGGAATCTCAATCTTCTCATCATCCAATGCGTGTTTGAACTGCTCAAGCAACTGGCACTGCATGGTCCACCAATCAGCATTGGTTGTCCACACGTTCAATGTCAAATCAACTGAATTGTCACCAAGATTGGTCACTCGTACAATAGGCTCAGGATCGGTAAAAGATAACGGGTTATTTCTGGCGAGGCTCAGCATCAGATCTTTGGCCGTTTTGATATCTGCATCATAGCCAATGCCCACGGTGATATCGACGCGGCGATTGGGTAGTGCTGTATAGTTGACCACCGCTGAGGTTGTGATGTCGCTATTCGGAATAATGATGTCATGATTGTTAATGGTCGTTAGATGCGTGTTGACCAAGGTAATCTCTGTCACTGTACCCGTATAGCTGCTGATCTGCACATAATCACCGCGTACAAATGGGCGAAAAGTCACGATCATAATGCCAGCGGCAAAATTTGATAATTGATCCTTTAGTGACAAACCAACTGCAACCGCGGCACCGCCCAATATAGCAACGACCGAGGTGGTCTGTACGCCAACTTTGCTAAGTGCAGCTAAGACTACGACAACCAATAGCACGCCATACAACAGACGGCTTAAAAAGCCAGAGACTGTTTCATCTAAATGACTACGCGCCATGAGACGGCCAAAAAAGTCGACGGCTTTTTTGGCAAGCCAACGTCCAACGATAAATATAATTATTGCCAAAGCCACCTTGATGACTATCTCTAATGCATTGCTGGTGAGCGTTGCAACATCTACTGTAAAACCTAAAAATTCCATACTAACTCTTTACTCGATAGCGGTGTGTTATAAATTTGAGTGTCGATTAATCTTAATTATTGTCGTCAAATATTATGACGTATTCGTTGATATTCTATGTTTATTTATCGTGTCACTGATTTTTTGTAGTTTTAGTTTTGTAGTTTTCGTTTTGTGGCGTTAGTAGGTGACATCCACTTCATCGCTATAGCGATAAGTACGTATCAGTCGTAACTCGACAATATCACTCATCTCTTTGGTAAATTGTCCAAAAGGTGCTGCTTGTCGTACTGACTGTTTTGCGGCCTCATCCAGTATCGTCGAATTTGAGCTTTCTAGCAGACGAATGGCTTTAATATTGCCATTGTTACTAATGATGACCATGAGCCGCACTTCACCCGTAATGCCTTGCGCCCGTGCTTGAACAGGATAATGCAGATTGCCGACACGCTCGACATGCTCACGGAAGGTATTGATATAGTCAGCTGCTGCCCCGCGCGTGGTCGAGTTACTATCCATAGTGACCACTTTGGATTTGGTTGCATAGACTTGCTGACGTTGAGACAATTGCGCTTCTAAAGTAGCGATTTGCTTACGCAAACGCTCCTCTTGTGCCATGATGTCATCTTGTGCTTGTTTGCTATCATTATCCGACTCTACGCTCGCCTGACGCCAGCTTAACGTGGTGCGCAGATAGCTCTCTTGGTAGCGCTGCTGTCGAACTTGGCGCTGTAGATTAATGACGTCTTGTGTCTCGCTCATTTGCTCAGCAGACAATGGACTCATTTGGTCATTCTCTTGTCTCAGTCGCTCCTCTATGGTACCGCCGCCTTCTTGTGATGCGTTGGCAATAAAATGCGCGTCTTCGTTTGGCTGCATATTATCGGTGAGCGCCTTTGCCACATCTTGCATCATGGCCGCAGGGTCTTTACCCATCGAAAAGCTGATGCCAAAAATAATCAGTACGTGTATGGCGACCGCAATGATAATCGCTACAGGTAAGCTCACATCACGCTTGGGAGGCTGCGCCGAAAAATGGTAGCTCTGTGAGTCTTTGATATAGGCCACAATGGGTCTCAGCTGATAGGTAAGGCGTATGATTTATAAATGAGCATGTAGTGATATGCACGATATATGTCGGCGCTATCATAACATGACATAAAACTATGTCGCTAGCCTAACCATCAATGGCATAGTTTTGACCTAATCCTTCAGTGTTTATGACCTTTGATTCATTTAATAAAACATTTATCGCCTTAAGAAAAACTATATCGACAAAAACATTATAAAACAGGTATAACACTCATGATATCAAATGAATTGTCATAAAACGCATGTGTCCATTTTGAAGCCACGGTATTTGTTATATACTGTTTTAGAATGGTAGTGCTAAGCCCTATAATTATAAGGATAATAAGTTTGAGCGACTTTGATAACGTGAATAATTCAGACAGTTTTGACGAGTTCTTTGAGAACATCGGCTATCGTTTTGACGAGTCACTTGATAGTGGTTGGGAGCGTATCGCTCAATCGGTTAAAGACATCTATCATAAAACGACAGACAAACTCGAAGATGAGATATCCCTACCAGTCGCACAAAAATACGTCAACGAGGCGCTACAAAGCTTTGTAACGGATAATGTAAAAGCCATACTAGAGCTGCGCGTTGAAATACATGATGACTGGTTTCGCTTATACTGTACGGTTGATGCTGGCGGTATTTACGCTGAAGTGGCCAGTAATTTTAGTTTGATACATGTGCAGCTAGATCGTAATGTCCAACGTTTTGTGTTTGGTCAGCAGACGTATACCGATATATTAAATCTACGCTGCGAGTCTTTTGTTAAGCGCCAAGGGATCAAGCTTGCTATTTGGTTTTATCATAGCGTCCTCAAAAAAGACCCATTGGGCTTTATTCTCTCCTACGTCAATATTGCTCGCCCAAAAGATGAAGTGATTTACCTCGATATTAACCGTTGGCTAAAAAACAACAAAAAGATCATGAGTACGCTATATAAAGTACAGGTCAACTATGGAAAGCTTGAAGAAGAGCAAATGGTTTTGAAGGCGCAGATTAACTATCGTGACTTATTGGCCTCAAGCAATAACGAAGATATCATTAGCGACGATGATGAGCCGCAATTGATGCAAGGCCCTATCAACCCTGTAGACGATGCCACCGAACCCAGCCAAGAATAACGATCCATAAATTATGTCTCCAAAAAAACGCTACATCTCACAGGTTATTAGCCTGATAGATGTAGCGTTTTTTATTAAATAAGACAATCGTCAGCTGCCCCTACCAATAGTTCTCAACAGCGATATTACCCTCACCTCGGCGATTCATCACCAATCCTAGTGTCTTCAATGCCTCTTTGGTATCATCCACCATATCTGGGTTACCACATAGCATGACATGCGTCGTATCGACATCCAAATCGATACCCGCGCGCGCTTGCAACGTGCCTTCTAATAACAGCTTTGGTAGTCGCTCTGATAACGCGCCGTCGACAGACTCACGGGTGACGATAGGAATGAAAATCAGCTTTGCAGGATTATCAACCAGCGAGCCAAAATCGTCTTGCAAGCGCTCGATTTGCTCAACGTACGCAAGCTCATCCGTCGAGCGTGCGCTATAGGCTAGCACGATATGCTCGTAATCTTCCCATGTCTTTAGGTCTTGTAGCATCGATAAAAATGGTGCAAGACCAGTGCCTGTGGCAAGCAGCCACAAGTCCTTAGGCAGGGGTTTTTGGTAACGCGCCAAGGTCAAAAACCCAAATGGCATGGTATTAAGTAATAGCTCATCGCCCACTTGTAGATGCTGCAACTGTGAGGTAAAAGCACCGTCAGGAATAACAATAGAAAAAAACTCTAGTACCTCATCAAAGGGCGAAGACACAATCGAATACGCTCGAAAGATATCTTCATTCAATGCTTCATTAGAGACTTCATCACTTGCCTTAACCTGTTGGTAATATTTCAACTGGCTGGGATTGACACCCAAGCGCACAAACTGTCCGGCAGTAAACTTAAAACTATCAGGACGGCTGACGGTAAAGCTAAATAAATTTGGCGTCCATGTGGTTTTGCTGAGTACCGTTACCGTTTGAATATTATCACTCATAACTGTTCATCACTCATATTTTATTAAATGGTATTTTTATAAGATAAGTTTGCCAAAGACAAAAATTAAGCAAAAAAAGATGCGCCAAGCTTATCATAAAGCGGGCGCATCTTGGTTTTTTAACCGTAACAACAGATAAGCAACAAATGGCTTATCTTATCGCATAAATCATTGAATCTACCAAATACGAGCCAAGCTTGCCCATTCGATCATACTATTTGGCAAAATACCAAAGAACAGGATAATTGCCGTCACCGCAATAACCATAATACCGCCGGTACGAATACCCCATTGTCCGGACACGTCAAACTCGATGAACTGCTTAGGACGTTTGAATAGTGTGAGTAACACGCGCAAGTAGTAGAATAGACCAATCGCACTACCTAGGATAATCATCGCTGCTAAGAACCAGTTGGTTCCTTGTACAGCAGCCAATATCGCAAATAGCTTGGTGATAAAGCCGGCGGTCAATGGAATACCAGCCAGTGATAACATCATGATAGTCATCACAGCCGTCAATACTGGACGACGCCAGAATAGCCCTTGATAATGTGTCAGCTCATCGGCCTCACCAGACAGGCGATATGGACTCGACATCAATGTCACCACACCAAAAGCACCGATAGACGTAAAGGCATACACCGCCATATACATACTAGAGATGCTATCAGCAGCAGCGCCAATACTGACGATGACGATCATCACATAACCCATATGGGCAATGGATGAGTAACCCAATAGACGTTTGAGGCTGGTCTGACGCACAGCCAACAAGTTACCTACCAAGATAGACAAGGTTGCCATCACCATTAATAACATTTGCACCGATGGCAATGCCAATAAAGAGGTATCGATTAAGAATCGAACCGCTAGCGCCATCATGGCAACTTTTGAGACAGACGCCAAAAAGGTCGCAATAGGGACAGGCGCGCCTTCATAAACATCTGGCGTCCACATATGAAAGGGAGCTGCAGAAAGCTTAAAGGCGATACCAAACATCATCATCGCCGCACCCAATATCAGTAGTGGCGATTCAAAAATATTGCCTAGCACCATACTGATTGGCTTAAATGCCAACGAGCCTACTTCTGCATAGATAAAGGCCATACCCATGAGTAAAGTCGCTGACGCTGTCGCCGACAATACTAGATATTTTAGTCCTGATTCAAGCGAGCGGTTACGCATATAAGTATAAGCGAGCAAACCATATAAAGGCACTGACAGCATCTCAAGACTCATAAAGAATGATGCCATATGCTGCGCGCTTACCATGAGTAATGCACCAATGGTCGATAGCAGCATGAGCAAGTATAGCTCTTCTTTATTGTCTTTTAGATCGGCCAAGTACGCATAGGATAGCGTACAACACGCCAAGGCACAAACTAGAACTATCACCATATTGAACTGAGCAAAGTTATCAATCACAAATAACTGCTCAGCATTTGGCGCAATAGCCCCGCTTTCAATAAAGCCCGTCATTTGCCCAAGTAACGTAACCAGAGCAATATTCAAACCGACTACGGTGATTGTACCAGTGACCATATGCGAGCGATTGATAGTGATGGCAATCATCACCACGAGTACCGTAATCACCACGGCGATAATCGGCGCGTAAGGCACAAGCCCTATCAAATCATTCATTGTAATCTCATTCATGACTTAACGTGCCTCCATTACATCAAGCAGTTGCGACGCATCTACCTGTGTCACTTGACTGTATATATATGCGTTGTTGATCCACTGCATCGCGTGACTTGAGGTATCAAGGAACGGCTGTGGATATAATCCGAGCCATACCAAACCAGCCGCTAACATCAATAGTAATGACAGCTCGCGCTTGCCCAAATCTTTTAATCTACGTGCAGGCAAACCATGTGACTTAGTCTCTCGCTCTGCCAATGCAGCGATGTTGTTTTCACCAAATAACGCTCGATGAATCAAAATAAGCGAGTATAGACCTGCAAGCACCAAGCTGAATGTCGCAAACACTACAAACACAGGATACTGAGCAAATGAGCCAAACAAAATCATGAACTCGCCAATGAAGTTACCTGTACCTGGAATACCAAGCAACGCTGCACAGAAGAACATCAAGATCGGTGCGTAGTAACGGAACTGTCCCCACATACCGCCCATCAAGGTCAAATCACGTGTATGCAGACGCTCATATAGCTGCCCTGCCATGATAAATAGTGCCGCCGAGCTAAGCCCGTGCGCAAGCATCTGAATCATCAGACCTTGTAAGCTGAGTAATGTTCCAGCATAGATTGCTAGTACCACAAAGCCCATGTGCGAGACACTGGTATACGCTAGCAAACGCTTCATGTCGGTCTGCATAAACGCGAGCCAAGCACCGTAGAAGATACCAATCGTACCTAAGGTTATCGCAATCGGTGCAAACTCTTGAGATGCGACTGGGAATAGCGGCAACACAAAACGAATCAAACCATAGGCAGCAGTTTTAATGAGCACACCTGCCAAATCCACCGAACCTGCCGTTGGTGCTTGCGCATGCGCATCTGGCAACCAGCCGTGGAACGGAATAATTGGCAACTTCACCGCAAAACCAATGAAGAAGCACAGCATAATGGGATATTCCCAGCCGCCAAGTGACGTACCGAGCAAGTCATTATAGTTAAAGCTTACTAACCCTGTTTGGGCGTAGCTGATAATGACCAATACCAAAATACCGATGAGCATGATAAGCCCAGACGCTTGGGTATAGATAAAGAATTTGGTTGCGGCGTATTCTTTGGTTTTGCCAACCACATCATGACCCCAAAGCGCGATCAAGAAATAGATAGGAACCAGCATCATCTCCCAAAAGAAGAAGAATAAGAATAAATCAATCGCTAAGAAAACACCGATGACGCCGCCCAAACTCCATAGCAAGTTTAGGTGGAAAAAGCCAACGCGGCGCTGAATCTCATTCCACGAACAGGCAACAGCTGCCACACCAAGCAAGCCTGTTAAGGCTACCATCATCAGTGACAAACCATCTAACGCCAAGTGAAAGCTAATACCAAAGCTCGGTATCCACGGCACACTAAATTCAGCGACCCAAGGCACGGCAGCATCTGGCGCGATGACCTGCTTACTCATACCGCTAAAATCACCCTGCTGCCAAAGTACTAATGACAAAGCAAAGGTCAACATCATACCGATCAAGGCAATCCAGCGCGGCAGACGTTTATTAAATCGCTCCACCAACCAGCATAGCAATCCTGCAATAAAAGGAATTGCGATTAATGCTGGCAGCATCCACGTTTGTTGTAACTCCATCATCTTTACACCACCGTCATCATTACCAGCACCAGCAATACAGCCATACCCAAGCCAAAGCTTGTGGCATAACCTCGAAGAGACCCTGTTTGCGTCGCAGACAATACTTTATTACCTGCCGAAGCCAGCTTAGGCAAGAATAGCCACGTTTTATCGATAGGGTCGGCTTTTAATAAGCGGCCGATGAACAAAAAGGGTTTTACAAAAATTATATCGTATAGCGCATCAAAACCTAGACCGTGATAGCACCAGTGATATAGCGCCCCACCAATACGTGAGCGCTTAAAGCTCGTGAGCATACGTCCTTTATTGACCACATATAGTAATGCCGCCAATATCAAACCTGCTGCCATTGCACCCATCGCGATATACTCTGCGGTGTGCTTGGCGTGGTCTTGACCCGCGACTTCTAATAGATGACCCACGCTCTCTGGCAATACACCTTGTAGTGGCGGTGTAATCCAAGCACCAACAGCGGTAGACAATACAAGTAATACCGTTAAAGGTAACCAGTACGACACCCCTGATAGCTTGTGCGCATGGGTTTTTTCTTCACCGAAGAATATGATCCAAATCATACGGAACGTATAGATTGCGGTTAAGAATGCGCCGAACACACCCATATAGAATAGTACTAAGTGACCTGTGGCATAAGTTTCCCAAAGAATCGCTTCTTTAGAATAAAAACCAACGGTAACCCAAGGTATCGCAGCGAGCGCACCGCCACCAATGATATAACACCAAAATACCAATGGTATCTTTTTACGCAGACCGCCCATTTTAAAGATATCTTGCTCATGATGTACCGCAAGAATAACCGCACCTGATGATAAGAATAGCAGTGCTTTAAAGAAAGCATGGGTCATCAAATGGAAGATTGCCCCTTGCCACGCACCCACGCCAAGCGCTAAGAACATATAGCCAATTTGACTCATGGTCGAATAAGCAAGGATACGTTTAATGTCTGTTTGCGCGAGCGCACAGAATCCAGCAACGACCAGCGTCAATGCCCCGACGCCGCCGACCCAATATAATAAGATGCCTGGGGTCAACTCAAACAATGGATGCAAGCGGGCGATCAGATAAACGCCAGCCGTTACCATTGTTGCCGCGTGAATCAATGCCGATACGGGTGTTGGACCTGCCATCGCATCAGCAAGCCATGTGTGTAGTGGCAACTGCGCTGATTTACCCATCGCGCCGCCGACCAACATCATCGTGGTAAGCATCATCGTTGGGTTATTTACATCGAACACTTCTGGCGCGCGCGTGATAATCTCTTGAATATTAAGCGTACCGAATTCGCGGAATAATAAGAACAAACCGAAGGCTAAGAACACATCACCCACACGCGTGACGGTAAAGGCTTTCATCGCGGCGCGACCGTTGGCTCTGTCATGGTAATAATAACCAATCAATAAGTACGAACAGATACCCACGCCTTCCCAGCCAAGATATAGCAAGAACAAATCATCTGCGAGTACCAGTAACAGCATACTGGCCACGAACAAATTCATATAGCTAAAGAAACGGGCAAAGCCAGTGTCGCCTTTCATATACCAAGAGGCAAACAGATGAATCAAAAAGCCAATCCCAGTAATGACGCCTGTCATAGTCAATGCCAAACCGTCAAAGCTCAAGCCAAAATGCGGCGCAAAGTCGCCAACTTGGAACCATGTCCATAGCGGAGCTTCAATTACCGTTCCAGCTGGATTGGTGGTCAAAAAGGTATAGCTAACGACTAGCGTACATAATGCTGATAACAGCATGCTACCCACGCCAACAATCGCTGCGACCGTCTCTGATAATTTGTCGCGCATAAAGGCTAAAATCAAAAAGCCAATGAGCGGGAATATAAAGGTTAATGGTAATAAACTCATGACATCATCCTTTCATCTCATTGGCGCTATCGACATCGAGATGCCCACGCTGATGATAAAAACGCAATAATATTGCCAGACCAATCGACGCTTCAGCCGCAGCCAAGGTTAAAATAAAGATAAACATAATCTGCCCGTCTGGATCGACCCAGCGACTACCTGCCACGACAAATGCTAGTGCTGCCGCATTCATCATGATCTCAAGACTCATGAGCATAAATAAGAAGTTACGTCGTACCATGACGCCGCACAGACCAATAGCAAATAAAATACCTGCCAAAATCAGTCCATGGCTCATGGGTATCATACCCAGTACATTTTGCGCCTCAGCAGCTGGCTGTACTAAGCCTGCCACCTCGTGGGCAAACGGCACGTTTGACACCTCTTGTGCCACGCTTGCTGCTAGTACCATTAGTCTGCCTCCTTGCGCGTCACTTTGTTCGCACCTGTTTTCATGCCTACCTTCATACCAACATAGTCATGCGGGTCAACATCTTTATATTCGTAAGGCTTATCCATTTCTACGCCATCATGCTGTGTAAGCGCACTGTCATTGTCGTATTGTTTGATACTGCCTACACTTGGCTGAAAGTCTTGACTCGCATGACCGACGATCTCTTCATCAATCGACTCTTTACCCAAATGATATGCCGCCACCAAAGCCGCCAGTAGTAACAAAGCTGCAATTTCAACCAGCATGATATATTTGGTAAATAGCACCGTACCGACTGCTTTGGCAGAGATAGTCGTGCCACCCATCATAACGGCTTCATCATGACCCATACCAATCATTGCATAGAGCACAACGGCAATGATTATCGTCAATCCTGTCGGTATCGCCCAAGTACCAGCATCGAGCCAACGCTCTTCGCGCTCGTCATTACTCATGCCCAAGTTCAGCATCATGATAACGAAAACAAATAGCACCATAATGGCACCAGCATAAACAACAATCTCTAGCGCACCTGCAAACGGCGCTCCTAATACAAAAAATATCCCAGCAATTGCCAGCAACGATACAATCATCGATAAGATAGCATGCACTGGATTAGCCTGAGTCACGACGCGCAGGCTGGCAAATATCGCCACTGCTGCAAGTGAATAAAACCCAGCCAGTTCAGGATGGTTCAAAATATTCATCATGGTAGCAAGCTCCTTAGATCAATCGGTGCAGATTCGTTTTGTGCTGCACCTTTTGGTTTATCTGCTACCGCCATACCTGTCACACGATAATAGTTATAATCAGGGTATTTACCTGGTCCTGAAATGAGCAAATGCTCTTTTTCATAGACCAAATCTTGGCGCTTATATTCACCTAACTCAAAATCTGGGGTCATTTGAATCGCTGTCGTTGGACAGGCTTCTTCACACAATCCACAAAAGATACAGCGTGAGAAGTTAATTCGAAAAAACTCTGGATACCAGCGTCCATCTTCACGCTCGGCTTTTTGTAATGAGATACACCCTACCGGACATGCCACCGCACACAAGTTACAAGCGACACAGCGCTCGTCTCCATCAGGATCACGCGTGAGGACAATACGTCCACGAAAACGCGGCGGCACAGGTACCGGCTCTTCAGGATAAAGGATGGTGTCACGCGGTCTGAGCGCATGACTATTGACCATCCACATGCTGCGGACAATGGTAAATATACCAATGACGGTCTTTTTTATGGTAGTAAACATGGGATTATTATCCTTATCAGCTTTACCCTAGTTCATCAGTGATGGCTAGTAATGACTATAACGTTGGGGAAAAGATCAAAATGACCGCAGCAGTGATTAATAGATTAATCAGCGTTACTGGCAGACATACTTTCCAGCCAAAGTTCATCACCTGATCATAACGCGGACGCATGAGTGAGCCTCGAGCCAAAATAAACATGGTCATAAAGAACAGCGTTTTAATCATGAACCAAAAAGCTGGTGGAATAAATGGGATATCTAAATTGAACGGCGCAAGCCAACCGCCAAAGAACAAGCAAGTCATCAAAGCAGAAATCAAGACAACGTTGACATACTCACCAATGAAGAACATACCGAACTTCATACCCGAATATTCGACATGATAGCCTTCAGCCAGTTCTTGCTCTGCTTCTGGTTGGTCAAATGGATGTCTGTGCGTAACCGCCACACCCGCGACCACAAAGGTTAAAAACCCAAAAAACTGCGGAATGATATACCAGCCGTCGACTTGTGACTCAACAATGGCGCGTAAGTTAAATGAACCTGTCAGTGCAACAACGCCCATCAACGACAAACCTAAAAACACTTCGTAACTGATTGTCTGTGCTGCTGAGCGCAAACCACCGAGTAGCGAAAATTTGTTGGCAGACGCCCAACCACCGAACATCACGGCATAAACAGCAATACCCGCCATGGCAAAGAAAAACAAAATACCAATATCCCAATCAACCACGCCAAGTGTTGGCGAGATAGGAATAATGGCAAATGATGCCAAGGCAGTAAACATCGCGACCGCGGGTGCCAAGGTGAACATAAACTTATCAGTAAAGTTTGGTGTCCAATCTTCTTTAAAGAAGATTTTTAGCATATCGGCGACTAACTGCAACGAACCAAAAGGCCCAACACGGTTTGGACCATAACGATCTTGCCATAATGCCAGCATGCGGCGCTCATAGACAATCATCATTGCGGCAACCAATACCACGACCAAAAAGATGACTAGCGATTGACCCACCAAAAACAGAATAGACCAAGTATCAAAACTCATGCTATTGGCCAAAAAGCTTGGCACATCAGGGATAATACGGGTAACTTGCATATTACATCTCCTGTGTGGTGGTCGGCGCTGCGTTTATTTGCGCTGTGTCATTATCATTAATCATATCGTTAGCCATGCTACCCATCATCGTCACTGGTGCATCCACTTTACGCACCGACGCTGGCATTGATGGGTGAATAATACTCACCTGCCCAACTGGGTAACCGATACAGCCTTCTGCTAGATAACCAACCAGCTGTACTGGCAAGGTGATTTGTTGCTTGTCAATTTCAATCGCCAAGTAATCACCAGCAGCAATATTCCAGTCTTTGGCATCATCCATACCGATACGCCATGCTGCAACTGGTAGTTGCTCTGCGACGATTGGGCTACGTGATGCCATCATTGAGCTGGCATAGATATTATGAATCGGTACTAGCTTCGCTTGGCCTTGCTGTAAGTCAGTAGTGTTTGCAGACATGGCTTCTGGCGCCACATATTGACGAGTGGCTAGACGCTCTAGCTGATCAAACAAACGCACACCTGGATCACCATTTTTTAGATGACCGCCGACTTTGTCTTGGTATTTGTTCCATGCTTGTGGTGAGTTCCAACCTGCCGCATTGGCAAAAGGAATCATCGAGCTGGGCGCTTCTTTACCGCTATAACCTTCCATTGAGAAGGTCAAACCAGTATCCAAATCTTTTGGCTGCATCGGCTCATGCACTGAGATTGGCGCACGCATAGCAGTACGACCTGAATAACGGCGCGGTTGACGCGCGATTTTCAGACCAGTCATACGGTAGTCCGCTTCAGGCGCAGCGCCTTTGATACCTGCAAGCTTAGGATGGGTGGCAATCAATGCATTGATAACATCATCTAGCTGCGTCCAGTCGACATCACGACCTTCAATACTGCTATGCACAGCATGTATCCAGCGCCAGCCTTCTTTAATACTGCTCATCGGATGGTAGTATTCGTTGTCATAAACTTGGAAGAAGCGCTGCGCACGGCCCTCAGCTGATATCAATGTACCATCCGCTTCTGCAAAGCTAGCCGCTGGCAATACAATATCGACGTCCTTATGCCAATCAAGCAGCTGATGATCTAACGCAATGACCGTTTTATCAGTCAGTAGCTGTGTCAATTTATTGGCATCAATCGCATCTGTTAGCTGGTTTTCTGCAACCACAACCACATCGTAATCAGTGGCTAGCAGCTCTTCAACTGACTGACCGCCAAGCATACAAACGCCCATGCTATTGGCATCAGGAACCGTTAGATAAATACCAGCTTGTACCTGATACTGTGCGTTCACTTCTTTTAACTCAAGGTTTTCAGCAGGTGCGCGTTCGACATTATCCTGCGCTTCTGTATTTACGCCCGTTTCCGGTTTGTTTGGCTTAGCAGATAAATCTTGGTCTTCTTCAGGTTGGTCATTAGCCGCTTTCGCTTGCGCTGCCTGTACTTTGGCATTATGTGCCTCAACCTGCTGCTGCTCAGTCGCTTTGATTGCTGCACGTTTTTGGGTCAACGCTTGGGTAATCTGTGCTGCTGCTTCTATCAATGCGGTAGAAGACAAGCTGCTACCCGAGACAACTAACGGCTTATCAGCTTGAATCAAGTCATAAGCGATTTGCTGTGCCAACGCTTGCATACCATCAGTCTCAGTACTAACATCAGCATTTTGTTCAGCTGCTTGTGGATCTGCTATGTCTGCTAAGTCATCAGCGAAGCTCGCAATCTCATCAGCGACTTTGAAGCCAAGTTTAGTGATGTCTTCAGGGGTCGCCACTACGCTCACTTTACTGATGTCTTCTAGCTTGGTTTGGGTTACATCGATGACATAGACTGGGCTTAGCGCATCTTGAGCGATACGTTTGACGGGTTCAGCAAGCCAAGGCTGCGTTTGCAGCGCCGCTGCCATTTTCAAACCTTCATTTTTTGCGGCTTGACGTACTGACAGCGCGACACGTGATGACGTTTGCGTGATATCTTCACCTAATACGAGCACTGCATCATGCGTCTCGATATCAGTCATGCTAGGGTTATAAATGCCTTCAGTGCTAAGCACTTCGATGCACTTATTGACCAGTGCTTGCTGCTGATGGTTCAGACCTGTTGAGAAATTATCAAAGCCGACCAGATTTTTTAGCGCAAAGTTGGTCTCTAAACTGGCACGTGGCGAGCCAATCCCGATGACTTTTTTATCTTTGAGTCGTTTGATGGTTTCATCAAGTGCGTAGTCAATATTGATTTTGACATGCTTATCATTGATACGTTCGAGCGCTTGGGTTGGACGATCGTCACGATTGACATAGCCATAACCAAAACGGCCACGGTCACATAAGAAATAGCGGTTTACCTCGCCGTTATAGCGGTTTTCGATACGGCGCAATTCACCATAACGTTCACCCGGTGAGATATTACAACCAGCTGAGCAACCATGACAGATGCTTGGCGCATACTGCATGTCCCATTTACGGTTGTAGCGCTCAGAGTGCGTTTTATCAGTAAACACACCCGTTGGGCAGACTTCGGTTAAGTTACCTGAAAACTCGCTTTCAAACTGACCATCTTTATCACGACCAAAGTAAACGCGGTTGTTTGAGCCATAAACGCCCAAATCTTCGCCGCCTGCGTAGTCTTTGTAAAAACGTACACAACGATAGCAAGCGATACAACGGTTCATTTCATGCGCAATAAATGGACCAAGCTCTTGGTTGTGGTGCGTACGTTTGGTAAAGCGATAGCGACGACGGCTATGACCTGACATATAAGTCATGTCCTGCAAATGACAATGTCCGCCTTCTTCACAAGTTGGACAGTCATGTGGATGGTTAGTCATGAGTAGCTCAACCATCGACTTGCGGAATGCTTTGGCTTCATCGTCCGTCACAGAGATGTACATATCATCGCCAGGAGCGACCATACATGACATGACCAGACGACCACGACCTGCTTCCATATCGTCTTTATTCTGGAATTGCTTGACCGCGCACTGACGACATGAGCCGACTGAGCCAAGGGCTGGATGATAACAAAAATACGGCACATCAATGCCGAGTGATAAGCAGGCTTGTAGTAAGTTGTCTGCGCTATCTACTTCGACAGTGGTTCCATCAATATGTATGACTGCCATGCCGCTCTCCTTATTTCACTGCTGGCTGTTGGTTGGCTGCCGCATCAATAACATCGACACCAACCGCCTGCGCGATTTTTTGATCAAACTCTGGACGGAAATATTTAATCGCACTCATTAGTGGTTCCATCGCACCTGGGGCATGCGCACAGAATGTTTTACCAATCCATAAATCACGCGTCAGGCCTTCTAGTTTTTCTACATCACCCACTTGACCTTCACCATCGTTGATGGCGGTAAGCAGTTTAACGCCCCACGGTAGACCATCACGACACGGTGTACACCAGCCGCATGACTCACGCTGAAAGAAAATCTCAAGGTTACGAAGTAACGGCACCATATCTTGCGATTCATCAACGACCATAATCAGACCAGTACCCATACGGCTACCGGCGTTTTGAATGGTGTCAAAATCTACCACCACATCCAAATGTTCTGCGGTCAAAAAGTCAGTCGAGGCGCCGCCCGGTAACCAAGCCTTCAGCGTTTTACCATCTTTCATACCACCGGCTAAATCTTCAATGATTTCGCGAGCGGTATAACCAAAGGGTAACTCCCAGAGACCTGGATCATTGACCAAGCCTGAACAGCCAAAGAGCTTAGTGCCTGGCGTTTTACTTTTGCCTTTTATTTCAGATAACGACTGATACCACTCAACGCCGTGATTCAAAATCGCTGGCATATTACATAAGGTCTCAACGTTATTGACAACGGTTGGACGACCCCATGCCCCAGAGATTTGTGGGAACGGCGGCTTGGTACGGGGGTTGGCGCGGCGGCCTTCTAGGCAGTTAATCAGTGCGGTCTCTTCACCACAGATATAACGGCCAGCGCCCGTATGTACGTGCAAATTAAAGCTAAAATCTGAGCCTAGAATATTGTCGCCCATGAGGTTGTTGGCCAAACATTCTTCGATAGCAGCGACCAAACGTTCAGCGGCCAAGATATACTCACCGCGGATAAAGATATAACCGTCAGTGGCACCAATCGCATGAGCGGTAATAAGCATACCTTCGATCAGCTGAAAAGGTAGGCGCTCCATGAGTAAACGGTCTTTAAACGTACCCGGCTCCATTTCATCCGCATTACAGATGAGATAACGTGGCAAACCATCCGGCGGCGACATAAATGACCACTTTAGACCCGCGTTAAAACCTGCACCGCCGCGACCTCGAACATTGGCCGCTTTAATCATATTGCCGACGTCTTTAGGCGATTTAGATAGCGCTTCTTTTAGACCAGTGAAGCCTTTTAGAGACTCATAAGTGGCTAAATCAAGCACCGCATCATGATGCGCCAAACGCCACGTCAAAGGCTTGGTTTCGCTAGTGGCTGTCGCTTTATCACCATAGATTGGAACACGCTGTGCATTTAGCTGGCTTGGCGCTTGGCCTTGACCGCGACGAGCAATTTGCTCTGAAATCGTTAAACTCATGCGTATAGCTCCAATAATTGCGCGACCTCAGATGGCTGGACAGGGCCGTAAGTGTCTTCATCAATCAGTACCGCTGGTCCCTTATCACAGTTGCCCAAGCAGCAAATTGGCAATAGGGTAAAACGTCCATCAGCAGTTGTCTGACCGTACTCAATACCCAGCTGTGATCTGATTTCAGCTGATAGCGCCTCATAACCTGTCAAATAACAAGCCACTGAGTCACATATGAGAATCACATGACGACCGACAGGCTGGCGATATATACGGTTAAAGAAAGTCGCAACCCCATCCATGTCTGACATCGGAATATCTAGGATATTGGCAATGGCATTCGCTTGCGCATCATCGACCCAGCCGTTGCGCTTTTGCACAATTTTTAACGCATCTAATGAGGCAGCACGCGCCTGTGGGTAGTGATGCATAAACTCATGAATAGCAGCAATTTCCTCAGTGGTGAGGATGCTCTCTACATCTACTTTTGGCATTTTGTCGGAAACAATTTTCATAATCTTCTGTCTTTCCTCACTCATCCTGCTCTATCACAAGCCAATATCAGTCTGATTAAAACTGTGGTTATATCGACAAGCGACAGCATTTTGGTGTGCCATCAGGCAATAATATATTGATGAACAAATACTTATGAAGCAGCGGTTTTAACCTTAAAGATCAAAATCTTAACGATCGCAGTCCGCCATCACAATATCAATCGATGCCAAATACATAATGGCATCAGAAACCAGTGAGCCATTAATGACCGATGGCATCTGCTGTAAATGCGCAAATGTCGGTGTACGAATACGGGTACGATAGCTCATCGTGGCCTTGTCTGAGGTGATGTAATAACTGTTCAGACCTTTGGTCGCCTCGACGATCGTCGTACATTCGCCTGCTGGCATCACAGGACCCCAAGATACTGAGATAAAATGATTAATCAATGTCTCAATATCATTTAGCGTACGGTCTTTTGGCGGTGGTACGGCCAGTGGATGATCCGCTTTGTAAGGACCTTGTGGCATATTGTCCATACATTGACGAATGATACGTAATGACTGACGCATCTCTTCAACTTTGACCATACAGCGATCATAAGCGTCACCGTTGTAACCAACTGGCACTTCAAAATCGTAATTCTCATAGCCCATGTATGGACGTGCTTTACGTAGATCAAAATCAACGCCTGTCGCGCGCAGACCAGCGCCCGTCACGCCCCAAGCAAGTGCTTGCTTAGCATTGTACTGAGCAACCCCTTGAGTACGGCCTTTGAGCACGCTGTTTTGTAATGCTGCTTTGACATATTCGTCCAGGCGCTTAGGCATCCAATCTAAGAACTCACGCACCAAACGCTGCCAGCCACGTGGCAGATCAGCCGCCGTACCACCAATACGGAACCAAGCCGGATGCATACGGTAGCCTGTCACGGCTTCGATGACGTCATAGGCTTTTTGGCGATCGGTAAACATATAAAATACAGGGGTCATACCACCTGCATCCTGAATGAATGTACCGACGTATAGCAAATTGTTGGTAATACGGAAAAACTCGCTCATCATCACACGGATAGTCTCGGCGCGAGGTGGGACGGTAATCCCAGCAAGCTTTTCGACTGACATGATATAAGGCAGCTCATTCATCACACCGCCTAAATAATCGATACGGTCGGTATAAGGGATGAATGAGTGCCATGTCTGGCGCTCAGCCATCTTTTCTGCGCCGCGATGGTGATAGCCAATATCTGGAATACAGTCGACGACTTCCTCGCCATCCAACTGTAGTACCAAGCGAAACGCACCGTGAGCGGAGGGGTGGTTAGGACCGATGTTCAAGAACATAAAGTCTTCGTCACGACCTGAGCGCTTCATGCCCCACTCTTCTGGGACAAAACGTAGGTTTTCTTGCTCATATTGCTGCTTGGCGGTATTCAAGAAATACGGGGTAAATTCAGTCGCACGCGCATGATATTCTTTACGCAGTGGATGACCTTCCCAGTATTTTGGCAATAAAATACGGGTCAAATGCGGATGACCTGTAAAGACAATACCGAACATGTCCCACACTTCGCGCTCATACCAGTTTGCATTTGGCCAAATATTGGTCGCGCTTGGGACATTGAGGTCATCTTCGCTCAGTGCGACCTTGACACGTATATCACTATTGCGCTCAAGCGACATCAGGTGATAAAACACCGTAAAGTCACTGTCAGGCAAACCCGCACGATGCTGACGCAGACGCTCATCTATCGCTGACAAGTCAAATAGCATGACGTAGGGCTTGGGCAGTTTGCGCAAAAATAAAAGCACGTCTAATAAATCTGCACGCGCCACCCAGACTGTTGGAATCTCATCCACAGTGTGCTGTACGACAAATTTACCAGCATACTTTTGCTCCAGCTCTGTGATGACGGCTGGGACGGGCTTGATCTTAGGATCTGTGTTTTCGACTACCGTGACCATGAATGATGTATTCCTTCATTAATCATAACTGAGCGATGTCAATCACAGTGAAGCTATGTCAGTCATAACCAAACCATGATGAGCGCATAAAATATTAAGGTTGCTAAATCTACATGCTATCTAAATTTAGATACTGTCTAAACTTAGATGCTGTCTGGGCTACGCAAGTTTTTGACAGCGATACGATCTGCTTGCTTACGGTCACGCTCAGGCGTCATTTGCGGCTGATAGATACCCTGCTCATTGACATGGATACCTAACGGACGACGCTCTTTGGTGATAGATTCTTGTAGCAACATCAAGCCTTGAATCAATGCTTCTGGACGCGGCGGACAGCCTGGCACATACACATCAACAGGGATCACTTTATCCACCCCTTGTACGACAGAATAGATATCATACATGCCGCCTGAGTTGGCACAAGCACCCATAGAGATGACCCATTTTGGCTCAAGCATTTGCTCATAAAGACGCTGAATAACAGGGGCCATCTTAACGAAGCAAGTACCAGCAACGATCATCACATCTGCCTGACGAGGCGAGGCACGAATAACCTCTGCCCCAAAGCGTGACAAATCATGAACGGCAGTTAAGGTAGTGGCATATTCAACATAACAGCAAGAGGTACCAAAGTTAAATGGCCAGAGCGAGTGCTTGCGCCCCCAGTTTGCTGTTGAATGAACGAGGTCTTCGAGACGACCCATAAAGACGTTTTTATTGACTTCATCTTCGATAGGATCATTGACCGTTTGGCGGGTCTGTGCAGGATAGGTATCTGCATCAGGGTTGGCTTTTGTTAATGTGTATTTCATAACATACAACCTTCATATTAGGCTTGGCGTCATACTCATCTTGTATACGCTGTCGCCAAAAATTTCGTTATTAATAAGGGGCCAATCACAAGCAATCGTTGCAACAAAATGCGATCAGCGAAAGCCAGCAGCACTCACTAGTGCGCAGGCTTATCGTTTTGTGCAGACGTCGCAAAATCCACAGACGTCACATTACCTGTGGTATTAATATGATCGATGTTTTGTAGATGACGGCGATTGGTCTCAATATTGTTTGAGACATTGATTTGACCGGATGATTGCGCGGGTACTTTACCAGTAGGATCGACCATCAGCTCATGAGCACCATCAAACTTGGTGATATCTGCTAAGTTAAAGCCAGCAGGCGCGGCATATAAGCGTGCCTTTTTACGCAGCTTGTCAGCAGGTGCCCAGTTCATCGCACCCAAGCTCAGCTCATAAATCAAACCGATAATCAGAATAGTAATAAAGGTAGCAGCAGCGGCAAAACCAAGCCAGCCGGCCTCTCGTACTGACACAGAATACGCGTAGAGATACAGCGCCTCTAAATCGAAAATCACAAAGAAAATCGCGACCAAATAGAATTTAGCAGACAAACGAATACGGGCGTTGCCAGATCCGACAACACCCGCTTCAAATATCTCTTCTTTTTGTAAGCCTTGAGAGCGACCGCCAAGTAAACGCGGTACCACCAGCATGAAGACAACTAGCCCAATGGCGGCTAAGATAAAAGCAATGGCTGACCAATTAAAAGCAGACATGATAATACGTGCTCCTCACCCAATCGAGTGTTAGACACAGCGCAGGCACTGACCCATTAAGGCCGCCTCACGACAGGTATAACGCAGACGAAAACACAAAGCAGTTGTCATTCACTGACACTGTGTTTAAGTAACTGTCATTGAGTCACATGTTAGGTATTTTGCTGGTAATAACCAATTATCAAGCTTATTAACGACGATGTCAGACCTGACCAACGGTAGAGATTCCGGTATGCACGCGGATAAAGGCTGGTCGCCCAACGCATCTTCTAACAACGTAAGATCAACGTATTAAATCAATATCATATCTGACTGCGTACTTAATTGATTTAATAGCTCATTACACGTGGTTAATAATGACGTGACAACTGGCATAAATTATTTACGTACTATACGCATATCAGTGCCTAAAAGCTAGTTTTTAACTGTATTCGACGGTCATTTTCTATGAAACAAAATGTGTTTTTTTTACCAAAAATTATGATATAGACGTTACCTTATATTAACCCCAAATCCATGCTTTGTTCGATACGCAAACGCTGTCACGCTATTTACCAAAAATCAAGTGCGCTCATACCCTGTTTTCATCACCCAACTCCTCCCCCAAAGTGACCGTTTTTGCTTTATAATGACCCACCTAATTTTACGATATGTCATCATCAAACCTTAAATTCTATTATCCTTATAACAAACATTATTAAGATATCACTACGATATCAATTTTGGTGGTACGCACCGCGTTCATCTACTTGTGCTATATCAGCGCTACCCTCTTTTTGCTTTTGTCTTACAGGTCACGTTATGAGTCAACTCAATCCCAAACAACAAGAAGCCATGCTCTACGTATCTGGCCCACTACTTGTGCTCGCAGGTGCTGGCTCCGGTAAGACCTCGGTGATCACGCGTAAAATTGCGTATCTGATTCAAGAGTGCGACATGCCAGCCGAGCGCATCACAGCGGTGACCTTTACTAATAAGGCGGCACGTGAAATGAAAGCCCGTGTGAGCAAACTGCTCCCAAGCGAAAAAACGCGCGGCTTGACTGTATCGACCTTTCACCAATTTGGTCTCCAGTTTTTGCGCTATGAGCTGATGCATACGCCGCTAAAAGGCAACTTCTCTATCATGGACAGTGATGACAGTAAGCGCCTCTTGATGGAGCTGATGATGCGCGACAACTTAAGTGGCGCTGAAAGTCGTGAGCTGGTTGGTAAAGCCATCAAAATGATCTCTGATTGGAAAAACGATTTGATTGAGCCTGACAAGGCGATGGAAACGTTAGACGATCCAGAAGACATGATTTTTGCGACCTTGTACGCCCTTTATGAGCGTAACTTGCGTGCGTATAATGCCGTCGATTTTGATGACTTGATTGTACTGCCGACCAAAATCTTGCGTGAAAATAGAGAGCTGCGAGACAAATGGCAAAACCGTATTCGTTATCTATTGGTCGATGAGTATCAAGATACCAATACCGCCCAGTATGAAATGATTAAGCATTTGGTTGGTCCGCAAGGTCGTTTTACCGTGGTGGGTGATGATGACCAATCTATCTATGCGTGGCGCGGGGCGAAGCCTGAAAACATGGCACTGCTAAAAGAAGATTTCCCAAAACTAAAAATCGTCATGCTTGAGCAAAATTATCGCTCAACCACGCGTATTTTGACCTCTGCCAATGCGGTCATTCTCAACAACGAGCATTTATTCGAAAAGAAACTATGGTCAGATAAAGGTCAAGGCGAAAAAATTCGGATTATCAACTGCCGTAATGATGACGATGAGTCTGAGCGCGTCGCCAAAGAAATCGTCACGCACAAATTGCGTTTTGGTAATGAGTGGGAGCAGTATGCAGTACTCTACCGCAGTAACTTTCAGGCACGAATGCTTGAGGCACAATTGCGCCAGCTACAAGTACCCTATAAATTATCGGGCGGTCAGTCGTTCTTTGCGCGTAGTGAAATCAAAGACATCATGGGCTATCTACGCCTGATTTTGAACCCTGAAGATGACAGCGCGTTTTTGCGTATTATTAATACACCCAAGCGTGGTATGGGACCTGCCACGCTAGAAAAGCTTGGCTTATTTGCTCAAGAGCATAGTATCTCGCTACTAGCTTCTTGTACTCATGCCGGCTTGGCTCATGTGTTGCCGTCAAAAGCGTATGGCACGATCAAAGAGTTTGGCGAGTTCATCGAGCACTATACACGTGAGCTCGATCAACACCCTGATCCTGTGCCAATCGTACGCCAAATGATTGATGAGACGGGTTATATTGATTTTGTCCGTAGCGATGCCAAAACCCCGCAGCAAGAAAAAAACCGTATTGATAATATCGATATGCTGTATACCAGTATCCAATCTCTCATTAATCGCGCGGAAGAAGACGAAGACCGCACGATTGATACTATCATTCGTAAGCTGGTCTTGCTAGACATGCTTGAGCAGCAGCAAGAAGAAGAAAACACCAACAAAGTCAATCTAATGACCTTACATGCTGCAAAAGGTCTAGAGTTTGACTTTGTCTATATCATGGGGCTTGAGGAAGAGATGCTACCGCATCGCAACTCTATTATGAGTGAGACGATCGAAGAAGAGCGTCGTCTGATGTACGTAGGCATCACCCGCGCGCGTCGTGAGCTGACTTTGACGCTTGCGGCCCAGCGCCGTGCCGGTGGCCAGATGCGCGTGACCTCAGAGTCCAGATTTTTGGACGAGCTGCCAGAAGATCATGTTGACTGGCCCGCCAAGGCCAAAAAGAAAAAAGCCACCAAAGACCCAGAAGCAGTCGCTGATGAGTATTTAGCCAATATTCGCGCTTTATTGGGTAAGCGCTAACATCAATATTGACAGTGCTGATGCCAAAAAGACTGACTCGGCAAACGCTAACCCGACGTTTTACCATTTGCTATTATTAACATTTTATAAAAGATATTGGAATCCTTATGCCTACCTCGATGCCCGATCAGGAACGACCATCAGTGCTACCAGGAGATTATAATCCGGCTGAATATAGTGCCGAATATAAACTGCTGTATTTGCAGGATTTGGTTGCTGATAAAGCATATGAGGCGATTACAGAGTTTTTAGAAAAGCAGTCTGAATATGAAATTGCAAGCCTACTAGAGTCCTTCCCGGCTCAAAACCGCCTACTCATCTGGGAGCAAGTACCAGAGAGCATTAAAGGTGAGGTACTTGCTGAGCTCGAGTACGATACCCGCCAGCCATTGCTGGAGAACATTTCTTCTCAAGAAATCTCGCTATTTACCCAAGATCTTGATGCCCAAGACATCTCTGAGATTTTGGATACTGTCACTGAGAGCGTACGTACCTCAGTCATGGCAACGCTCGATGAAGAAACGCGCGTCCAAGTCAATAAACTTGATACGTATGATGACTGGGAAGTTGGGAGCTACATGGATCCCGATATTATCCAAATACGGGATGATATCTGTCTGGCGGATGTACAGGATTGGCTACGCGAAAACGAGGATCTACTCGATGACGAAAGCCAAGAGCTACTCGTGGTCGATCAAAGCCAGCAATTACTTGGGCTATTGAGTCTGGTAGATCTGATTAAACATGACCAAAATACGCTGGTCTCAGAACTGATTGATACGGCTATCACCATTAATGATCGCCTAGATATCCAAGATGCTGCAGCGATTTTTCGTTCAGAAGATATCCGCTTTGCGCCCGTGACGAACAGCTACGGCGAGCTGGTTGGACAGCTAAATGGCGAAGACATCATGGAGATTATCCAAGATGATGTCGACAGCACCATGAAAAATCTTGCTGGTGTTAGCCAAGATGAAGAGCTGTTCGCGCCTATTCTAACTAGTGCCAAAAGCCGTAGTGTCTGGTTGGGCATTAACCTCTGCACCGCGCTTTTAGCAGCAGCAGTGATTGGACAGTTCGAGGAAGTGTTGGCAGAAGTGGTGGCGCTGGCGATATTGATGCCTGTGGTCGCTAGTATGGGCGGTATTGCAGGCTCGCAAACCTTGACCGTCGTTATCCGCGGTATGGCAATGGGTCAAATCGGTGGTTCTAACCGAGTCTGGCTCCTTAATAAAGAGCTGTGGGTTGGCGCGATAAACGGTATCATTTGGGCGATAATCATGGCATTTATTGCCCAATTATGGTTTCATGACATCGAAATTAGTGCTGTCATTGGCTTTGCCATTGCGATCAACATGACGGCGGCGAATGTCTCGGGAATTAGTATACCGCTGATGCTAAAACGTATGAATATCGATCCTGCACTATCCGCCTCAGTGATTCTAACCACTGTCACAGATATTGTCGGTTTTATGTCATTTTTAGGCTTGGCGAGTGTGTTAATACTCTAGTGAATTGCTGGATGATAAAGTATCCAATAAAAACACAGCATTGCTATTTATATATCATTGTTGTTTATAAAATATTGTTAAATAGTCTTAATTTATAAAACTTCTAAATCGTTAAGTGAGTGCGTTATGCAAGCTGTACAAGTGAAAGTAGTCAACCCTAAAATTACTGAAGATGAAGAATTTTCTCTACCGACTCGCGCCACCGATGGCAGTGCTGGTATCGATCTGCGCGCTTGTATTGATGAGCCTTTAACGATCAAAGCAGGCGAAACTCACTTGATAGGTACGGGCCTTGCTGTTTATATTCAAGACCCTAATTATGCCGGTATGATTCTACCGCGCTCAGGCCTTGGCCATAAGCACGGCATCGTCTTGGGTAACTTGGTTGGGCTGATTGATGCCGATTATCAGGGTGAGCTGATGGTTAGCATCTGGAACCGTAGTGAGAATGACTTTGTTCTCAATCCAAGCGATCGCATGGCACAGTATATCGTGGTGCCTGTTGCTCGTCCTGAGTTTGAAGTGGTCACAGAATTCAGTGATGAAAGCGTGCGCGGTGCTGGCGGATTCGGGCATTCGGGTCGTCAGTAACTACTCATTGGCAAGTAAGTTTTGGACAGCGACTTAGGTCGTCACTAAGCCAAATCGTAACCAAGATAGCGATTAGAATTTATTTTTTACATTAATAGAATATTGCGCTGTCCATTTTGTATTCATAATCACCTATTTACCACGTCAATAAGGAGAGTAAGCCATGCCATCTTTTGCGGCGCAGCAATCCTTATTTCGTGCTTATGATATTCGCGGTACAAACACGCATTTCACCGATGAGTTTGTACAAGCGCTGGGCCATCGTTTTGCTCAGCTCTATGGCTCTCAACGCAGCCAATTCACAAAAAATAGTAATGCCCATGCTGCTACTGATGTTACTTGCCCTCCCAATAACACCGTTAATTTCCAACAGAATATAGCAGCCGAAATTATCGTCGTTATTGGCTATGACATGCGTCATGGCAGCGAATCGATTGCACGTACACTCTCTACTGTATTAGCCCAACAGGGTTTATGCATTATCCAGCTCGGTCTTGTTACCACACCCATGATGGCGTTTTGGGCAAAGCAGTATCAAGGTCATGGCATTATTGTAACCGCCAGCCACTCTGCCAAAGACATATTGGGTATCAAGTGGCTGGTCAATCATAAATCTCCTAGTAGCTTAGAGATACAAGCCCTTTATCAACAATTAATCTTTCATACTCATTACTTATCTAAAAATCAGGTCGAGCAAGCAACTTTAGACTCAGAACCAGACTCACACTATATAAATATTAGCAGCAATACTGAACTGTCTAGAGCTTTGCTTAAAGAGCTGCCTGCTAAGCAAGTAGCAGATGTCTATATCGCGGCTATTGAGCAAGTCTTTTGCCAGTTGACTCAGGATAATCAGACAGCACCTACAAACAACCGGAAAACAGCGTCTAAGCTTGATTTGGTTGTGGTTATTGATTGTATGCACGGTGCCACTGGCAACATCACTCAGCGCTTATTTGACCGTTTTTGCCAGCATGTTATTGTGCTCAATGACACGCCAGATGGCAGCTTTCCTCTTGGTAATCCTGATCCAGCCGAGCCCAACCGTCTAACAGCGCTGCAGCAAGCTGTTGCTTCTCATTGTGCCGATATTGGTTTAGCATTTGATGGTGATGGTGATCGTTTGATGATCGTTGATAATAACAGCAAAGTGGTCATGCCTGATCACCTACTCTACTTGTTAGCACGCATTGCCATTACAGAACGTCCGGATTCTTTGACCAGCTCCTTAGCGTCTGAGGTGCTATTTGATATTAAATGCGCGCATCATCTGCCAAAGCTACTGGCGGATCTTGGCGCGATGCCAGTGATTAGCAAAACCGGTAGCAGCTTTATGCGCCAAAAGGTACAGCATCCTGATAGTCAAATTGTCTTTGCAGGTGAGCTATCAGGGCATTTTATTTTTAATGATGGCCGCTTTATCCCTTATGATGATGCCATATATGCTGCATTGCGCTTACTGCATTGGTTTGTCAAGTCTCGTAATATCTTAGATGATAAAAATGCACTATCAGATATTCTCCAACGCTTGCCCGCCATGGTCAGTACAGCAGATCATTATTTGCCGGTGCCGCAGACTGCTAGGACAGATTGCTCAATCATGGAGCAATTAACGAGGGTTTGTACCTATTTGCAAGACCTAGCAAGCGTGACGACTCATGCTGATTCGTTTGATATTTCTGATTACCGACTAGACGCCGCTAATCTACCAACTGCTTTATGTGCGTCACCAGTCTGTACTTGCTCCACTATCAGATCCCATATAGCTGTCGAACAAGCCAAGTCTTTATTGCCAGCAGGCACTAGACTTAGCTGCATTGATGGTGTCCGCTTGGATTTTGCGCACGGATTTGGCGTGTTGCGTCAATCAAATACCAGTAATAGCCTGACTGCGCGCTTCGCTGGAGACAGCATGGATGATCTAAAAGACATTCAAGCGACCTTTGCCGCGTTGTGTCGCCCATTTGATGCAGAGCTGGCAACACAGATTATCGCCATGCCTGCTGAATAATGGCATTAAACCTGTATCGATTAAATATGCTAAAAAGAACAACCCATTAAAAACCCGCCCTTTAGGAGTTAGGAATGACACTTAATTTAGATGACGCCAAAAACACCGCTGAAGTATTAACCACCGCACTGCCCTATATTCAGCGCTTTGTTGATAAACTCATCGTGGTGAAATATGGCGGCAATGCCATGACCGATCCTGAACTCGAAAGCTCATTTGCTCGTGATATCGTCTTGCTAAAAACGGTCGGTATACATCCAGTCGTTGTACATGGTGGTGGCCCACAAGTTGATAACTTACTAAAAGAGCTGGGTCGTCAGTCAGACCGTATTGATGGGATGCGTGTAACTGATAAAAGCACCATGGATATCGTAGAGATGGTGCTTGGCGGCAGTGTCAACAAATCGATTGTTAGCTTGATTAACAAGCACGGCGGTCGCGCAATTGGCCTCACGGGTAAAGACGCCAACTTGATTCAAGCCAAAAAACTGATGATGGAAAAAATCGGTAACGACGGTGTCGCGGTTCCCGTAGATTTAGGATTTGTGGGCGACGTAGTCAGTGTCAATAAAGACGTCATCAATATGCTCATCTCCTCTGATTTCATTCCCGTTATCGCACCACTTGGTGTCGATAAAGAAGGCAATACTTATAATATCAATGCAGACCTAGTCGCTGGTAAAGTGGCTGAGTTTTTACAAGCAGAGAAACTAATGCTATTGACCAATATCAAAGGCGTATTGGGCCGTGACGGCGAGGTAGTGACTGGGCTAACACCCAAGAAAGTCGATGCTTTAATCGAAGATGGGACGATCTCAGGCGGTATGATTCCCAAAATACAGTGTGCGCTTGATGCCGTGCGTAGCGGTGTTAAAAGTGCCGTTATCGTCGATGGCCGTGTGCCTCATGCCACGTTACTGGAAATTTTCACTAACGAAGGGGTTGGTACACTGATTAGCCGTGAGATAGAGGCCTAATTCAGCTAAAAACAGGAATCAGTCATGTCTCTTCCGCTATGGTCTCTGCTATAGTCGGTTCACTATAAAATCGATACAATAAGATTAAACGCTATTTTTCGCAGCCTCTGGAGACGTAGTCACAGCAAGCAAGAAAAATAGCGTTTAATCAAATGAATTTATTATCCTGTATCGTTTTTATTTAGATTTAACTATATTTATCTTAGAAGGTATCTACTGCTGGTGGGTCATTGGCTATGGCGGCGCAAAGTGGATAGAGGGCTGGAAGTCGTTTTTTATGATTGATTGGTTTGCCCTTGATTGGACAGCGGAGCAAATCCGCCTATATGTGCTCATTATTTGGGGCTTTAGTGTGATTTGGTTTATTGTTGGCGTTATCAAGCCCGAGCTAAGATTTAATTATTAGCTCGGGCTCTTTATGCCCGTTTTTAACCAAACACACGCTCAAACTCCGCTTCATCAAAACCGCACAACAATATTGGCTGACCTTGATTTTTATCGTCAATCTGACCTTCCACAATCGGACGCTTAATCATGCTGGTATTTTCTACCAGCAAATCTATCGCAGCGTCTATACTGGCATCAGCTTCCGATTTTTGCGCATCAGTGAGCTTGCGCCATGTCGTACCGCGCTTATTAAGCACTTTATCAACCCCTAACGCATTTACCCAGCGCTGTACTGCTTCTTTGTCGACACCTTGTTTTTTATAATCATGAAACTCATAGCTAACGCCCAGCTCGTCAAGCTTAGTGAACGCCTTTTTCATCGTGCTACAAGACTTGATGCCGTAAATGGTGATGGTCATGATGACTCCTTATCATTACTCATAAATACTGGTGAACGTTTCTATTATACCGAAGGCTGACTGGATATAAAAAATACCTCACTTTTAATCGTCAAACCTGATGAGCAAATGCATCATATCGTCGCAATTTTTGCCAAATTACGCTATGCTATGGCATTGTCAAATTCCACCTATTTTGAACAGTATTAAACAAATCCGTCTTAAATAAATCAGTATCAACCAATTTCGAGCCGACTATGAGCAACGCCGTGACAGCAGACCAAACCGACAACCATCATTATAACCCGCAAGCGATCGAAGCTGCGCAGCAGACCAAATGGGCCACTGACAAGCGCTTTGAAGTCAGCAATGAGCCAAGCGACAAACCAAGCCGTTATATGCTGTCAATGTTCCCCTACCCAAGCGGCAAGCTGCATATGGGCCACGTACGTAACTATACGATTTCTGACGTCTTAAGCCGTTATTACCGCCTAAAAGGGTATGAGGTCATGCAGCCAATGGGCTGGGATGGTTTTGGCTTGCCAGCAGAAAACGCCGCGATTGCCAATCAAACGCCACCTGCTGCGTGGACGTTTGCCAATATCGACAATATGCGCGCGCAGCTTAAATTGCTAGGCCTGTCTATTGACTGGTCACGCGAGTTTGCCACTTGTAGCCCTGAATACTATCAGTGGGAGCAGTGGCTATTCTTGCAGTTGTACAAAAAAGGCCTAGTGTACAAAAAGCTATCGACGGTCAACTGGGATCCCGTTGATAATACTGTCTTAGCAAACGAGCAAGTCATCGATGGTAAAGGCTGGCGTAGTGGTGCGGCAGTCGAAAAACGTGACATCCCCATGTATTACTTCAACATCACTGACTATGCCGATGAATTGCTCGACGATTTGGATCAGCTAGAAGGTCATTGGCCATCTGAAGTATTGACCATGCAGCGCAACTGGATTGGTCGTAGTGCCGGTATGGAAGTACATTTCCCTTATAAGCTTGCTGGCGAAGAAAACACCTTAGATGTGTTCACCACTCGTCCTGATACCTTAATGGGCGTGACTTATGTCGCGGTTGCCGCAGAGCATCCACTTGCCCAATACGCTGCTGAAAATGATGACATGATTGCCCAGTTCTGTGCCCTTTGCAAAAAAGGCTCAGTGGCTGAGGCCGATCTTGCTAAAGCCGAGAAAATCGGTATGGATACAGGTCTAACTGTGACGCACCCTTTAACTGGCGAAGAAGTGCCTGTTTGGGTCGCCAACTATGTACTGATGAGCTACGGCTCAGGCGCAGTGATGGCTGTGCCTGCTCACGATGAGCGTGATTATGAATTTGCGGTGAAATACAATCTACCGATTAAACAAGTCATCAATACCCCTGATGGCTATTTTGATGATTTAAAAGCAGATGCTAAGGCAAATGATAGTGAAGTCAATCTTGCTTATACTGAGCGCAATACTTTGGTTAACTCAGGTGAGTTTGATGGTTTAGATTTTGAGCAGGCGTTTGATGCCATGCTTGCCAAACTTGAGCCAAAATCGCTGGCTAAGAAAAAAATCCAATACCGCCTGCGGGATTGGGGCGTGTCGCGCCAGCGCTATTGGGGCTGCCCTATCCCAATGATCAACTGTGAGCATTGTGGTACGGTGCCAGTTGAAGAGCAAGACTTGCCAGTTGTGTTGCCAACCGACGTCGTGCCTGATGGTCGCGGTAATCCACTCAAAAACATCCCAGAATTTGTCAATACCACTTGTCCTAAATGTGGTAACCCTGCTGAGCGCGAGACCGATACCTTTGACACCTTTGTAGAGTCAAGCTGGTATTACGCCCGCTTTGCTAGTCCAACTGACACACAAAACATGGTCAACAAGTCTGCTGCCAATAAATGGCTGCCAGTCGATCAATACGTGGGCGGTGTTGAGCATGCAGTGATGCATCTGTTGTATGCGCGCTTCTTCCATAAGCTCATGCGAGATGAAAACTTGGTCACTGGCGACGAGCCATTTGCCAACCTAATGACGCAAGGTATGGTACTCGCTGGCACCTTCTACCGTGTCAACGCGGATGGCAGTACCACTTACTACTTTGCAGAAGACATCGATATCGACTACAACGACCGTGGACAGCCGATCAAAGCGACCTTAAAGCTGGATGGTCAGCCAGTCACGATTGGCAAAATCGAAAAAATGTCTAAATCAAAAAACAACGGTGTCGATCCACAGCTGACTATTGATAAATACGGTGCGGACACGGTACGTTTATATACGCTATTCACTGCACCTGCCGATCAGACGCTTGAATGGTCAGATGACGCGCTAAAAGGCCCTTACAACTTCGTGAAAAAAGTATGGCGCATCGCTAATGATCACATGCAAGCGCTAACGGCCGCCAATATCAGCATTGATACGCTGAACGGTGCTATCTTGAACACAGAGGGATTGAGCAAAGAAGCCAAAAACTTACGCCGTAAAACGCACGAAACCATCGCCAAGATTGATAGTGATTTGGGTGATCGTTTAGCACTCAACACACCTGTATCAAGCTTGATGGAACTTGCCAACGAGTTGACTGCCTTTAACGCCAGTAGCGAGCAAGAGCTACACGTTAAACACGAAGCGTTGACCAATCTGCTGATTATGCTGTCTGTCTATGCGCCGCACGTTGGTGAGCATTTGCTTGAGCAGCTCGGCCTTGATACTTTAACCTTAGATTACCCGACTGTTGATGAAAGTGCGCTGGTACAGGACATGATTACGATGGTCGTTCAGGTCAATGGTAAAATGCGTGGTAAGATGGATGTCGCACCGAACAGCGATCCTGAGCAGCTAAAAGAGCAAGCTCGAACGATGGAAAGTGTGGCAAAATTCATCACAGGCGAGATCAAAAAAGAAATCGTCGTACCCAACAAGCTGGTTAATATCGTGGTTGCAGGCTAGTTGCCTAGGCTTAGTGCTCTAAGCCTTTTTATCATATGAGGATAGCGTTTATGTCGTATAAGCATCGAGCTGGGCAATCACAACCAACGCCAAGCGCACTGCACTTTGGTACAAAACAATCTGGTGGAAAGAAGATTGCGACGGCATTGCTCACAGCATTACCCATGTTTGCGATATTGGGTGCAACGGCGGGGCTTAGCGGTTGCGGTTTTCAGCTACGCGGCTATGATTCGCCAATGCTGCTCAATGCCAACAAAACAGCCGTCATTATCGAAGACAATCGCACCTCATTTCCTCTAAAATTGCCATTGACGCGTCGCCTAACCACATTAGGTGTCGATGTCATTGGCAATATGACAGTTGATGATGTGATTCGCAGCAATCAACAAGCTGGTGCTAAACCGATTGCAGCGATCGATATCAGTAACGTGCGTTTTAAACGTTACGAGTTGGTGGGTGTATTGACAGAGATTCGCTTGGTACTCTCTGCTGATGTCAGCTACCAGACGATCGAGAATGGCAAGCCCGTCACGCTTACCAATCCCATTCAAGTCGAGCGTAGCTATCAATACAATGAAGCATCCGTCAGTACTGATGACCAGCAAGGCGACCAGATTCGTGATTGGCTCTATGACAGCTTAGCACGCCGTATCACGGATCAATATGTGGCGATTTCGCTACCAAAAGTTGCACCTGCTGCCAAGCAGTCTGTACTGATGAATAAAGGCGCAACGCCAACGGTTGTCGTCGTACCTGAGAAGTAACTTTTAAAAAATACTGTTATTAAGCTCTACCATTTGCAGCCATTTAAGTATGAAGAACAACGAGCGTACGCACTAACTTAGTCAGCTAAGCAAGTTCGACAGCGCTCGTCATATTTTTACAAATGCTATCATCTGTTTACCAACCTGTGTCCTACCACGCTATGCAAAACACCTTTATACAAGCTTATCCAAAACTCCTGCAGTCTTCGGTTGCGGTAGCGGGCTTGTGGCTGGCGCATGGTGACGAGCCATTACTCAGTCAATGGCTGATTGATGCGCTGCGTCCACATTGGCGCGCGCAAAATTATGCTATCAAGCGCATTGAGCTGGTCTCTGTCAAAAGCTGGCAAGAGGTATTGTCAGAGCTTGGTAGCCAGTCTCTATTTGATGATGCCAGTGCGGTAATCGTGACTGGCAATCATAAACCTGATAAAGCAGTTATTGCTGAGCTTGAGCGCTTTGCCGTTGAGGCGCAAACAGGTGCGCACAGTCATAGCGTATTATGGCTCACACCCAAGCAAGACAAACGCAGTCAGAGTAGTAAATGGTTTGCCCCTTTTGCTCAATACGGTACTGTCATTGATTGCAATTTATACAACGAGCAGCAGCGCCAGCAGTTGTTGCAAATACAGGCTCAGAAGTTTGGATTACGACTGTCACAAGAAGCGTGGCAACTTCTTATGTCACACACTGAGCACCACCTACTCAGTGCTTATCAAACGCTATGGCGCCTGTCTTATCTGTTTGCACCGCAATTAGCTACTAGCAATAGTGATAATAATGAAGATAACGAGCACTCTAATAGTTTTACACAGCCGGTAAATAATGTGGCATTGGATATTGCAGACTTACAAGCAGCCTTAGTCAGCGACGCGCAATTTAGTGTGTTTGATTTGTCTGATGCGATGCTCGCGGGTAATAGCACGCAGGTTGCCAAAATCATGTTTCAGCTAAAGTCGACCGATGAGCCTACTACTTTAGTACTCTGGGCTATTAGCAAAGACATGCGTCAAATTATGCAACTGATGGATGGTCAAGACCCTCAAGCATTAGGCATTTGGCGTAGTAAGCAAGGGTTATACCAACAAGCGTGTCGCCGTCAGTCAAAAGAACAAACGAGCGAATGGCCTGCTCTACTCTATCGCTGTGACCAAGCCATCAAAGGCCTTATTCGCCAACCAGCATGGGAGCTGTTATTGCAAGCAGCATTGGAGCTGGCAGGCAAGCGTTTGTTTACCATACGATAGTACTTCGTGATAGCCAGTCGTCATTCACTATCACACCCTATGCCTTATTTTACCAAGTAGCATTTTAAAGGCCTCTCCCTTACTACCTCTTATCATGTCCACCCTTTCCTCATATTTATCCATTAACAGCCGCTTACTTGCTGTTATGTAAACTGTACTACATAGGCCTTAACCTTTCGTAAACTAATTATCATTCCCTTTCGTACATGAAGTCTCTACTATATCTACACTTGATTTAATTGTGATTGGATTGTTGTCATGCGCAAAATAAGCAGAAAATCTGCTATTAAATGGGGTGTCATCACCTTAATTATCGTAGCATTAGGGGCTTTGGCCTATACTTTTTTAAAACCAGAAGAAACCACACCTAACTATTTAACCGCAACCGTTGAAGTCGGTGATATTGAAAACAATGTCATGGCGTCTGGTAAAGTAAAAGCATTAAATACCGTTGATGTCGGCGCGCAGGTATCTGGCGAGGTAAAACGCCTGTACGTTGAAGTCGGTGATGAAGTCAAGCAAGGCGATTTGATCGCACAGATTGACCAAGTGACCCAAAAAAACAACCTGAGCAACGAACAAGCCAGCCTTGAGCAAAGTGAAGCCGCGCTACAAAGTGCGCAAGCAGAATCGCTCAGCAAACAGGCAGCACTAAAAAGTGCCTATTCCGATCTTGCTAGCCGCCAATCTGAGCTCAAACAAGCACAGTCTGATTTTGCGCGTTTGCAAGACTTAGTCGCTATCGATGCTATCTCACAACAAGAATATGACACGCAGGCGACCAGTGTCGAGACTGCAAAAGCAGCCGTTGCCAATGCACGTGCGGCTATCGACACAGCTAAAGCCGCGATTGCGACCACAGAAGCCAATATCAACAGTCAGCAAGCAGCATTACGCAAATCACGAACCAACGTCAGTACTGCTGAAGAAGATCTAAGCTATACCACGATTCGTGCACCAATATCAGGTACAGTCGTTTCTATTACGACTGAGCAAGGTACTACGGTCAATGCTAACCAAACGGCGCCCACATTGGTGACGTTAGCAGATTTATCGACCGTACGTATCAACGCGCAGATCTCAGAAGCTGATGTCATTAACGTCAGTGCTGGCATGCCTGCTTATTTCAATATTATCGGTAACCCAGACAAACAGTATGATGCGACATTAACCGCTATCGAACCTGCCCCAGAGCAGATCAGTAGCACCAGCTCGACAGACGCTGCTATCTATTACGTCGGCTACGTAGAAGTACCAAACCCTGACCGCTTGTTCCGAATCGATATGACGGCACAGATATATATCATCGTCAACGAAGCCAAAAATACTCTATTAGTACCATCAACAGTGATACAAGAAAAGCAAGCTAAAGAAAAAGGCAAATCAACAACGGGCAAGTTTGTACGTGTATTAAAAGATGACGGAACCGTAGAAGAGCGTACTGTAGAAGTCGGTATTGATAACCGAGTAAATGCGCAGATCTTAAGTGGTTTGAAAGAAGGGGAAGAAGTAATCATCAGTGAAGAGAGCGGTAAGAAATCAGGTAGCGGCCGCGTACCTGGTGGACCTCGAATGTAACTTGTGCTTTGACTATGTTGAGTAAGAAAGGCTTGCTAAACATAGCAGCCCTTTCATAACAACACTATAACGCTTATTAGCCTTTATTAAAGACACTACTATGACTATATCTCAATCTCCTAAACCGTCGACTGAAGATAGCTCTGAAAGTAGCACGGCTCAAAACTTAGGGTCACACACTTCTGCTAATCGCTCAAACAACTCAGCAAAAACCAATACCGCTAACCACTCTGCATCAGGCAAGCCCATTATGGAACTATCTGGCATTATCAGAGAGTTCCCTGCTGGTGAGCAAACCATTCGCGTCTTGCATGATATCAATCTGACGATTCACCAAGGTGAGATGGTCGCTATCATTGGACAGTCAGGCTCTGGTAAGTCCACCTTGATGAATATCTTAGGTTGTCTAGATCAAGCCACTGCTGGTGATTATAAGATTTATGGTCAATCCGCCCGTAAGCTTGATGCCGATCAGCTAGCAGAACTGCGCCGTGAGCACTTTGGTTTTATTTTTCAGCGCTATCATTTGCTTGGTGATATCAGTGCCAAAGACAACGTCGCCGTCCCTGCCGTGTATGCGGGCATGGATACCGAGGCACGCACCAATCGTGCTGAGAAGCTACTAACTGACCTCGGCCTTGGCAATAAGGTCAACAATCGTCCCAATCAGCTCTCAGGTGGACAGCAGCAGCGTGTTTCTGTCGCTCGTGCACTGATGAATGGCGGCGATGTTATCTTAGCAGATGAGCCAACTGGTGCCCTAGACAGTAAGTCTGGCGAAGATGTCATGGCGATTTTGCATGACCTCAGCGCACAAGGTCATACCATTATCATGGTCACTCATGATCCAAAACTAGCAGCACAAGCGGAGCGTGTGATTGAGCTCAAAGATGGCCATATCATCGCTGACTATCAAACTGAGCATTATAAGCATACAGACAAAAAACCAGAATCTATCCTTGGCGAGCATCGCAAAAGTGCCTTTGGTAGTTTTATTGATCGACTGCTTGAAGCTTTCAAAATGTCTTTGCTTGCCATGCGCGCGCATAAGATGCGTACTCTACTAACTATGCTCGGCATTATTATCGGTATTGCCGCAGTCGTATCTATCGTAGGCCTTGGACAAGGCTCTCAGCAGCAAATCCTTGCCAATATCAGCTCGTTAGGTACCAATACCATTACCGTCAATGATGGCTACCCTAGAGGCGATCCTAGACGCCGCTATAACGATGACAATTTGACACCAGAAGATGCAGAGGCGGTCGGCAATCAGCCCTATATTATCAGTGTCAGCCCTCAGGTAAATGCCAGCTCTAGTGTCCGCTATCGTAATATACAAGAGGATGCTACCGTCAATGGCGTTGGTGAAGACTATCTAACCGTCACTGGTGAGACATTAGCACTGGGCCAAGGGTTTGATGCAAAAAGCATTACATTACGTAGTCAAGATATCATCATCGATGACAACGCTAAACAGACCTTTTTCTCAGATATTGATAACCCTGTTGGCGAGGTAATATTGGTTGGTAGTGTGCCTGGACGCGTGATTGGCGTACTTGAAGAGAGCGATGGTGGCTTTGGTCCCAGTGTAACGACGCCTACTATCTATATGCCTTATACGACGGTGATGTCGCGCGTCACCGGTAGTACCAATATCGACCGCTTTGTGGCGTTGTTAGATGATAGTATCTCTTCTAGTGCCGCAGAGACGGCCATCTCTGACTTGATAGAGAGTCGCCATGGCAAAGATGACTTTGAACTACGAAATTCAGACTCTATCCGTCAAACCATTGAGTCAACGACAGGTACGATGACCCTACTTATCTCATCAGTTGCAGTTATTTCGTTGATTGTTGGTGGTATTGGGGTCATGAACATCATGCTAGTCTCTGTCACCGAGCGCACTAATGAAATTGGTGTTCGTATGGCAGTAGGTGCGCGTCAAAGCGACATCATGCAGCAATTTCTCATTGAGGCCGTTCTAGTCTGTATCCTAGGGGGACTGATTGGTATTGGAATGGCATTTGCCATTGGTGAGCTGATTAATAGTGTGGGCGGTGATAGTTTCAAAGTCATCTACTCACCGACTTCTATTATTGCCGCGTTTGTTTGCTCGACATTGATTGGCGTAGTATTTGGATTCTTGCCAGCACGTAATGCTGCCAAACTAGATCCTGTTGAGGCGCTTTCTCGAGACTAATAATTGATTATTGACTCGCTTTAGCCAAAAATAGAGCAGTCAATATCGATATAATGGCAAAAATTTAAAGAAACTGGAATAAATTGGCAATTTTATAAGAGAATTACACTTTTTTTATCATGTGGGGTTGTAATTGTCAGAATTATATATATAATGTGCTCTCACGTTTAGGGATACAAACACTTTAAACGTT
>NZ_LNDJ01000061.1 GCF_001444505.1 Psychrobacter piscatorii | reverse complement strand
AACACGCCCTAATATATTTACGTTATGTTTTACAATGCTTTTTTAAAAGTATTAAAAAACGCTGTCTGTCTTACTTTTTGAGTTGTCTGTAAATAATTAGCGCACATACTGACTGCCCAAAGCTTCCTCACCCAGCCAATCTTCTAGAGGGTGCTCACCTTTTGGATAAGGATTGGCAAAGTGCTTATCGATATACGCTTGGCCTTCTACACTTACGCAGCCTGCCAACGAGCGCGACCACTGCGGATCTTTATCTTTATCAATCAATAATGCACGCACACCTTCTTTGAAATCAGGATTGGCTGCACAATGTACCGCCACGTTGGTTTCTAAATATAAAACTTGTTCTATCGATAAATCAGCGACTTTGTGATACAGCGCATAGGTTAACGCTGCCGTCACTGGGCAACCATGACGATAGGTTGCAACTGCTCGCTGAGTCCAACTGTCTTCTGAAAAATCTTTATTTAACTGTACTAGCGCTTCATCACTTTGTAGCAATGCATCGATATCTGCCAAACTGCCACTGTTCATCAATTTTTGGATAGGCTGCCAGTAGGTCGCGAGCTTACTATCAGACAACTCGGCTACTGGCAGCTCAGCAAGTGCACGGCTGACGATACTATGCGCACTATTATGATGGAACTTGTTTGAACTACTGGCACTATCGAGCGTTTGCCAGTCGCTCTGCTTAAGACGTTGTATGACAGCATCATAATCATGACTTGCAACAGCATACTCTGCTAGGTTGGCCAACAGCGCGTCATTGCCATTGCACATCGCGCCAGTCAAGCCTAAGAACAAACCTGTTTTGGCAGGCATTCGCTGCAAAAACCAACTGCCTGAGGCATCAGGAAATAGGCCAATAGTAATCTCAGGCATAGCAAAACGTGTGCGCTCAGTGATGACACGATGACTGCATCCTGCCATCAGCCCCATACCGCCGCCCATGATGATGCCATCACCCCAAAGTATTAATGGTTTTGAGTAAAAGTGCATTTGACGATATAGACGATACTCGTGACTGAAAAACTCAGTGGCATAAGGGTTTGGCATTGGTGCACTGGTAGACATACTGTCATAGAGCTTACGAATATCACCGCCTGCACAAAAGGCCTTATCGCCTGCACCTTTTAACACAATCGCCACTACTTGGTCATCCGCTTGCCACTCCTCTAACTGCGCTGCTAGCAGTTGACACATATCAACACTGAGCGCATTAAGCGATTTTGGGGTATTAAGTGTCATTATCCCAATCAAATGCCCGCAATCTGTTGGTTCAGTATTGAACAATACAGATGCCTCTTGCTCGGTATTGTTCGAAGAGTTTTGGGTATCGTCGGTAGCTGCTGTCATAAAAGTGACCTACAAAGTTAAAAAGTTAAATAATGTCATGAGTGTTATGACCCAAGCATTTTAAGCAATGCTTATTTGTTTTGCCAATTGGGTTGACGCTTTTCTAAAAAGGCTTGCACCCCTTCACGCTGATCCATTGTGTCAAATAGCTTAACGAAAGCTTCACGCTCATGGATCAAATTTTGCGCAGGTGGCGTGTCTCTAGCCGCTTGAATCAGCGCTTTAGAATAACTGACGGCGACGGGTGATTGCTTAGCGACTTTTTTTGCCAAATCTTGAGCGGCTTGTAGTCCCTCACCTTTTGTAGTGACCTCTTCAACCAGACCGATACGCAGTGCGGTATCTGCATCAACGCGCTCACCGCACAGTATCATGCGCTTTGCCCACCCTTCACCCACTAGCCAAGGTAGGTTTTGCGTACCGCCTGCACAGGGCAGTAATCCCACACCTGTCTCTGGCAGTGCCATCTGGGCGTGCGCTTCTGCAATACGAATATCACACGCGAGCGCACACTCCAGTCCACCGCCCATCGCATAGCCGTTGATGACGGCGATACTGACACCGCGATAGGCAGACAGGGCTTCGAACGCCTCACCAAATGCAATCGCCATACTTATCGCACGGCCTTTATCACCATCTGAAAAATTGTTTAAATCTGCACCAGCCGAGAAGAATTTTTCACCATCTCCATGCACGATTAATGCGTAAACATCGTCATTGGTATTGAGATCTGTGATGAGCTGCTTAAGCGCATGTAGACTATCCATCGTCCACGTATGTGCAGGTGGATTGTTCAACGTCAATGTTGCGGTATGACCCTCAATTGATAGCTGTAGATTGGTATAATCTGTCATAAAACATCCTTGTTTCAGTAGATCGAGATAAATTAGCGAAGTTGGCTTAGCCCTTCATCTTGCAAGACTTGACGTGAAATAATCACGCGCATGATCTCATTGGTGCCTTCTAAAATTTGATGCACGCGCAAATCTCGTACATGGCGCTCGAGCGGATACTCGTTTAAATACCCATAGCCGCCGTGTAATTGCAGAGCTTCATTGGCAACATCGAAACAAAGGTCGGTGGAGAGACGCTTGGCCATTGCGCAGTAGGTAGACGCTTGCCCATCATTGTTATCGACTTTACTCGCTGCAAGATACAGCATTTGCCGTGCAGCGATGGTCTGAGTCAACATATCAGCAAGTTTAAACTGTACTGACTGTAAGCTAGCAATTGGACTGCCAAATTGACTGCGCTCTTGTACGTAACTGGTTGCCGTCTCTAATGCAGCCTGCGCCGTTCCTACCGCGCAAATACCGATATTGATACGACCACCGTCTAGACCTTTCATCGCGATACGAAAACCTTGACCTTCTTCACCTATCAGGTTTTCTGTTGGGACTTTGACATCTTTAAAGCTAATCGTTCGTGTCGGCTGTGCTTTCCAGCCCATTTTATGCTCGTTTTTGCCATATTCGATACCAGCACTATTGGCATCTACAACAAACGCTGATACACCTTTTGGCCCAGCACCACCAGTACGCGCCATCACCACCAATACATCGGTCGAGCCTGCACCAGAGATAAAGGTTTTTTCGCCGTTCAGTACGTAATGGTCGCCTTGTTTATCCGCTTTGGTACGGAGTGAGGCCGCATCAGAGCCTGCATTTGGCTCTGTTAAGCAATAGCTGCCAAGCCACTCACCGCTGACCATATTGGGCAAGTATTTTTTGCATAAGGGTTCGCTACCATACTCACCAATCATCCAGGCGGCCATATTATGAATGCTCATATAGGCCGCCACGGACGTATCACCCCATGCCAGCTCTTCGAATACCATTGCTGAGTCGAGTCTTGGCAGGCCCAAACCATCATATTCTGGATTGGTGTATAGTCCCAAAAAGCCAAGCTCACCAGATTTTTTGATGATGTCCACTGGGAAATGCGAGGTGCGATCCCATTCAGCAGCATTCGGTTTAAGCTCTTTTTGCGCAAACTGACGGGCTGTTTGACGAAAAGCAACTTGGTCATCGGTCAATGAAAAATCCATAGGGTCATCCTTGTTCTTATAGATCAAATAGAGGGCTTAAATCTCAGATAAACGTCGATAAAAACGCTGGTCAGAGATTTTATAGGACATTAGCGCTATATGATAACGGTATAACGATAATAAAATTGCGTTCAATAGTACCGCAAGTCGTATTAACGTTATACCGAAAATACAGTAATCCGACGATTAAATCGAAATCGTCGTGTTAACACCGCGGCTCGCTTCATCATCGAACCAACGTGCCGTCACTGTCTTCGTCTGAGTATAGAACTGTACGGCTTGCTTGCCATAAGGACCTAGGTCGCCAAGTTTACTGCCACGTGAACCTGAGAATGAGAACATTGGAAGTGGCACAGGAATCAGCAAATTAATACCGATTTGACCGACTTGAATGTCTTGTTGGAATTTGTGAGCTGCCGCTCCTGACTGGGTAAATATCGCGGTACCATTGCCATGTGGATTGGCATTAAGCAGTGCAATCGCTTCGTCCAAGCTATCAGCGCGCATAATACATAGCACAGGGCCAAAGATCTCTTCTTTATAGATTTGCATGTCGCTTGTGACATTATCAAAAATAGTCGGCCCAACAAAGTTACCGTTCTCAAACCCTTCAACAGTAATTCCGCGACCGTCAAGTAGTAAACTTGCGCCCTCTTCTACCCCAGTTCCAATCAAATGCTCGACACGGGCTTTTGCAGCAGGAGAAATCAATGGTCCTAAATCTTTATCATTTTTACCTGCTGAGACAACTAAACTTTCTGCTTTGGCTTTAATCTCGTCAATCCATTCACCAGCTGCGCCCACTAGCACGACCACTGACAATGCCATACAGCGTTGACCAGCGGCACCGAACGCCGCGCCCGCTAGCTGATTGAGCGTTTGCTCTTTATTAGCATCAGGTAAGATAACACCGTGGTTTTTTGCACCCATCATACATTGAGCACGCTTACCTGATTGGCTGGCACGCTCATAGACATGTTTACCAACGTTGGTAGAACCCACAAAAGAAACCGCTTTGATATCTGGATGATCACAGATAGCATCAACGGTAGCTTTGCCACCGTGCACTACGTTCAGCACGCCTTCTGGTACTCCCGCTTCAATCGCTAGCTCCACGAGGCGCATAGTCACCATCGGATCTTGTTCAGACGGTTTTAGGATGAATGTATTACCCGTAGCAATCGCCATTGGGAACATCCATAGCGGAATCATCGCGGGGAAGTTAAATGGCGTAATACCAGCACAAACACCCAGTGGTTGCCAAATACTATAAGTATCAACGCCTGATGCGACGTTTTCTACAAAGTCGCCGATTTGCAAATTGGCGATACCAGCGGCATGCTCTACCACTTCTAGGCCGCGGAACACATCACCGCGCGCATCAGCAATCGTTTTGCCTTGCTCTGCGGTCAAGATTTCTGCCAACTCATCCATATGCTCGCGAATAAGTGCTTGATAGGTCAAAAAGATGCGAGCGCGTGTGGTGATGGGTGTTTTTCGCCAGGTTTCAAACGCTGTTTGGGCGGCTGCAACCGCTTGGTTGATTTCATCATCAGTGGTTTGAGGGACTTTTGCGATGACTTCTTGAGTTGCTGGATCGGTGATATCAATCCATTCGTCGGTATTTGATTGTACGAACTGACCATTGATGAGCTGCTGAACGTGGTGCATAAGATATCCTTATCTTTTTTGCGAGACTACCGTGTGACGGTATCTGAGTATTCATTAAAAGTTAAGCGCTATAAATAGTTATTTGTAAAATATTTATAGAAAACCAAATTTTAAAATGATTTATTTTGTATCGTTATTGACTATAACAATAAATCAATTTTACGGTCAAGCGCTTTATCAAAATTTTCGCTAAGTTTGTTTTGTTAAAGGGGATTTATCCAAATATTAGAAACAAAAAGCCCATGATTGCTCATGAGCTTCTAATAAGATCAACCTAGTTTTTAGGCGGAACCAACATAGTTGCTAGCCTATACCAACTAATAATCCTTCATCGATTGCTTAATCGCATCAATAGCGGCTGGATTATCAAGCGTCGACATGTCGCCTGTAGGCCTGTCCTCTGCTAACGCCCGAATAGATCGGCGTAGGATTTTGCCAGAGCGCGTCTTTGGCAATGCCTGCGGGAAATAAATGGCCGCTGGCCTTGCAATACCGCCTAAGGATTTGACCACAGCACCTATCACTTGCTGCTCAATGCGGAAGCGGTTTTCGGTGGTTTCGACTTGCGATTGATCTTTTAGGACGCAGAACGCAATTGGTAGCTCGCCTTTTAACTCATCTTGGATGCCTACCACAGCGCATTCTGCCATCTCTGGATGAGTACTGATTGCTTCTTCTATCTCTTGCGTGCCTATTCGATGGCCTGCGACGTTTATCACGTCATCGGTACGCCCCAAGATGTAAAAGTAACCGTCTTCATCTGTCACTGCATAGTCTGAGGTAGAATACTGCTGGCCATCAAAGAGACCAAAGTAGCTGCTGACAAAGCGCTCATCGTTACGCCATACCGTGGTGAGACAGCCAGGTGGTAGTGGCGCTTTAATCGCAAGCAACCCTTTTTCACCCGCCCTGCAAGGTTCACCTGTTTCCTCATTGAGGACTTTCGCTTCATAGCCATACATAGGATAGCCGGGCGAGCCCTGCTTGTGCGGTTTATGATTGAATTTTGGTGTATGGCTCAAGATCGGCCAGCCAGACTCTGTCTGCCAATAGTGATCTAGAATCGGTACGCCTAAATGCTGAGATAACCAATTAGCCGTTGACTCATCAAGCGGCTCACCTGCCAAAAAGAACGACTTGACACTAGACACATCGTAGCGCGTCATCCAGCTTTCATCTTGCTTTTTGAGCATACGTACGCCTGTAGGCGCCGTAAATAGAATATTAACTTTATTAGCTTCAACAATACGCCACCAGATACCTGGGTTCGGTAAGTGTGGTAAGCCTTCGTAAATAACACTGGTCATACCCGCTAGCAGTGGCGCATAAATCGTATACGAATGCCCAACCGCCCAGCCAATATCTGATATCGCCCAGAATGTCTCGCCTGCCTTACCATCATAGACATAATCCATCGATGTCGTCAGCGCGACTGCATGACCACCAGTATCACGTTGCACCCCTTTTGGTGTGCCAGTCGTACCAGAGGTATAAAGCAGATAGGACGGTGTGTTGGATTCAAGCCAAACTGGTGCCACAACTGCATGGGCCTCGCAGCTGTGACGTCGTTCAGTCGCATAGTCGACGTCAACATTTCTAGGCTCAAACGGTAAAATACCACGATTGACAACTAATACATGCTCAGGCTTGGTTGTTGCTTGTTCAACGCCTTGATTGACGAGATTTTTATAGTTAATAACCTTACCATCACGCAGACTTGCATCCACTGTAATGACCATTTTTGCCTCAGCATCATCCATGCGGATCGCCAAGTTATGCGCGGCAAATCCGCCAAATACGACTGAGTGTATAGCACCAATGCGAGCACAAGCCAGCATGGCATATGCTGCTTCTAGAATCATTGGCATATAGATAATGACACGGTCGCCTTTGCCGATACCATGACGCTGTAGCACGTCTGCGAAGTAATTCACTTCTTTGTATAAATCATTATAAGTCAGGCGGCGCTTGGCATAATCTGTATAAAACTCAACATTATTGCCCAGATCTTCAAACGAATCAACGACCGCTGGAAAGGTTTCTATTAACTCTTGATTGATCTCTGATGACACCCACACAAAGGCATCTTGCTCTGCACGGTCTGCTAGATGACGATCGACACAGTTATAGCAAAGATTGGTTTCACCGCCAACAAACCATTTCGCAAAAGGCAGATTGCTGTCATCGAGAATCTGCTCAGGCTCTTTATGCCAGTAGATGCGCTTTGCTTGCTCAGCCCAAAAATTCTCTCGATCCATAATGGAATCATGATAAATATCCGCGAACGTGGGCACGTCTGCCGCTAGAGTAGAGACTGGGTGTTGGGCGTGGTCGCTCATAGTAGCTGTCCTTAGCATAAACGAGAAATGGGATAAGATTTTTTTATAATCGGCGCATTGGTAAGTTGTTATTGCACTTGTATCGCGTGATATGATCTTTGTACGCGATTGGCTTTATCAACGCTACACTGTTGTGACTGCGGTAAACAATGTCCTGATAAATACTGGTCATCCTTGCCAGAATTAAAAAACCGATACGTTATGTATCGGTTTAAAATGTAGCAGACCCCATCACAAAGGTCAACTGTTAAGCGTGCAACACGCATTACATTTTGATGAGCACAAGCGTTTTGACATTCAATCGATAGATAATATTATACTTGAGTTTGATTGGCATGCATCTCACGCATGACTTTTTTGTCATGCTTGCCAACAGAGGTTTTTGGCAGTTCATCAACGAATTTAAATTGACTTGGCACGCCATATTTAGGAATGATACCGCGCTCTACCGCTTTTTCTGCAATGGCTTTGATATCGTCAGCACTGGTTTCTTGAGCATTTGGTTTTAGTACCACCAAAGCCAACGGACGCTCGCCCCATTGCTTATCCCGAACGCCAATCACTGAGACATCCGCTACGGATGGATGCAGTGATAAAATCGTCTCAATCTCAAGCGATGAGATCCACTCGCCCCCTGATTTGATCACATCTTTTAGGCGATCAGTGATTTTAATATAACCATCAGGACGTATGTAAGCGATGTCTTGAGTGTGCATATAGCCACTCTCCCACAGCTCCTTACCAGCGTCGTCATTTTTGAAATAGCTTTGGGTCAACCAAGGTGCCCGTAGCACCAGCTCACCCGTATTCTCTTGACCCTTACCTACTGGTTTGTTGCCCTCACCCCATACTTGCGCATCGACCATAAGCACCGGCTTACCTGTCATACAGCGACGGGCGATGTCTTCATCTTCCGTCATTTCAGGCTCATTGAGACTAAATTCAGTCAGACTGATAAGCGGTGCCGTCTCTGACATACCGTAGCCGGTGTAAACTTCGATGCCTTGAGCCATTGCTGTTTTTGCTAGCCCTTCGGTCAATCTTGAACCACCAATGATCATTTTTAATCCATTAAAGCTGGCATCGCGATCTTGTGCCTCTTTGAGCACCATCTGCAAAATCGTTGGCACACAATGTGTGATACTCACCTTTTCATTGATGATCAAATCCAGCAAGCTATCAGGCGCATAACGTCCTGGATAGACTTGCTTTAGCCCCACCATCGTCGCCGTAAATGGGAAACCCCATGCGTGTACGTGGAACATCGGCGTCATCGGCATATAGACATCGCCGTAGCTGACACCTTGCTTGTTCGGCAACATACCCAAGGTTGCGGCTTCCGCTAGACTGTGCAGAACCAACTGACGGTGACTAAAGAAAACGCCTTTTGGATCCCCTGTCGTACCTGAGGTGTAAAAGGTCGTCGCGATGATATTTTCATCAAAGTCTGGAAAGTCAAAATGACTATCAGCAGCTTCTAGCAATGCTTCATACTCGCCTGTCACGCGGCTTTGATTACTGCCAAAAACCCCTTCAGCGGTCACACCATTGTCGTCCAGCCAAATGATGTGCTCGATACTAGAATTTTCAAACTGATAATCTTTGACCAATGGCGCAAACTCAGAGTTGAGCATCAGCACTTTAGGCTTGGCATGGTTGATGGTGTAGAGGACTTTTTCTGGTGATAGACGGATATTGACAGTTTGTAGAACGTACTCTGACATCGGTACCGCAAAATAAGACTCAAGATAGCGATTGCTGTCCCAGTCCATAACGGCAACGATGTCGCCTGCATCAAGGTTCAGGTCTGCGAGTACGTTAGCCAAGCGATTGATACGCTCAAACAAGTCCTTGTAAGTGAGTCGCTTTTTGTCCGCATAGACAATCTCTTGGTCTTGTGACACTGTTTTTGCACGGTTTAAGAGCTGCTTGACCAGTAATGGATAATCATAGGCAGAGGGAGCACTATGGTACATATTTGACATAGACCTAACTTCCTTGTTTGTCGCGCTTATAAGTTATAGATAGTAATAAGTAAGTAGCAATAAGACATACTAATACAGAATGAACCGCTATAACCACACTATTTTTATAATATAGAGTCATTATTACTGTTGATAGCGTCCTGCTGAATACCAATCGGTTTTGGCGCAGTAAAAGCAACAAGCTTCACTGACCGCAATAAGATTGAATGCCTCTTTGATAGTAAGAAAAAACCATCACCATGTAAAGCGACCTTACATTACGTATCATAAGACGGGTAACCAAACATAGACAATACCTGATATACCGTTAAGTGGCGCGTCTTGTCGTTTTAATCATCCCAAAACTGGCTATCAAGAGTGCCAATACCTGAACAAACAATAACAACCATACGGTAAGAGACCACTGCCCTCGCGCATAAGCTATACCGCCCAGCCACGCTCCAAGCGTACCGCCTGTGTAATAGCCCATGTAATATAAGCCTGATGCCAATGATCGACCTTTTTTGACATTAACAGCAATATAGCTGATGGTCGCTGACTGCGTAATAAACACACCAGATGACATAACAGCAAGTCCTATGATTACCCCCCATAGTGGAGTCACCAAGGTCAACAGAACTCCAATCATGGAGATAATGATGGCTACCCGAACCGTACGTGCTGAGCCAAACCGGCGCAGCAAGGTCGTTGATAGTGGCGTAATAATCACACCAAGCAAATACACGGCAAAAATATTGGCAAGCGCACCCGTGCCAAGCTCATAAGGCTTATCCGCCAAATGTAAGTTGATAAAAGTGAAGCAGCCTACAAGGGAGAACAGCACACAAGCGCCAAGCAGACAAGCGGTCACCACATAACGATTGGTGACATGCTCACCTAACGTCTGTATCGCTGAGCGAAAATTAGGATTGGCCTCAAAGTGACGAGACGATGGTAGCATCTTGCCGACCCATATCGCTCCCAACAAAGTCATCGCCGTCATCACATAATAGCCATCACGCCAGCCAATCAGCTCATGCAAATGCCCCATCAAAAACCGACCCAAAAAGCCGCCAAGCACGCATCCTGACACATAAAAGGACATCAGCTCAGTCATTGCTCGGCCCTCAAACTCCTCACCGATATAAGCAATCGTCACCACCGTAATACCGGGTACAGACAGTCCTTGCATAAAACGCCAAATACCGACCCATTCAATACTCGAGCTTTGGGCAATCAGCGCTGTTGGTATCGCCAAAAATAACAAAGCACCGACGATAAAGGATTTGCGCCCGACGGCATCTGAGAGCATACCCAAAAATGGTGACATGATGGCAATGGCCAATACAGTGGCGCCAACGATCATGCCCGCTTGCACTTCCGTCGCAGAAAAGTCCACCATCATGACTGGCAGCACGGCTTGGATAGAGTACACCTGTAAAAAAGCAAACATACCAATGAGGCCAATCGTGAGCTTTAATATCCACGACGTAGAGTGACTGGATGAGGCTACTGTCTTTGGTGCAAAATTTTGATTTTTATCTTTAGAATTATTCACAAGGGCGCTTACTATAATTGATTATGCTATGACAAGGAGGCGTCATTGGCTTGGATAATGAAAGAATATAATGTGAAACTATGAAGGAGGTGCACAGCCATACAGGATATCTATTTATCATAATGACCAGAAAAGCATGTTAGCACACCAACCGATATACTCAGGTTTAAATGTGTTATTGGCGCTTGGTTAGACTCTCCGTTTAAAATAAAAAAAATTGGGTCTATACCCTCAATGATGACATTTACCTAACAACTCTTTTTTATTTTTACACATCTACATTGCTTATATCTTTTCTATTACAGACTTTACGCGCTCAAAAATCAATAATCATAGGGTGCTACCTATCAATAAGCAAAATAATTGAACAACTAAACGATTAAGGAGTCATGTCAATGAATGATGAGATTTACGATTTAGGTGCAGGATTTTGGAGTATTCGAGGGTCATTTATAAAAAATGGCATTATGGATATCGGTGTCCAATGTGCGCTTATAAAGCTATCATCAGGCCGATTTATTTTTTTGGACAGCTATACTTTAAAAGACGAGGTTCGTCAGCAAGTGATGGCATTGACCAATGATGGTCAAGATGTCGAAGCCGTCTTAAATGTTCATCCATTTCATACGATACATTGTGACCAGATGGCAAAAGACTTTCCGCAAGCCACGTTTTATGGTAGTAAACGTCATCCAAAGAAAATACCAGAAGTCAATTGGGCAGAGGATTTGGTCGAAAGCGATGCGGTCGCTGAGCGTTATCCTGAGCTTAAGTTCTCCCTACCTCAGGGCATTTACTACATCGCCCCTGATGAATCTGTCCATGCAAGCTCATTATTGGTCTATCATCCTGCTAGCCAAAGTATATATGTCGATGATACGTTTGAGATACCACCTTCTAAGCTGTTTGATGCCGTACAGCCAAACCTAGGTTTACACCCCACCACCAAACAAGCACTAAAAGATGAGCCCGACGCTGGCAAAGCCTATTGTGATTGGGCGATAGATCTTGCACACGAATGGCGCAGCGTACATCATTTTTGCGGTGCGCATTCAGGATTAGTGGTGTTTGAAAAAGGCCAATTTGAAGCAGCGTTATTATCTGCTATTGATAACGCGCGTAGCGAGCTTGAGGCAAAATAACGACTCTAAGAAAAACGTAAAACATAAAAATTTCGACAAGAAAAACAATCACTTGTTGATTCAATATATTACATAAGGAAAACGATAAATGTCAGATGAAATTCATAATTTAGGGGCAGGATTTTGGAACATACGCGGCGAGTTTCGCATCGGCGGCGTTATCAATATCGGTACGCAGTGCTCGCTTGTCAAATTAGAGTCCGGCAAGTTTATCTTCTTAGACAGCTATAAGCTGACAGGTGAAGTGCGCGATAAAGTGATGGCCTTGACTAATAACGGTCAAGACGTCGAAGCGGTACTGAACGTACATCCATTCCACACGGTTCACTGCGCACAGATGGCACAAGATTTCCCGCAAGCTATCTTTTACGGCAGTCGTCGCCATGCCAAACACGTACCAGAGGTGGACTGGAGTGAAGACTTGGTCGAGAGTGATGTGGTCGCTAAGCGTTACCCTGAGCTTGAGTTCTCTATGTCACAAGGCATCGATTATATCCATGCTAATGAGATGATTCATGCAGGCTCCTTATTAGCCTATCATCCTGCGAGTAAAAGCTTGCACGTTGATGATACCTTTATGAGCCCTCCTTCTAAATTGCTTGAAAAAATGTTGCCTGAGGTGATGCTGCATCCCACAACCAAAAAAGCGCTTAAAGACGAGCCTAATGCAGGTAAAGAGTACTGCGATTGGGCAACACAAATAGCGCACGATTGGGATGTACGTCATTTTTGTGCCGCACACTCTTACTTAGTCAAATTTAAACAAGGCGAGTTTGAAAAAGCACTTTTAAAGGCTATCAATAAGGCCCGTCCAAAGCTTGAGAGTGCTTAAGCCATAGTTGATTCTGAATAAGATATATCGGCTACCACGCATTAACCACTAGGAAAATTTTATGGCAAAACTAGAATCTAACATTGAATTAGAAGCTGCGGCATTTCGCCGTTTACTTGCTCATCTAGACGAGCGTAAAGATGTACAAAATATCGAGCTGATGAACCTTGCTGACTTTTGTCGCAACTGCTTGTCCAAGTGGTATAAAGCGGCTGGCGAGGAGCGTGGTATCGACATCGACTATGAAGACGCTCGTGAGCTGATCTATGGTATGCCCTACTCTGAGTGGAAGCAGAAGTATCAACAGCCAGCCACACCTGAGCAGTTAGCACGCTTCAATGAGCTTGAAGCGGCTAAGAACAAAGCAGAATAAGATTACAAGATAAAGCTCAAAATTTAAAATAGACGAAGCCGCTAAATTAGCGGCTTTCTATGGATTTGAGTATACTACTAAATCCTACCGTACCTTGTTTTTGCATCTTGCGATCAAGCAAGCGGCCGATCAGGGGTAATGGTATCACTAATCGACCTTCAGATATCCATGTTACCTGCGTAGTACCATCGCCTAAATCTTTTAAATCTATGCTTCCTTTGCGGTGATCCACTTTAACAGGTCTGGCTTTTTCAATCTTGTACTGCATATGAGTCGGACGCTCAAACGCCGTAATTCGCTCCCAAAATTTGACTGGCCCCGTCTGAATGGTACGTAAAGCACCAACGCCGTTACGCTCGTCATCGCCTTTTGTTAGTAGCTTAGCCGTCCCTACCGCTTTGAATAATCCATAACTGGCATGATCGCTTATGGCTTCAAACACCTCATCAATCGGTTTATTTACGGTACGCTCTACTTTTATTTTAAACATCGGATTATCTCTTTTATGGGAAATGAGAAGCTATTTAGGCTAGTTATATATTGTTATCGCACAACTTTTACTACAAAGCAGTACGCTATTACATGATATCGCTGCTTATATGCATCCGAGCCAGATGTTTTATCGCTTCTGATGTTTAGCACGAATACTGAATTAAGATAACAAAGCCTTTAATTCAATTTTATTATTAATGATATCAGCTAAAGTATAGCCCTCTAAAACGCTAACAAAAGCAGTAAGGGCTTCAAAAAACACCCCCTTTAATCGGCATACAGGACTGATAACGCAGCCTTGCTTTGTCACTGATGAGGCCTTGTTAGCTGTCTCATCAGCCGTTTCATCAATCAAGGTTATCGGTAAGCCTTGTTGCGTCGTGGCATCAGTCTTAGGTACAGTTGCTGCAAAGCACTCAACCAACGCAAAGTCCGGCTCTATCTGCTTAATGAGTATACCTAAATTGATATTTTCAGGCGCACGGGCAAGCCTGCTACCGCCATTTTTACCGCGAATCGTTTCTATATAACCCAATTGACCTAATTGATGAATAATCTTTGTCAGATGACTTCTCGAGATATCATAGCTGTTAGCAATATCACTGATGTTCGCTAAAGCCTGCGGCTCAGGCTTTACGGCTAGATAGATTAAGGAGCGCAGCGCATAATCACTATAGTTCGTCAACTTCATGGGCAAATGCTCCTTAACAATTCAAATTTAACCAAACAAACCATCTGGTCTGGGCTTGGACAATATCGGTAAATAGCTGATGCAAAATAGTACAAAGCAGCTAATCCAAGCGCCTTGCGCAATCATCACCCATAATAAGTAATGTTCGACAGCGATAATAGGCAAAAATGCGCGGCTGACAAATACTAATACCATGAGCGCAAACATCACATTGACCATCTTTGGCGGCTGATGAATATTGCGCCCTGTATGGCCTAGTGATACTCGCGCCATCATCGCCAGTGTCATCATACCAACGCCAGCGATAGATAAGGCATGTACCGCCAGACTGTGACTAAAGCCAAGCCAAGGCTGCAAAGCGTATAAGATAAAGCTCAAACACATGCCAAAAAACGCTAAATACAATGACCACAGTAAAGGCTTTTGCCAGATCTTTGGGTGATACCAACCGGCTAAACGTATGAGATTGACGATAGCCACCCCAAGAGCAGTGATAGTGAGCAGATATTTATTAGGATAAAATAGATCAGTGATAAAAAAAGTCAAGAAAAAAACCAGACTCAAGACATCTTGCCATTTGCTATTGCGTACTTTGATATCAATACCATCATAGGCCAATCCGCGCTCAATAAAAAACGGTACCACGCGCCGGCCAATCGTCAACACCAAGCCGATGATTAGATAAAACCCTAAATACACCCCTATCTTAGTGACAGTCATATCATTAGCAAAAATGCCCCAATAGCACAGTCCGTTGCCTAAGGTGAGTAGCGCAAGTTTGGCCAAAATCCCCATTTGCTTGTATTGCTTAACTTGCAGTACTGCTCGAAACACTACCCACGCCATTGAGGCGACAAACAACATATCAAATATAGCCGCTAATAGTAGTAGCCCCGCACCAATATCTAGACCTAAGCCAAAGGCCAACCAGCTCAAGCGCGCGATTAACCAATAGCTAAAAATAGCTAACAGCTTATAGCCATAAGGCATCTTCACCCCAGTCCAAGTCTGCACAGCGGTCAATAAAAAACCTGCGACCACGGCTAAAGCATAACCATAAATCATCTCATGACCATGCCAATACAGTGGATTCAATGTCTGCGCGGCGATATCAGTATGACCGGTAAAAACGAACGCCCATAAAGTCATGATAAGTACTGCAAAGACTGCCGCCCCACTAAAGAAAACGCGAAAACTAAGATTGAGAATAGGGTGCGGTGAGCTTGGTGGCTGCGTCGGTAATTTGATTGATTGCATAGCGTTCAGATTATGATTAGTGATTCATTTAAATAACAGTTATTTAAAGATTCATTTTAAATGAATGTTATAGTTTATACAATACCATTGTTAAAAAGTCATTTATCCATTGTCATAACAGAGGTCATAACTGATATAGAGGTTGTGATAGATATTGTGACAGCGACCATTACACTCCTGTTATTGACTCTCATATCCCCGACTGCTTAAATGGCCTACCTCTAGGAGAATACCATGACCGAAAAAAATATCGCTGAAGAGAACAAATCGGATGAAAAACGCAAACTTATCAATCGATTCTTGATGAGACTGACGAAAGAGCAGCCACAAATGTATTACGCCACCACCTCTGAGATATCTCGGAGCATCCATACCATGATAAAAGAACATACCAATCGCTTGTCAGTTGAAGAGCAAGCCCTAGTTAGGCGTATGAGTATCGAAGAGATTGAAGGGTTATTGGGCTTTCATGCTAGATAGATGACTAGACTATAGGCTAATTGTCATATAAGTAGGTTCAAGCACAACCATCGAACATCACAAAAAAAGACCGCTATCGAAGCGGTCTTTTTTTATTATTTATCGTAGTGCAATGCTATTAGAACGGATACTGACGTGGCTCGTTTTGCATTGAAATCCAATGTGTTCTGGTGAATTCTTCTAGTACCCACTCACCGTTAAAGCGACCGATACCTGAGTTTTTCTCACCACCAAATGGCGTGTTACTTTCGTCGTTCACTGAGATGTCATTGATATGGGTCATACCAGCTCTGACACCACGAGCGAAACGTAGACCTTTTTGCATATCAGCAGTGAACACAGCACTAGATAGGCCATACATAGAATCATTGGCGATTGATAATGCATCGTCTTCATCTTTGGCACGGATAATACCAACCAAGGGGCCAAATACTTCATTACAGGATAGATCCATCTCGCGAGTGACTTCAGTAAAGATATGCGGCGGTACGACTTGGCCTTCAATCTCACCACTGAGTATCATTTTCGCGCCTTCATCCTGCGCTTTGGCGATTTTCTCTTTGAGCGATTTGAGTTGTTTTTCGTTGATGATAGGGCCAACAGCCGTATCTTGCTTATTAGGGTCACCGACATTCAATGTTTTGACGTGCGCCAAGAAACGCTCTACAAAGTCATCATATATCTCGTCTTCCACAATGACCCTATTGATGGCGATACAGATTTGACCTTGATGCAAGAATTTACCGAAGGCAGCGGCTTTGACTGCTTGCTCAATATCAGCATCCTTGAGTACAACAAATGGGCTGTTACCACCAAGCTCAAGCGCCACTTGCTTGATATACTCACCGCCGTTCGCAAGCTCACCAATATGTTTACCCACTGAGGTTGAACCTGTGAATGATACTAAGCTTGGCGCTTTGTGCTCGACGATGGCATCGCCTATCTCACTACCTGAGCCGACCACGACGTTTAGTAGACCTTTTGGCAGACCCGCTTCTTCAAATACTTTTGCCAGTAGTAAGCCACCTGTCACTGGTGTGTCGCTTGCTGGCTTTAATACAACCGCATTACCAAGGGCTAATGCTGGTGCGATAGAACGCTGGGTTAAATGCAGCGGAAAGTTCCATGGGCTAATGACTGCTACCACTCCGATGGGCTCGCGATAAATGAAGTTTTCTTTGCCAGGAGTGTTAGAGGGGCGAATCTCACCGTGTACGCGGTTAGGAAAAGACGCTGCTTCAAGCGTGATGGCACGTGCCGAGCTAAATTCAACCATGGCTTTAATGCGTGTACTGCCCGACTCTTTGATCAACCAGTCAACGATTTCATCTTGGCGCTGATCTAGGATACTGACTACCTTATACATAACAGCTGCACGCTCAGCTGGCGTCGTTTTTGCCCATTTGGCTTGCGCTTGGTCGGCAGCATCGTATGCTTCATCAAGCTGTTCTTTAGTCGCTTGCTGAATTTCTACAATCGTATCGCCATTGTAGGGATTAGTATCAGTATTAATGCTATCATCTTTACCTTTTTGCCATTCACCGCCAATGAATTGCAAATGAAAATCGCTATAGGCATTACTGCTATTATCATTGCTTGACATAATTATCCTTATTTTTGCTTTGTTATATAAAAATTTATTTTCAGTACTTTGAATAAAATAGTTGAAGCTGTCTTATAGGTAAGATACTCACAGTTATGGTTAAATCACAAATTGACATAAATTAAAATCGAAAATTTATGATAATTGATAAGAACAAAACCTACCTTGATAGACGACTGGTCTAATGCTACCATAGCTATTAATAAAACAGGACTATTTTTTCAGCCAATATTGTCGATAAAACGTAACACATATAAATATATAGCATTAGAATATGCCATCGACATGACGCTCAAATGAAACCTGACGACCCTATTACTACGATTATCAAGGGAGAAAATTCTATTTATGTCTAATATCACAGACACTAGCACCACACCCGATACCAAAGCTCATTTGCTTGCCACTGGTTACCAATTAATAGCCAAAAAAGGCTTTACCGCTGTCGGCCTCAAACAAATCTTAGACACAGCTGGCGTGCCTAAAGGCTCTTTTTATCATTATTTTGCCTCAAAAGAAGCCTTTGGTGAGGCCATCATCAATCATTACTTCAGCTTATATAAAGCTCGTCTTGATATCATCGATGCACAAAATGTGAGCGCCCAGCAAAAGCTATATGATTACTTCCAAAACTGGTACGACACCCAGCAGAATGGTTGTGATCACGAGAAATGCTTGGTAGTGAAGCTAAGCGCAGAAGTGGCAGATATGTCAGAAACCATGCGTAAAGCCCTTGATGCTGGCTACCAACAAACCACCTCATGGCTGGCTGAACTAATCAAAGCAGGTTGGACAGATGGCTCGGTCCCTCGTCACGACAATATCTCAGCTGAGAGTATGGCCAAGCGTTGGTACTTTGCGTGGCTTGGTGCCAGCCTAATGGCTAAGATCAGCCAAACGAATACACCCCTAGCGGAAATTTGGCAAATGACGACGACTCAAATGGGACGTTGATAATAAACAGTAATGGTCTTGATATTGGAGCCCCCCCCTAAATTGGGGGCTTATGTTTGCGCCCACACATTCTATTGTTACTTAAAATCCCAATACTTGATAAAAACGTTGTATGAGAGTTTTGTAATCATTTATAAAGAATAACTAGACGACTGGTCTAATTGATGTACAATGCGCATCAAGCTTTAGAGCAAATGTAAAATAAGCATTGCTTACCATTCTTTGTTTAACGTCAACATATTTGACGGAACCATTTTTGTCAACATTAGGAATTTTATGAATAACTTTCAATACTACAACCCAGTCCGCATCGTTTTTGGTGAAGGTCAAATCGAACAGTTATCAGACCTAGTCCCTACTGATGCACGCGTTCTTATTACTTACGGTGGTGGTTCAGCACAGCGTACCGGTACTTTGGATGAAGTAAAAACTGCATTAGCGGCTAGCGGTGACCGTACCGTCTTTGAATTTGGTGGTATCGAGGCTAACCCAGAATTCACCACACTATTAAAAGCAGCCGACATGGTGAATGAGCACAACATCGACTTCTTATTAGCAGTTGGCGGTGGTTCTGTAATTGATGGCAGTAAATTTGTGGCACTCGTATCTTCATTGACTGAAGAAGATGGTACTGTCTCACGTGACCAAGCTTGGGACGCGCTAACAGGTTATTGCAAAAACATCGATTCTGCTATTGACCTAGGTGCAGTATTGACCATCCCAGCAACGGGTTCTGAAATGAACTCAGGCGGCGTAATTAACTATAGCGAACGTCAAGCAAAACTGCCATTTGGTAACCCATTAGCCTTCCCTAAATTCTCAATCCTAGATCCAGTAAAAACCCTTACATTACCTGAACGTCAGGTTATGAATGGTGTTGCTGATGCATTCGTCCATGTGATGGAACAGTATCTGACTTATCCAGTCAATGCTAAAGTCCAAGATGCCTTTGCTGAAAGCTTGCTCAAAATCCTTATTGATGAAGGCCTAGTGGTTAAGCAAGATCCAGAAAACCTAGAAACACGTAAGAACATTATGTGGACAGCAACAATGGCATTGAATGGTCTGATCGGTACTGGTGTACCACAAGACTGGACAACCCATATGGTTGGTCATGAGCTTACGTCACTACACGCCATCGATCATGCACGTACCTTGACCATCGTCTTGCCATCGGTCATGCGTGAGCTAAAAGAAAGCAAAAAAGAAAAACTACTCCAGTACGCACGTAACGTATGGAACATCACTGATACTGACCAAGACGACGATTCAATCATCGAAACGGCTATTGTCTATACTGAAAACTTCTTCCGCGAACTTGGCTTGCCGGTGAGCTTAGAAGACGTCGATTTGACTGAGTCAGCGATTGATCCAATTATCAAGCAACTTGATGCACATAACATGGTCAAACTTGGTGAGCACGGCAAAAACGATTTAGACGTCTCACGTCGTATCTTACAGCGTGCTGTGACTAGCAAAGCGTCTTAATAAGCGATATAGCAAGAACTGTCAGAAGAATTATAAGAAAAATCGCGACAGTAACAATAACTACATAACGTTATGCTATTTATAGTAGCTATTCAGCTCAATGCTGAGTAGTTACTACATCTAATACCTCTATAATAATGACAATGAATAAATATAAATGAGTCCTACTATGAGCTTCGATAAAGAGCAGAATCAACAAACCAACCGTCAAATCAAACTTGCCAGCCGCCCGAACGGCGAGCCAACCGCTGATAACTTTGATCTGACAACCAGCGACATCCCAACGCCAAACGATAACGAGATGTTATTACGCACGGTATATCTGTCATTAGACCCATATATGCGTGGACGTATGAGCGATGCAAAAAGCTATGCAGACCCATTAGCAGTCGGTGACGTCATCATGGGTGGCACAGTCGCGCAAGTGGTTGAGTCTAATATCGATAAATTTGCTGTCGGTGATTTGGTCGTATCAAATTCCGGCTGGCAGGACTACAGTGTCAGTGATGGCGAAGACGTCCTGAAACTGGACAAAAACATGGCAAACCCTTCTTATGGTTTAGGTGTGTTAGGTATGCCCGGCTTCACTGGTTACATGGGTCTGACTGATATCGGCAAACCACAGAAAGGCGAAACGTTAGTTGTCGCTGCAGCCACTGGACCTGTCGGTGCTACGGTCGGTCAAGTGGGTAATCAATATGGTCTTCGCACTGTTGGTGTAGCAGGCGGTAAAGAGAAATGCGATTTCGCGGTCAACGAGCTTGGCTTTGATGTCTGTATCGACCACAGAGCCGATGACTTTGCTGAGCAATTAAAAGCGGCCTGCCCAGATGGTATCGATATCTATTATGAAAACGTCGGTGGGCACGTGTTTGACGCTGTCATGCCATTATTAAATGATCATGCTCGTATTCCCGTATGCGGTCTGGTCTCACAATACAATGCAACCGATCTACCTGATGGCAAAGACCACCTAGGTCAATTGATGGGACTCATTCTCCGTCAGCGTCTCACGGTCAGAGGCTTCATTATCTTTGAAGAGTATGGCGACCACTTCCCAGAGTTCTTAGAAACCATGAGCAAATGGGTAGAGTCAGGCGACGTCAAAACCAAAGAATACATCGCTGATGGTCTAGACAATGCACCAGAAGCCTTTGTCGGTATGTTAAACGGTGATAACTTTGGTAAAACAGTGGTTAAGGTCTCTGACGTTCAGTAACTTATGTTAAATAATTGACTGTTAAATAATTGACGATAGGTAATAACTATTGTTAATAACAACTTAACAACATAACTTGCTAAGATCACTACTGAAAGTTACGTCTGAAGCAGGAATAATATTAGCGGTCACCACTTATACTGATAACGTTTTGGTCATCTGGCTTGCCATTTGAATGAATCCTCTATCAATAAAAATGTGGCTGTTAATAATTTGCTTTACTCACATATAAACAATAAATAAGGATAATTATGAATATTTTAATGGTACTAACCTCACACGACCGTCTAGGCGATACTGGTAAAAAGACAGGATTTTGGCTAGAAGAATTTGCAGCTCCTTACTATGCGTTTCTCGATGCGGGTGCTAATGTCACTCTAGCGTCTCCTGCAGGTGGTCAGCCACCACTAGATCCTAGTAGCGATACTGAAGATACACAAACCAAAGATACCAAGCGTTTTAAAGACGACAAAGAGGCGCAAGAGCACTTGGCCAATACCAAGAAACTTGCTGACATGGAAGTAGAAGATTTTGATTCAGTCTTTTATCCAGGTGGTCATGGTCCATTGTGGGACTTGGCAGTAGATAAGAACTCTATCGAATTGATCGAGAATTTCGTCAAGCAAGACAAGCCTGTTGCCTTTGTTTGTCATGCACCTGGCGCGCTTAAAAGCGTTAAAGTTGATGGCGAGTACTTAGTAAAAGGTAAAACCGTTACTGGCTTTACCAACTCAGAAGAAGAAGCGGCTGGCCTAACAGACGTGGTGCCTTTCTTAGTAGAAGATGTCTTGAAAGCCAACGGTGGTAACTATGAAAAAGCCGCTGATTGGGAAGAGTTTGTGGTCGAAGATGGTTTATTGATCACAGGTCAAAACCCAGCCTCATCAGAAGAAGCGGCTAAGCGTTTGATCAACAAGCTCAAAGGTTAATATCATGATTCGCTTACATCACCTTAATCAGTCACGTTCGTTGCGTACGCTTTGGCTCTTAGAAGAGCTAGGCGTGCCTTATGAAGTGGTCAGTCATCAGCGCGATGCCAAGACTCATTTGGCACCAGATTCCCTGAAGGCAGTTCACCCACTCGGTAAATCTCCAGTTATCGAGATGGATGGACAGATTTACGCTGAGTCCGGTGCGATTACAGAGTTATTGATTGAACGATTTGCGCCAGAGCGTCTGCGCCCTGCTACAGATAGTTCAGATTATGGATATTATCTGCAGTGGATAGACTTTGCAGAAAGCTCGCTGATGTTGCCATTAATGCTTGAGCTATTTACCAAAAAAGCAGGCATTGATGACAATGAGTTTTTGAATGGCTATATCGATACAGAAAAAACCAGATTGTTTGAATATCTGGATGCTTCGGTTAAAGGTAAGTCTTTCATTGTGGGTGATAAGCTAAGTGGTGCTGACTTTATGTTGTCATTTGACTTAATCATTCTCGCTAAGCGGCAAAAACTCGACGCTTACTCGAATATCAGGCAGTATGCTGAAGCGCTTGCCAGTCTCGATAGCTATCAGCGCGCTATGCAGCTAGAGGCTAAGTACGACCAATCCGTTTAGCATTGCATCATAACTGACAGACCAATTTTCCGATACACACAAACAGCTCTGTATAGAGCTGTTTTTTATGCGTGCTTTATTTTATGATTGCATGAGTAACCATCGAATTATAGTCATCAATGTCATACGAGAGCATTAAGCTATAGAGCAACCAAACAAATTGCTCAGCACCATCCATGAATTACGTGTCGATGACAAAAGCACGATAAAAGTTATGATAAAATCCTTTCTGAATTTTTTGGGTTATCTTTCAGATACCATCAGTGAGTTGACTGGCTTTTCACGCTATAAATACTAACTGCACTGACCTGACTCCCCGTCTGGCATCTGTCCTATATCACTCTATTTCCTTATACAGATTGTGGTACGCCCATGAGTAACGAATACCAGTTTAAGCCCCACGAACAGCCAATAATGGTGGGCTCTCCAGCCAATCCTGACCATCCGGCACGCCGTAAAGTGTTTTATTTGCTTATTGGGATTTTTGTGGGTCTCACAGCCAGCTTCCAAAATGGTCTACTTGTCGCCAACCTGACGCAAATTCAGGGTCAGCTAGGCTTAACGCCAGCTGAAGGTGGTTGGATATCGGTCAGTTATAATATGACCAATGCCTGTATCACCGTTCTGCTGTACAAAATTCGTCAGCAATTTGGCATGTCGCTTTTTAGCAAAATCACCCTGTCATTTTTGTTAGCCGCCACCAGTCTACAGTGGCTGATCAGCAGTCACTTGTTAGACACACCTAATATTAGCATTGAGCCCTATTATTTAGAGATTGTCGCTAGGGGACTTAGTGGTATGGTCGCCAGTGGCATGACCGTATTGGGCTTGTTTTATTGTCTTCAGGGTATGCCAACCGTCAAACGTACTAGTGGTCTCATATTGGGTTTTGGTTTGGTACAGTTTGGTATTCCATTATCACGTGTCATCTCGCCCTACCTCGCCATCGACGGTCAGCTTGAAAACTTATTTTTATTTCAATTTGGTCTGGCGCTGATTTGTTTTGGGCTGATTAATATATTAGAGCTACCACCAGGGAATACAGAAAAAGTATTTGAGAAATTGGATTTTGTAAGCTTTGGTTTTTTCGCCAGTGGTCTGGCTGCATTGGCTGTCGTTTTGGTACAGGGTCGAATTTTATGGTGGACGACACCTTGGCTCGTCTATCCACTGATGATTGCTATCGTCGGGATTAGCATCGCGTTATGGATTGAGACGCATCGCAAAAATCCGATGCTACAAGTGCGCTGGATGCGTAGCCGCAATATTATTGCCTTTATGGTGACGGGCGCTGTCATGCGGATTTTGCTATCTGAGCAAAACGTCGGAGCGGCAGGATTGCTCGCTAACCTCGGCTACGGTAACGATCAGCTGGTTACTTTTTATGCTGTTATTATAGCCGCCAGTGCACTGGCTTTGATTATTAGTATTTTTAGTACCAATGCGATGGATTTGCGCCGACCTGTTATTTTTGCAGTGGCATTGATTGCCTTAGGTTCTTGGATGGATGTTGGTGTGTCTATTAATTCAGCACCCTATACGTTTTATCTCAGCCAGTTTTTGATTGCCTTTGCCGCAGTGTATTTCATGGGGCCTTTGGTTTTTGAAGGGTTTTTGCGGGCTATTGGCAGTGGCCCTGCGTATATTATTAGTTTTTCAGTGATTTTTGGCATCTCCCAAACAGTTGGCGGACTGGCAGGTGCGGCAGCCATTCAGGCATTTACGACCATTCGTACACAAATGCATTATGCAGATATGGTCAGCTCATTGAATTTGGGCGATCCTGCATTTAGCGCCCAGGTGGCAGGCACTCGTAACATGCTGTCGAATCAGACCACTGACGCGGCCCAAGCAAATATCGGTGCAGTTAGCCAAGTACTGCAAGGCATTCAGCGCCAAGCAACGGTCGCAGCATACAGCGACCTGTTTTTTCTGATGGCCTGTCTTGCTACTGCCGTTACGATTATTTTGCTGCTCAATTATCTTTATAACCGCTACCACAAGCGCAATCCACTGGCCAAAGAGCTCGCCGTCATCGCCAAGATGCGCGAAACAAAATAATTCAACTTATTATCTTAGTGATTTTTTATCATATTTATTTATAGTCAGACCCATCAGATATCTGCTTATTAACATTTAGGAGCATGTCATGAGCCAAGAAAAACCAAATGAGCTTAATAAAATACCTCAGACGTCAACTGATGCTCCAGCAACAGACATACGTACAGAGTCTGCTACGGCTCCAGTAGAGACCGCTACAAGCGCTACGCAAAAGAAAACGGATACATCCGAGATACAAGCAGCTACTGATACGCCTGATAGCGTGCGTGAGGATAACTCTGTAGAAGGCTCTATAGAAAATCAAGACGATGATAATGAAACGCCTATGCCGCCAAAAGAGCCGATATCAAATACGGCTGGCTGGTCTCCCAAGAAAAAATCCTATCTAAATTTGGGATTATTGATTGCGCTGATTGTCATTGGTGTGGCCTTGATTTTATATGCTTGGAAGCTGCCACCATTTACGCCTACGGTGCAACAAACCAATAACGCCTTTGTCAAAGGTCAAACCACTATTATTAGTCCGCAAGTTTCCGGCTATGTCACCGAAGTGGCGGTGCAGGATTTTGCTGATGTAAAAGCGGGCGATCTACTGATAAAAATAGATGATCGAACGTTTCAACAGCAACTTGAACAAGCCGAGGCCAATACTGAAGTGGCGATCACCAGCCGCTCTACCAATGTTCAAGACACGCAATCTAGCCAAGCACAAATCGAAGCACGCAAAGCAGACTTATATAGCGCCAAAATCAATGTCGAGAGCGCTCGTGAAGACGTCAATCGCTATCAAGGCTTAGATGCTATCGGTGCGGTATCAAAAGCAGAAGTGGCTCATATCAAAGCAAAGCTGGCTCAAGCACAGGCAAGTGTGCAACAGGCTGAAGCCAATTTACAAGCCGCGCAACAAAACCGCGCCAAAACCAGTGGCACCCAACCCTCGCTGGACGCAAATATCAAAAGTGCTGAGGCAGGTGTGAAGCAAGCACAAATTAATCTCGATAATACGATCATCACAGCACCTGAGTCCGGTCAGCTGAGCCAAGTCAGTGTCAAAGAAGGCCAGTACGTTAGCGCGGGCACCCAGCTCATGTATATCGTGCCAAAAGGCATTTGGATTATTGCAAACTTTAAGGAAACCCAAATAGCTAGTATGGCAATCGGCGAACCAGCTACTATTCATGTGGATGCGCTTGGCGGTGCCAAATTCACAGGTCATGTGAGCAACATCTCACCAGCCACTGGCAGTGAGTTTAGTGCAGGTGCCGCCAATCCTGCGACAGGTAACTATATAAAAATTGCGCAGCGCATCCCAGTACGTATCGACTTGGATCCGAACCAACCTGAGCTTGCACGCTTGCGTCCTGGTATGTCCGTTTCTGTGGATGTCGATACCAATGCCAAATAAAGCCAAATAAAGCCAAATAAAGCAAATAACTGATATAAAAAAGCCACTCTAAATACCCGAGAAACTGGATATAGAGTGGCTTTTTTATATTTTTAAATGATCTAGGATTTCAAAATCAGCCAAACACTATGGTAGTAGACGCTTGGTCGTCCAGCTTTCAGCGCTTTGGCTATCACCATCTTGCATATATACGATGCGGTCATGCATACGGTTGGCGCGACCTTGCCAGAACTCGATTTTTTCAACCGTAATCTCATACCCACCCCAAAACGCTGGTGTTGGTACGCTAATACCATCTGCATATTCTGCTTGCAGTTGCTCGAACGTTTGCTCCATCACCTCACGATTGGCGACTTCGCCACTTTGCGGTTGACTGACCCAAGCACCTATTTGGCTATCATGTGGACGTTTTTGAAAATAGGCAGCAGATTTTTCAGCGTCAATTTTAGCAATACGACCGCTAATGCGAACTTGGCGCTCCAGCTCATGCCAAAAAAACAGCGCTTCAGCATTGGGGTTTGCTGCAACGTCCTGTCCTTTCGCGCTGTCATAATTGGTATAAAAAACAATACCTGTATCCGTAATTTCACGCAGTAACACGATACGGACGCTAGGTTTATTGTCTGCACCGCAAGTTGCCAAACTCATAGCATAAGGTTCTTGCACTTTTTGCGCTATTGCCTCATCCATCCAAGCCTTAAATAGCTCAAATGGTGACGCTGGTACTGACTGTTGATCAAGCGCGCCTTTTTCATATGAAAGGCGTTGGTCGGTAAAGTCCATGCTCATGGTCATTCCTTATTATAAAATTATGACATTTCAACATTGTAATCTTGAGTGCTAAGCTTTGAATATTAAGCTTTGAATACTATTAGCCTAATACCGACTTGATAAGATCGGCCAAATCATTTGCCATCACATCACACTCTATCTCATCATCGGACTCAACCATGACTCGAATCATAGGCTCTGTACCTGATTGGCGAATAAGAAGACGACCACGACCTTCTAAAGTCGTCTGTGCTTTGTCAAAAGCGGCGACCAGTTCTTCATGCTTGTATGGATCTTGCATCTGAGACAAGCGTACATTGACCAGCTTCTGTGGTAGTACGTCAAACCCTTCGACCAGCTCACTCAGTGCACGTCCTTGCGCTTGCATCACAGCCAATACTTGCAACCCTGCTATGATTGCATCGCCTGTACGGCTTTTGTCTAGGCACAGAATATGTCCAGACGGCTCACCGCCTAGTATCCAGCCATTGGCTTCGAGGTCTTGCATGACATAGCGGTCGCCTACTTTTGCACGAGTAAAATCAATATCTGCTTCTTTTAGTGCCAACTCTAATCCCATATTACTCATAAGCGTACCAACGACGCCTTGCGCTTTGGTGAGTCCTTGGGTCGCGAGCACATATAAGATACCGTCACCATCAACCAGCTTACCTGTCTCATCAACCATCACAATGCGATCGCCGTCACCATCTAATGCGATACCAACATCTGCTTCATGCTCAAGCACCGCTTTTTGCAGACCTTCAGGATGGGTAGAGCCACACTCAGCATTGATATTGATGCCGTCTGGAGTGTTATTGATAGCGATAACATTAGCACCAAGCTCCCGCATGACTCTAGGTGCGACGCTATAGCCTGCACCATTGGCACAATCAACCACGACGGTCAGATGGCTAAGATCATACTGATATGGGAAGCTGCCTTTGCAAAATTCAATGTATCGACCTTTTGCATCGTCAATTCGGCGGTTTTTGCCTAGGTTTGCAGGGTCAAGGATAGGCATCGTGGCATTGTTACCATTAGCATCACTCATGATTGCCGTTAATCTGTCATTAATTGCTATCTGCATCTCATCACTGATTTTTTTGCCACTACCTGAGAAGAACTTGATGCCGTTATCATAATAAGGATTATGTGACGCTGAGATAACCACACCCGCATCGGCATTAAAACTGCGAGTCAAATGTGCAATCGCTGGCGTCGGCAATGGACCAAGCATATAAACATCGACGCCAGCCCCGTTAAAACCTGCTTGCAGAGCACCTTCAATGACATAACCTGAGAGACGAGTATCTTTGCCGATGACCACACTTGGTTTGCGCGTAGAATTTTCGTTGGCTTCTATGAGCACCTGTCCAGTCACATAACCCAGTTTTAAAATAAAGTCAGGGGTAATAGGCAATTCACCAAATTTTCCACGGATACCATCAGTGCCAAAGTAACTCATTATTTATATTCCTCAGTTCTAAAAATAAAAGGCCAAGCGTATACGCAGGCAATACTGCTATTGTAATAATATGCTTTTATATTCTACAAAAAAAACAGCCAACAATAACAAAGCATTGTTGGCTGTTTGTATCTTAACGTCACTACAGCTCTGCAACTGGGCCAGTTCTCAAATAGTGCAGAGCTATAAAATACCGATTAGTTTACACGGTAGTTCGGCGCTTCTTTCGTGATCTGTACATCATGAACATGCGACTCTTTCATGCCTGCTGATGTGACTTTGATAAACTGTGGGTTGGTGCGCATATCTTCGATAGTCGCAGAGCCTGTATAGCCCATTGATGAGCGTAAGCCACCAACCAATTGGTTGACAATACCAGCGACAGGTCCTTTATAAGGAACGCGGCCTTCAATACCTTCTGGTACGAGCTTCTCTACGCCATCTTTGGCATCTTGGAAATAACGATCCGATGAGCCGTTTGATCCAGACATCGCACCCAGACTACCCATACCGCGGTAAGCTTTGTAATAACGGCCTTGGAACAGCTCAACTTCACCTGGTGCCTCTTCCGTACCAGCCATTAGTGAGCCTACCATAATGCACGATGCACCAGCCGCAATCGCTTTTGCCATATCACCTGAGTAGCGGATACCGCCATCAGCGATTAATGGGATGCTGTCTTTTAATGCGCTAGCAACATTATCAATAGCTGATATTTGTGGTACACCAATACCGGCAATGATACGCGTGGTACAGATAGATCCAGGGCCGATACCGACTTTTACCGCATCAGCGCCAGCATCACGTAGTGCAAGTGCCGCTTCGCCTGTTGCGATGTTGCCACCGATAACTTGAACATGCGGATAGTTTTTCTTGATCCAAGAGACTTTGTCAATTACGCCTTTTGAGTGACCATGCGCCGTATCCACTACGATCACATCAACATCAGCAGCGATTAATGCTTCGACGCGTGCTTGCGTGTCTGCACCTGTACCAACCGCTGCACCAACACGCAGACGACCTTTCTCGTCTTTACACGCATTTGGATTGTTTTCGGCTTTGGCAAAATCATTGACCGTAATTAAGCCACGTAAGCGGAAGTTGTCGTCGATAACGATGACTTTTTCGATGCGATGCTCATGTAGCAATCTTTTGATATTTTCGTTGCTCTCACCTTCATGTACGGTGACCAATTGCTCTTTTGGTGTCATGATCTGACTAACTGGCAATGACAAGTTGGTCTCAAAACGCCAATCTCTGTGAGTCACGATACCTACTACGTTGTCTGTACCCTTTTCGACCACAGGTACGCCTGAGATATTATTGTCTTGCGTCAAGCGTAGCAATTCACCAATCGTCATCTCTGGATGTACGGTGATTGGGTCAACAACCGTACCCGCTTCAAATTTTTTGACGCGGCGTACTTGTGTTGCTTGCTTTTCGATATCCATACTCTTGTGCAAGATACCCATGCCGCCAAGCTGTGCCATGGTAATGGCCATCTCAGACTCAGTGACTGTATCCATAGCCGCAGAGATCAGCGGAAGATTTAGCGTGATGTTTTTGGTCAAACGGGTAGACAGATCGGCAGTTTTTGGCAGAACTTCAGAATAGGCTGGCAATAATAAAACGTCATCAAAGGTTAAGGCTTCATCGACAATTCGCAACATACAGACCCCTAGTGGTGGTTATTTTGATGGGTAGGAGCTCAGAGTTAGGCATATCAATCATTGCAACTGCATACACAGTGCTGACTCATGGCTAACCACTCAGTTATCCTATAAAAATAACGCCACATTATAACAAATAAGCACCTCTCTGACATACTATATTTGTCAGATTATTTTACACAAATACGTCTTCATCGATAATAAACATACACTATATGTTTAATGACGCTTTTTTATAGCGAATAGCTCCCTGAACGTTACAGACTTTCTGTTAACGTAAAACGCTCTGTCGGCAAATACTTGTTTTGCTGCTGATGCAAGTAGCCAAGCATCTGCTCACGCACTTCGCAAGCGAGCGTCCATGCTTCTATGGGACCTACTGCTGAAACAGCACCGCGCAGTTGAATGGTGTTTTCTGTCACTTCAACGACAAATATTTCGGGCTCAGTTACGTTGTCCCAAAGCTCATTATCTTTAGTTACTGAGATAAACTGCTGGCGAATGGCCTCTATATCTGCACCATAATCAATGTATAAAAACACAGGACAGGTCTGATGCACTTCTGTATGTGACCAGTTCTCTACCCTTTCAGTGATCAACTGGCGCATCGGCACAATTAATCGACGCTCATCCCATGTTTTGAGTACCGCATAAGTGTAACGCAAGTCTTCTACAGTGCTGAAATTACCATCCATTATCACGCTATCGCCAATCCGTACAGGCTGCGTCACTGCCACCTGCACCCCAGCAATGATGTTACCCAATATAGGCTGAGCGGCGATACCAATAACCACGCCAGCAATACCAGCTGAAGTCAGTAAGGTTTTGCCAAGACCTTCCATGTTGGCAAACTCACTCAGTCCTATCCAGATACTACCCAATATCATGACAAAAATGAAAACGCGGCGGAATATCGACACATAAGTGCGACGACGGCGCACTTTATCAAAATGCTCCTCTCCTAGGTTTTCAATCTGCATGTCTTGGTAACGATTGGCAAAAAAATTAATAGTACGAATGCCTAGCCACATCGCACTAAATACCAACCCCGTCCAAATCAGCGGACGGGTTGATGAAGCCACTGCATCTAGATAAGGAAAACCACCAGAAACTAAGGTAAAAACGAGCGAAAAACTGATGGTAAAGGTCAAAGGCACGGTTAGCTTATTGGCCAAATCTGCCACGCCATTGGCACTGCCAGCAGAGATGTTGTATTTTTCATTATCAACATAACGGCTGATGAGTTTTTCCGTGCTTTTACTTAGTATCCAACCTACGCCCATAGTAAATAAGAAAAACAGGATGAGCGCTGAAAACTCCCATAAGGCAATACCAAAAAACTGGAATTTTAACCAAGTAGGTAGATAACGCTCAAACTCCGATGGATGATATTGTTTATAAAGATTTTCAATATTACCCACTGTCTGCGCAGAGAACATCCAAACTGGCGCCTGATCACCTACCTTTACCCGCTCCAAGTAAACAGGAACACGGCGTTCTCGGTACTCGATATAACCCAGCTGGATAGAGCGTCTAGGGATACCCATGACACTACTATCGTTACCCAGTGGTGGTTCGATCAGACCATCAGGACGATCGGGCATATCATCAAATACGTATAGCTCTTTTTCAGATAGCAGAAAATCAAGCTGCTTGGTCAAATCAAGCGAACGGGTACGCTGGTTTTTCTCATCAATCAGATTCATATTGAGTGCATAAGCGGCCAAATCATACTGCTGCTTCATCACCGCAGATTGAAAAAACCCCAAAGTCGCAAGCGGCGTCGCCAAATTTGGTGGCTCAGCTAATGGTGGTAACCCGACATTGAGCTTGTTGAGTAAATAGTAATTCTCGCTATACTCCCCTGTCAGTCCCACATCACCTTGCAACGTCCCTGCTTGCTGTACCGCGCTACGCTCAGTGGGATCAAATATCTCTTCGGTAATACCAGAGACGCTAATATTTTCGTCTTTGATTGTATTTATTTGTTGGACAGCGTACTCAGCCAAATTGTCAGGTTTGCTAGCGACTTGTGAGCGGCCTTCCTCATTTGCCGCACTGGCAGGTATATAGATAGCGCTGATGGCTATAATAAGAAACCCTAAAACTACCTGCAGTGCATTGTAGCGGATATTATTACGCTCTACATCGCGGCGGTGACCACCGTCAATATCCATTGCTATGCCACGATCATCAGCATTACTATTTTTAAGAGTATTCATATTTTCAAAGCCACTGGTCTACAAAAGGAACGGATATAAAAGGAATGGATATAAAAAGTGCATTCGGTATGCTTTAACCTAATGCACTCTGCAAAAAAAAGCCAGCGTGAGCTGACTTAATTTATTAGCATGCGTATGTAATCTGATGCACAGCGTCTATATATCTATGCGCGGCGCCATGTTGTACCAGCGCGGCTGTCTTCAAGCTCAATACCAGCCTCTTTTAGCTGCTCGCGTATTTCATCAGCACGCGCAAAGTTTTTGTTGGTTTTGGCATCTGCACGCTCGACGATTAACCCTTCAATAGCCGCATCAGTCAAACCATATTCTGCTTTATCACCAATCACCGCTTGCAAAAACTGCTGCACAGGTTGTTGTAAGATATTCAACACCTGCGCCAATGCTTTTAATTGCTGTGCCAACTGCCATGCTGTCTCGACTTCTTCAGCTTTGATGGCTTTATTGATGTCGCGTGCCAGACCAAATAAAACACTAATCGCTGTTGAGCTATTGAAGTCATCATTCATGGCTTTGATAAAATCTTGTCCAGCAGCCGTATTATAGGCGTCTGTCATGATGCGATCATCGATTGTGATTGTCTGCCCTTTTTGCTGCTCAGCCACTTTTAGTGCATTGTACAGTCTGCTTAGGCTATTATGAGCTTCATCTAATGCGCTATCTGAAAAATTTACTTGGCTACGATAATGGCTTGATAATAAGAAAAAACGCACCGTTTCAGGCAAGTATTTTGCTATAACATCGCGAATGGTTGAGAAATTGGCCAACGACTTGGACATTTTTTCGCCGTCAACATTGATAAACCCGACGTGCATCCAGTTACGCGCGTACTCACAACCCGTCGCTGCCTCAGACTGGGCAATTTCATTCTCATGATGCGGGAACTGCAAGTCATGACCGCCGCCATGAATATCAAAGGTATTGCCCAAGCACTTGGTCGACATGGCCGAGCATTCAATATGCCAACCCGGACGCCCCTGTCCCCAAGGTGACGCCCACTGCGGCTCATCAGGTTTCGCCGCTTTCCAAAGCACAAAATCAAATGGGTTGCGCTTATCATTTTCGACATCGACACGTGAACCTGCCTGCATCTCATCAAGATTGCGCTTAGACAATTTGCCATAATTCGCAAAACTATCAACAGCATAGTAGACATCGCCATTGTCGCCTGCATACGCATAGTCACCTGTGACCAGCGTCTCAATCATTTGCTGCATATCATCGATATGATCAGTCGCGCGCGGCTCGGCATCAGGTGCCAAGCAGCCAAGGGCTGCAAAATCCTCATGCATCGCTGTAATAAAGCGCTGGGTCAACGCCCCAATCTCTTCGCCATTCTCGGCGGCGCGCGCAATAATTTTGTCATCGATATCAGTGATATTGCGCACGTAATTGACGTCATAACCCAATTGGGTGAGCCAACGTACCACCATATCAAACCCAATCATCATTCGAGCGTGCCCGATATGACAATAGTCATAGACGGTCATACCACACACATACATACCCACTTTCCCTGCTTTGAGCGGTTCAAACGGACGTTTGCCGCCAGTCAGTGAGTCATAAATAGCAAGTTGAGACATCGCATCTGCAAGTGGTGTGGTCATAATAAAAGAGCCTTTTAGCATAAATATAATAAATAGATTGAAAATATCAGCCGCAGCAAGTAAGCAAGCCGTACCGATGATATGATTATAATTTTAACGTAACCCATTATCTTAGCGAAAACAGGCGTAAAATACTACAATGAGCAGGCAACTACCACCATTCAATCATAAAACCGTTAAGGATATAAAGATGGGCAATCGATTAAGCAAAATATACACGCGTACTGGAGATGATGGCAGCACGGGTATGGCTGATGGCAGTCGCCTCAGTAAAGCTGACAATCTGTTCGGTGTCATGGGTGATATCGACGAGCTCAACTCACATATCGGACTGGTGCGTGCTCAACTACAAAGAAGCAAAGGCCAATCGATTAGTAAGGATTTTTCTCAAGCCTTAGTTATTATTCAGCATCTATTGTTCAATATTGGCGGTGAGCTTGCCATGCCAGAATATGAGGGCGTCAATGCCACTCATATCGAATGGCTAGAGCAACAAATCGATATGATGAATACCTCGCTGCCACCACTAAAAGACTTTATTTTACCCACAGGTTCTGTACTGGTGAGCCAGTTGCATGTAGCACGTAGTGTGTGTCGCCGAGCTGAGCGCCAAGCTGTGTTATTACAAGAGCAGCGCCCAGCAGCCATACGCCGCACTGCCATCAGCTTTATCAATCGTTTGTCTGATTGGTTGTTTGTCGCCGCGCGCTTTTGTACAGATCCCGAACAAGTCTCTGAAGTACTATGGGACAGTCAAGTCTTGCAAAACTTCGCTGACAATCGCTAATGAATCAAACCTAATCTTGCTAGCATTCTCTGAACTAGGTTGATTTTTCGCTGATAAAAAACCCCGCAGCAGTCATGTTACGGGGTTTTTATTACTTAGCAATATCTATCGACTACCTGTTGCTAACTACTCATAAAATTGCAAATTAGTAAGTAGCGCTATCATCTTCAATGATGACCATATCGATGGTTTCATCTTTCGGCACTGCTTTTGGCGTCGCTGGCGTTACTGGTTTTTTGGTCTCAGTAGTAGCCGCTGCTTGATTGTTTTCTGTCGAGCTGTTTTGGTTGCTGGTCGGTTTATTGATGGTTGGCGGCGTCGCAGGTTCAGTAGGACGAATTGGCTCAACTGGCGTGATGGTTCTAGGCTGCTGACGAGCGGGTGCTGCTTGAGTATTATTGTTACTGCTTTGGGCTGCTGCACGTCGTTCAGCACGCTCCTCATCCATCGCAGATTTCAACACAGAGCCTGCCATCACATCTGAAACCACAGTAATCAACGCTGGCTGTCCAGCAATACGCGTGCGCACTTGCCCGCCTTGAGTACCGACAACATAAGTAAAGGCGTCATCAACGAGCATGTTGTTATTGATACGGATATTGTCTTGCGCCAAACGAGATTGCAGGCTTGGCTGATTGTTAGCCGCTTGCACTTGACTGGCTTGATACAAGTCTTCACTTGGCAATGTCATGCTGACACTTGCTTGGCACGTTGTCATACCATTGTCATTGGCTTTTTGTAGTATGGCAGCGTTTTGTACATCGATAACCACGCCATTGATTTTTTCAGTGACAACGCCGCTTTGTAGGCTAATCTCGGCATCATTTGCATAATTAGCAGCCAACGCTTGTGCCTGTTGGTTGAGCGTATTTTTTAAAGCAGATTTGAGACGGTCTTGTACCATCGGGTCATCACAATTGATAGCAGGAGCGACGGCACTTTCGGTCGCTACTGGCTCTTGTTCCGTCATCTCTGCCGTATCGGCAGTATCTTCTTTCTCTGAGCGATCACAGCCTGCAAGCGCCAAACTACATACTATTCCGATTCCAGCCACTTTATGCCACTTGCTCAAACTTATATTTGCTACGCTCATATTTACTTTACTCCCAATTTACTGGTTCTTACCGCCACTGATAGACAGTATTTAACTCTCAAACTGCATGGCAGACTTATAAAACAATGGTGTCATTAACGGTCTGCGATAGATTTGAAAACCACATCATTATACGGTGTTTGGTTGAAATGGTCATTAGTGTAGCCCATGGATATACAAATAGCGCCCCTCATTATGGGTAAAACCTGCGTTTGGTTGCAAAAACATAACAAATACTAAAAAATCATCAGACACAAAGTGCATTTGTCACGCCACAAATTCTATTAGACGTTGATGTCATGACGATATATGATGAGTCGTAAAATCAGTCAGTAGTCATGTGATATGGTAAATTTTAAAAACACGCGTTTATTAGGTCATCGTGGCGCTCGCGGAGAGAGTTTAGAGAATACCTTTTCAGGCTTTAAGTATTCTCAAAATCTAACCTCACAAGGCTTGGCAGGGGTTGAATTTGATATTCAACTGAATGCCGATGGTCACTTGATTGTGTTCCATGACGATGATTTGGAGCGTATGTGCGGTCAACAGTCGCGTGTTGATCAGCTCGGGCTCACAGAGATTCAGTGCCGCTTACAATTCGGGCAGCCAATCATGACTTTAGCCAATATAGCGCCTGTATTGAGCGGATTTAAGGTGATTGAGCTTGAGATTAAAACGCACAATCGAACCAATTATGCAGTATTGGTCAATGCACTGGCGCAAGAGCTTATCGATACACCGCTTGCCAGCTTACCAGTGGTGCTGACCAGCTTTGATGTGGAGCTGCATAATCGGTTGCAACGCCACAAACTATTATCTCGCATACCGCGAGGATTATTGATTCGCACGCCAACTGCCTTGGCAAAAGCGACATACACTGCCCTACAGCTTGGCTGCGTTCAATTGGGTATTCATTATCCGCTTTTGACACAAGACGTTATCAAACATAGTCACCGTTATGGGTTGCCTATAAGCGCTTGGACGGTCAATGATGTCCATACAATTGAACAGCTTATAAGCTGGAATACCGACGTGATTATTACTGACTTTCCACGTCATTTATTATTACCTTGAACCGTCTATCCATATTTTTTCACTTTTAGATAAATCTCTTTTTTCACCCTTACAGTCCCTACATATCTATAGCGTTACTTACACTTCCCCTTAATGCCTGACAAGTTATCGGTATTTTTGACTCATATAGTCTATAATTCATACAAGTTATTGTTATTTAGCAATATTTTTATAGTGTATAAGTGTTCACTTTATATGTTTTTTCAGGTACTATGGGGACTTAAATTAATACCGTTAGGGATATTATATGATTGCAAAAAAAGCACTTGGCTTACCGCTTAAAGGCTTACGTTTCGCTATCAAATCTGGTGATACCTTTGTAAAGAACGCCAGCACTCAAATCACGCGTTTCAAGACTCGTTTTGATGAAAAGAAAGTGCAAATGGCTCTTGACGAGCAGCCTACGGCAAAACGCAACTACACTAACGCTTCTGAGCAAACGGATGTTCTGACAAAAGAGCAAAGCATTGATATGCGTGAGTTTGAATTTACAAAAGCGCCAATCAACTGGATTCCAGCGACTTTTTTGGTAACGACGCCGATTGCTGCTGTTATCATTACACCATGGTATTTGTTTACTCATGATGTAAGCGCCCCTGTCTGGGGTGTATTTGGTGTCTTTATGGTATGGACTGGCATTAGCATCACCGCCGGTTATCATCGCCTGTTGGCGCACCGTGCTTACAAAGCGCATCCAATCGTCAAAAACTTTTTATTGCTTGGATCTACCCTAGCGGTACAAGGGTCTGCATTTGACTGGGTTTCAGGTCACCGTGTTCATCATCGTCATGTCGATGATGTGATGGACGATCCGTACTCAGCAAAACGCGGGTTCTGGTTCAGCCATATCGGCTGGATGCTACGTAACTATCCTAGCGGCAACTTTGACTACAAAAACATTCCTGACTTGACCAAAGACAAAGTCCTACAGGTACAGCATAAATATTATGGCCTATGGGTACTAGCCACCAACGTTGGTTTGGTCGCGGCTATTGGTTGGTTGTTGGGTGATGTTTGGGGCACGCTTGTGTTGGCAGGTTTGCTGCGCTTGGTATTGACGCATCACTTTACTTTCTTCATTAACTCATTGTGTCATATGCTTGGTAATCGTCCTTATACCGATACCAACACTGCTCGTGATAATTTCTTTTTGGCTATCTTTACGTGGGGTGAGGGTTATCACAACTACCATCACTTCTTCCAATACGACTATCGTAATGGTGTGAAATGGTGGCAGTATGATCCAACCAAATGGTTGATTGCTGGTTTGTCAAAGATTGGTTTGGCTTCTGATCTACGTACTGTGGATGATACAACGATCAAACATGCTGAAGTTCAAATGCAGTTTAAAGCAGCACAGCAGCAAATTGATACGGCTACTAACAGTGGCATTGATCTTCCTCACGCGATGAAGAGCTTTCAAGATCGTATTAAGTTTGAATACGATGCGTTTACACAAACTGTTGCAGAGTGGCAGGCGCTAAAAGCAAAAACGATTGAACTCAAAAAGACAGAGTTCGCTGATCGCTTGCATGAAGCTGATGATAAATTGAAGCATGATTATGCCAAGATTGAGCAAAAAATTCTTGAGCATAACAATAACTTGAAAAATGCTTTTCGTTCTATTGGTATCAGCAAAAAAGCCGCCTAACTGGTTTTTATAAGTTATCGTAATTGTCAGGTTTCTCCTTCCCTCTATCTGCCCTAGATAGGGGGATTTTTTTGTTTATAATTTATGGTTTATGTCACTACCTTTACTTTTAATAATCTTATCATCGTAGTAAATGATGAAATATATAGGCTCAATCGTTGCAACCTCCAACCTAGAGACAGTAACCAACTATAGTCAATCAATACTAAAAGTGGTACAAGGCAGACGAGTGC
>NZ_LNDJ01000060.1 GCF_001444505.1 Psychrobacter piscatorii | reverse complement strand
AAGCCACCCAATTGGGTGGCTTTTTTTGTAACCATATATCTAACTATACGATTAATTATCTAATACTTACTGAACAACCATATCTTTAGTTTGTTCAACAGTCATCGTTTTGTCACCAGTGATGATGGCATAAACACGACGGTTCATAGCACGACCTTCTTCAGTATCGTTTGATGCGATTGGTTGGTCATAACCATAACCAACAGTTGATAGACGGTTTGGAGCAATACCGAATTCATTAGTTAGCATAGATTTAACAGCAACGGCACGAGCTTCAGATAGACGTTGGTTGTAACGTGCTGAAGGACCAGTTTTAGATGCATGACCTTCTACACGAGCTGTAGAGTTAGGGTACTCACGCATTTTTTCTGCTACTTTAGCGATTTCTGGCTTGTATTGGTTTTTGATAGCTGATTTATCGTTATCAAAGAATACACGTAGTTCCATTTTCAGCTCATCAGTAATATCTACTGGTACTGGGCAACCACGCTCATCAACCACTACATTCATTGGAGTGCCTGGGCATGCATCCATGCTGTCAGGTACGCCATCACCGTCAGAATCAAGGTCAGCTTCAACAACAACTACTGGAGTGTTGTCAACCATTGGCTCTTCCATTGGCGGTACAGCTACTGTAGGTGCTAGATGGCCACCAAGTACAACTTCTAGACCGGCCAAAGCCATGCCTTCCCACCAGTTGTTGTCAAAGTTATGAATCGCACGAGCTTCACCACGTAGGCTTAGTGCATCGTTGATACGATACATAGCACCTAAACCTAGGTTACCGATAGTGTCTTTAGTGCCACTAACTTTGTCACCTGAAGAGTCTTTAATCTCAAGTTTAGATTGGCCAGCACCAACTAATACATATGGCTTAAGAGCGCTATCAGTATAACCAGTGAACTCTTCGGTACCAATTAAGAAGTTACCAGAGATCATTTCTTGTTCTGCGTCGAAATTATCAGAACCGTCTTGGCGGATAGCATCAGTATCTGATACACCATACTCTACTTGGAACTGAGTAGAAGGAGTAAGTTCGATACCTAACGCTGCACCAGTGTATAAACCATCTTCTTTATAGTAGCTATCACCATTACCACTATAGTCGCCTAGTAATTCAGCTTGATCATCATCAGCGCCTTCGCTGTAGTGATAACCTAATAATAGTGGGCTAATAGTAACACCAGCATTAGCTGCTAGAGGTGCAGCTGTTACAGCGAACAGTGCTAGAGCAATTTTATTCAGTTTCATGGACTTCCTCCAAAGGATAATTTTAGTGATGCATTAAGCAAAACCGATTCTCAAGACGCTCTAAATTAGACATCTTTTACGCATTTTAGGTTACAAAGCAAAACCAATTAAGAAGTAGCTTAGCGATTATCCATTCAGTTTACAACTTTTTTCGTTAACGAGCTACACATTATTACACGATAATGTTGTAACTAAAACACAATAGCCATTCTAAGTTACTTAGAACTAACACACCTTACGCTTTTTATCTTTTGTATGTCAGTTCACGATAGATACTAAATTAACTAGCACCTATCGTTTGAACATATTTTATTACAATTAATAATTTTTCTCTATTCCTAATGCACATTATTCACTAATTGAAACATTTTTTGACAATAGACATATATTCTGTTTATATTACGATAGTCGACATTATTTGATATTCGAAGTAACTTATAGAAAAGTAATAATTTTGTATACTGCCAACAAACCAAAATACTAGTCTTTATCAAGTATTTTTTCTACATAATGGATTAGCTAGATATTGCAAATAAGCGCGATTATTCTATTTGGAAAGTCTGAAGCCATAGGATGTAGCAATCTATGAAATCGCTTTATAAAACATCATCAAATTATCGCAGATTACTGATAGTGGTTTTACCTGTATCTACTTTTATGAAGGGAATGCTTAGTCATGATAGGCTAATATTTCGAATAAATCAGTTGTACGCTCCACTACACCAGTTAACTATATGTAATAAACGCTCTGCAATGCATTTGCAAGCTTTAAGCGCTAAAGGTAGGAATGGCTTCACTCTTGTTGAGCTGATTGTTACTGTAACGGTGTTTGCTATCATAGTAGCGATTGCAACGCCAAGCATATTGACGCAATTAACGCGTATGGAAGCCAAACGCGTCAAAACCCAATTAGAAAACGCCCTCGCTTTGGCAAAAGCTGAAAGCTATATCACTAGACAAGATGTATTGGTTTGTTTATCGAATGACGGTATACAATGCGACCGCAATAGTGACAACATGCTTATATTATTCGTAGACAAAAACGGTAACAAAAACTTCGATACAAATGCTGATACTCTAGTACTCAATCAATATTTTAATTTAAAATATAGTACACTGAAACTCAGAGTCGGAGCGGGTCGCCATTACATCAAATTTTGGGGTGATAGCGGCAAACCTCGAGGTCACTTCGGCCATATCAAGTACTGCCCTACATCTACCTATAATGATGCAATGTACCAAATTTCTTTCAATCAAAACGGTCGAGTCAGTCAGAAGCTTAATCAAGACCACCCTACCGATTGTGATGGGTAATTGAATGCGGACAAAGTAGCAAGTACATTACCTTTAAGCATTTTAATACATCGCATTTTTTACCATAACAACAGCTTGCTATAATCCTAAATCATAGCGTGTTCTATATTTAACTCATCAATACTATCGACCTAGGCAACAGTATCGATATTCCCACAAGTTAAGCCATGGCCTAAACTCAATAGATTTAAAAATGATAACGTCTTTATTGATAACGTTGCTGCTGTTGCCATAGCAGCCGACTTTGTAATGGTTGATAATCAAGTAGATGATCTATCAGATTCCGATGTAGCTTTGACCAATTATTCAGCGTTGCTTTAGTGATACCTAGGTAAGCCATCTCAATAACATCGATACCCTTAAGTATAGTTTGTCCGGTAGTACTATCCAAATGCTCAGACTCTATAGCATCCTGCATGATTGGCAGTAACCCCACATCAGGTAAAAAGCGATACACACAATCAGGTTCGATAGTATCTTCGATATTGTCATGCGTTAGCGTTAAGGTAAAACCCAACTCATTGAATAGGTGCTGCTCAAATTGGCGCAAACATAAACGAAGCTCAGTGTTATCTAAAGGTTGCTTCAACTGCTGTAGACTGTCCTGATAATGTTGCCACAATACCGGCATTGGATCTTCGGTCGGTAACAATCGCCACAGTATCTCATTAAGGTACAACGCCGCATATTGATGCTGTCCATTGATATTACTATAAGGCACAGTAGAAAGTATGGCAGGGGCACCCTCTTTTTGCTCGTTATTTGTTTGAGGAGTAGTTTGCGAAGTAATCTGGATTTGAGTGAATGTCTTTAGGTCGCGTTTGCCAGTGGCAAATAGCTGTAAAGGCATAAATAACGGCGCGCCTTTTTTTCCAACACCATGTATCACACCATGCTGCTGAGAAAAAAGATAATACAACGCACGCTTTTCTTGATAAGGACGCTGATGTAATAAATAGCCAATTAACGCTTCGTTACGCATCGTTTATTACCTCAGCATTTAACATATGGATAGTAGCATTACCGTACTATGCGTGATTGCTATCAATATCCCAAACTGGTTAATGCACGTTCGTCATCAGACCAGCCACGTTTGACTTTGACCCATAGCGTTAGCATAATCTTTTTGTCAAACAGCTGCTCCATGTCTTTACGAGCATCCATACCGACTTGCTTGATGCGCTGGCCTTTATCACCAATGACAATGGCTTTTTGACCACTGCGCTCAACATAGATAGTTGCATCAATAAAGGTACATGCTTTACGTGGACGCCCTGTCTTTGGATCAGTGTGTGCAGGCTCATCTTTAAACGCATCGATCTGTACAGTCAAGTCGTATGGCACTTCATCACCAGCACTACGCATGATTTTTTCACGAATGATTTCGCTCGCTAAGAATCGCTCTGAACGGTCAGTGATTTGCTCTGTATCATAAATAGGTGCAGCAACTGGTAAATGTGAGGCAATCACTTCTTGCAAACGATCTAAGTTTTGGTTCTTGAGCGCCGATACTGGAACGATATCAGCAAAGTCAAAACTTTCATTAAAGGTTTCAATAAGCGGCAATACGCTGCCTTTATCTTTTAAAGTATCTGATTTATTAATGACCAGTACGATCGTTAAATCGGTCTCACCAAGCTTTTGCAGCGTCAATAGATCATCATCACGCCATTGATCTGAGTCAACAACGAACAATACCAAATCAACATCTACTAGAGCAGATACTGCCGCTTTATTCATACGCTCATTAATCGCACGTACTTCATTGCGATGGATACCTGGCGTATCGACAAACACCGCCTGCATCTCGTGATTGGACAAAATGCCATGAATACGGTGGCGCGTCGTTTGCGGCTTACGTGAGGTAATAGACAGCTTTTGACCCAATAAGTGGTTCATCAACGTTGATTTACCCACATTTGGACGTCCAACAATGGCAACATAACCAGCTCTGAAGTCATCAGCCATACGAGCATTCGTATTTGGCGCAAAAAATTCTTCAATCGCCATATCATTGTCGATTGTGATATCTTCTACGCTATCTGCATTCGTATCGACATCTGTATTTTCAATCATATTTTGAGTACTATCTTCATTATTCGATGGCACATCAGGGTGATTGCTCATAAGTTGATCCTATAAGGTTTATATCCAGCCAAATATGACTTAATAGTTTGTCGGTGTAGTTACTATTGGATATCAGCTGGTAATATTTGAAATAAGTAGTATACAAGGTAAATTAGGTCTATGCCGCTTCAGGTCTCATCACGCAAAAGCGGCATTGTTGACTCAGAAATATGCCTGTAATCACCTGCGAATATTCGCTAAGAGCGTTTTTTAGCGGATCCTGGAAGCTTGTGCAGCTGATTAATCATAAGTTCTGCTGCTTTTTGCTCAGCGATGCGGCGACTTTCACCAGATTCAGTAATATCAGGGCAGTTTTGAATATTCACGTGACAGCGTACCACGAAGATTTGATGAGGAGCGTTGCCACGTGTTTCCATAAGCTCGTAGCTTGGCAAATCAAATTGCTTAGACTGTAACCACTCTTGCAAACGGCTCTTTGCATCTTTTAGTGCTTTTTGGTCATTAACGTTGTCAATCAAGTCTCCATACCAAGAGAGTACGCAATGACGAGTGATATCCATATCTTGACTGTCTAAATAGATGGCTCCAATCAAAGACTCTACCGCATCCGCCAATATAGAAGCACGATTACGGCCGCCACCCTTACGCTCACCCACGCCTAATATCAGATGGTTAGACAGCTCTAGATTTTGCGCGATAATAACCAATGATTCTTGGCGGACCAAAGTTGCACGCATACGGGTTAGACGCCCTTCGTTTTGATTAGGATAACGATGGTATAAAGCCTCACCCACAATCATGCCCAAAAGCGCATCACCCAAAAACTCTAGGCGCTCATAATTTTTTTTGCTGTCAAATGAGCGGTGCGTCAAGGCAAGCTTTGGCAGGCTCAAATCATTAAAGTCATAGCCTAACTTGCGCGTTAAGACTGCTAAGCGCTGAGTAAATTCTGAGCTAACAACAAGCGTGTCGACAGACGTGCTATTTTTTTTAGGAGTAAGAACCGCTTGGGAATGTTGCGAAGTTGGTTTCATGCGTGGCTTGTGGTTATCCCTTCTGTTTTACAGATTTAGTTTAATAAGAGTCTATATTGGATTTTGTTGAGGACACTAAAACGCTGTCCTATCTTATAATTATTTATTCTGCTGTAGCCATATCGATGTCTCCTTCGAAACGATTCACAATATCGACATTGCTAAAGAACGTACTGGTTACTGCATATTCTTTATGAATGGCCAATTGGCCCGTTTTTTTATTGGTAAAAGTGAATACATCTTCTGCATTGGTGTCATAGTCAGCATTGATGGATAGCTGTTTATTAACACGCTCAACGAATTGCTTGGCTGTCTCGTTATTGTCATTGGCTACTTTAAGCTCTGCACTCAAGAGCTTAGTCAACTGATAGTCACCAATTTGAGCAGGCACAATGGCCACCAGGAGTTTAACCGCGATCCCCAACACCATAATAATGAGAACGATGTTTGTCACACTAGCACCGCGCTGCGTGGCAAGACCAGATAACTGCTGCATGATGGAAATCCTCGATTGATAGATGACTATTTTTAATAGCGTTCTATACCTATGACTTAGATAGTAAAACGCTATTTATTGAATAGTAACGATATTAGCATAAAACTATTATCGATAAATCAACCAATAGAGTACTCACAATACTAATCAATAGCACCATTGCGTTCAAAGGTTGGTAGATTTAGTCCAGGTGGCTTGTGCATCCATATATAGACCGCTTTACCCGCTAAGTTTTCATCAGGGACAAAACCCCAAAAGCGACCATCTGCACTGCGATCACGGTTGTCACCCATGACAAAATACTGACCCTCTGGCACTTTAATACGCCACTCTGTACCTTCTGAACTCACAACTTCTGGTGATTGTTGTTGTAGGAAGGGAGCATACTGTGAGCTGTTCATACCATTTAAGTAGCGAACAAGGTGTGTGTTTTTACCCTGTGTCTCTTGAAAATACTGTGCGGCGTCCTCTTCTTCCTGACCCATCGCAGCAGCACTCTCTTCTGTGAGCACCTGACCTGGACCAACTTGTCCTGGCAAATAAAGTTGTGACGTCAATTCTGCACTTGCCGAAAAATCTACAGGCGTCGTCTCCACTGGTACATCATTAATAGAGATTGTACCTTGATTGTAGCTGACGGTATCGCCTGGCAAGCCAATCAAGCGCTTGATATAGTAGATGCTTGGGTTTTCAGGATAACGGAATACCACTACATCGCCATGCTCAGGCTCGCCAGTATCCAAAACTTTATTATACGTTAGCGGTAGACGAACGCCATACGCATACTTGTTGACCGCAATAAAATCACCCGTATATAGCGTTGGCACCATGGAAGAAGATGGAATATTGAAAGGCTCAATCAAAAACGAGCGTACGATCAATACGACGGCCAACACAGGAAAAAAATCATAGGCCCATCGCACTAACAGACTTTCTTGACCTCGACCGCGAGTTTTGCGCTGCTTGAGTGCCAGCTTATCTAGCAGCCAGACAATTCCTAAGCCTATGGTCAACGGCACTAAAATTAAATTGAAATCAAAATCCATACCAAATTGCCTATTAACGTGCTGTTTGTCTAGTTGCTTTGACGATAAAATTAACGATATTCAACTGCTGCTATGTACAAAAACTATCTGAAATAGCACTGTCTATTAACTATCAACTTGCAAGACAGCCAAGAAGGCTTCTTGTGGAATCTCCACACTACCCACTTGTTTCATACGTTTTTTACCTGCTTTTTGCTTAGACAACAGCTTTTTCTTACGCGATACGTCACCGCCATAGCATTTGGCCAAGACATCTTTACGCATGGCTTTTACCGTACTACGACCAATGATCTGACTACCAATTGCGGCTTGAATCGCCACATCAAACATCTGACGTGGAATCAGCTCTTTCATCTTGGACACTAGCTGATTACCGCGGAAACGTGCTTGGTCTTGATGTACAATCATTGCCAAGGCATCCACCTTTTCACCGTTGATTAGCACGTCGACTTTAACCAATTTGTCCACTTGATAACGATCAAAATTATAGTCCAGTGAGGCAAAACCACGCGAGACTGATTTTAGACGGTCAAAGAAATCCATGACCACCTCACCCATCGGAATATCAAAGATAACCTGAACCTGCTTACCCATAAAGCGCATATCGACCTGCACACCGCGGCGCTCGATACATAGCGTCATGACGTTACCCAAGTAATCTTGCGGTACTAAAATCTGACAGCGCGCAATTGGCTCACGGAACTCTTCAATATTGTTAGGCTCAGGCAGTCTTGATGGATTATCAACATAGATGACTTCACCGCCTTTCTTTTCAATCTCATAGATAACTGAAGGCGCAGTGGTGATCAAATCCAAGTCATACTCACGCTCTAAGCGCTCTTGGATAATCTCCATGTGTAGCATGCCTAAGAAGCCACAACGAAAGCCAAAGCCTAAGGCGTCTGAAGTATCAGGCTCAAAAAATAATGACGCATCGTTGATTTGCAATTTCTGCAGCGCTTCACGGAATTTTTCAAAATCACTCGAATCGACTGGGAACATTCCTGCATATACTTGTGGCGTGATCTGTTTAAAACCTGGGATACGTTCAACATCAGGCGTACTGGCATGCGTAATCGTATCGCCAACTGGCGCGCCTGCAATATCTTTGATACCAGCGATAACAAAGCCTACTTCACCCGCTTCTAAGATACCCGTATCGACAGGTTTTGGCGTGAATACACCGATAGAGCTTACTGGATGAGCATCGCCCGTTGATTTGATATAAATCTTATCGCCTTTTTTCACAGTACCTTGGCGTACACGTACTAAAGAGACCACACCCAGATAGCTATCAAACCATGAATCAATGATAAGCGCTTGTAAGGGTGCTTCACGGTCGCCAGTCGGTGCTGGAATGAATTCAACCAACGCTTCCAACAATTTATCGACACCCAGACCAGATTTCGCTGAAACACGAGGGGCATCAATGGCTTCTATTCCGATAATATCTTCAATCTCTTGAATAACACGCTCAGGCTCGACCTGCGGCAAATCAATCTTATTAAGGACTGCCATCACCTCTAAACCTTGATCCACTGCTGTATAACAGTTGGCAACCGACTGTGCTTCTACGCCTTGCGCGGCATCGACCACCAATAGCGCGCCTTCACAAGCGGCCAATGAGCGTGACACCTCATACGAGAAATCAACGTGGCCGGGCGTATCAATAAAGTTAAGCTGATAGCGCTCACCATTTGGATGGTCATAAAATAATGTTACCGATTGTGCTTTGATAGTGATACCGCGCTCACGCTCAATATCCATCGAGTCGAGCACCTGCGCCTGCATCTCGCGATCTTGCAAGGCACCGCACATCTGAATAAAACGATCGGCAAGGGTCGACTTACCATGATCAATGTGGGCAATGATTGAAAAGTTACGAATATTGGCTAATGCAGTCACAAAGCGCCTACTAAATTAAAGGTGATAGAATAAAGATAAGAGATAAATATGGTCAAGTACACTTGATAAGATAGGTATGCTTCGTTAAAACGTATGCTATAGGTCAGCTGTTGTGTCGATCGTAATCCTTAGAATGGATAACCTCGCCTGAAGCCCAGTACTTAGTACGGTAACTCTGCTGCGCTCTTGTACGCACATACCAAAGAGTATTCTAGCAGTTTTCTACTGCAAAGTAAGGCGATTTTAGTAGCAGAGAAAGTATTTATCAAGTAAGCGAGACTGACAGACATCTAACAAGGAGTATTTGACTAAGCAATAGCACATACAAACCTTGTAAATGAAAGATTATTTCAGGCAAAAAAAAGCCAATCTCGAGAGATTGGCTTTTTTAATACTGCTATATATGGTGGCGATGGAGAGACTTGAACTCTCGACCTCACGATTATGAGTCGTGCGCTCTAACCAGCTGAGCTACATCGCCGTTTTAGGCTGCACATTATGCCCAAGCTGCTGACCGCCGTCAACCCCTAATGGGCATTTTTTGCAAAAAAACGAATGTCATTCAGATTAATTGCAACGATTACTACGACAAACGATAAAAAAGGTTTGGTAAACCGATAAGCCGGGTTCTGTCGTGGACGATCATTCCTCTAGGCGTATCATCGCTGATACGCTCAAGCAACCTACCCGCATCGAACGCGGGCCGCGCCATGCCGATGCCTATTTGGTCTTGCTACGCGTGGAGTTTACCATGCCGTGAGATGTTGCCATCCACGCGGTGCGCTCTTACCGCACCCTTTCACCCTTACCGATGATATCTAGGATACCAAAGGCGGTCTACTCTCTGCTGCACTGGTCGTCAGATTACTCTGCCCAGCCGTTAGCTGGCACGCTGCCCTATGTAGCCCGGACTTTCCTCCCCTGCTCATCTGTTGCCAGTGTGCAGCGGCGATCGCCTAGTCTACCAAGCGCGCTAGTATAGCAAAACTAACGCCTGTATGGGAATGTCTTTTCAGCTTATTTTTAGAATGACTATGACTACCTAAAAGACACCTTAAAAACTTAGATAAACGCTGTTGGCAACGCTATGTCAGCCTTATCTGAATGTTCATTTGCTTGTTTGGCCAAGACCAGCCAGTGCGCTTTGGGGTAATAGCGCGCCAAATACGCCTGCAAAAAATCAATGGTACTATTTGCAATCTCAGCATCCGTTTGTTCAGCATCATCATGGATATGATTGTAAATCACACTATGGATCATTAAGCCGCGCGATTTTATGGCTTCTAAACTAAGCAACGTATGATTGATGCTGCCCAGTCGGCCAGAGGTGACCAAGACGATAGGATAGCCTCGCTCAGCGATATAATCCAACGTGAGTAGATTCTCTGTAATTGGCACAAGTAAACCACCTGCACCTTCTAGTAGCACCGCATCATACTGTGCCTGCAGGCGCTTGGTAGCGTTAGTAATCATATCAGGATCAAGTATCTCTCCTGATAGCTTAGTAGCCAGATGAGGAGACGCAGGCTTCTCATAGCGATAAGGACAGGTGGTAAAGTCCAGATCGCATGGCTGTAATGGCATCTGCATCAATTGACGGTGACTTAAAATATCATCTGCAATGCCCAGCTCGCCATCTGGTTGTTTACTGATGCCCGTTTGTACCAACTTTTGGGTGATAACGTTGACGCCTTGCTGCATTAATGATTTGGCAAGCAGACCCGTGGCATAGGTTTTGCCAATGTCGGTATCAATGCCGGATACAAATAGCACGCTCATGGTTAACCTCGATATTCTAAATATTTACGTACTACTTTTAGCAGCGCTTGGCATAAGGTGGTCAGCTCATAATCAGTAATAATGTAAGGCGGCATAATGTACACCAACTTACCAAAGGGTCTGACCCAGATACCATGATCAATCAATAAAGACTGAAAAATGGGCATATCAACGGCGTCATCTAACTCAATCACAGCAACTGCCCCCAAACAACGTACCTCGGCAACACCTGCCAGCTGTGCAGCTGACGTCAGGGCTTGCTCCATCGTACGCTGCATATTGGCGGTACGCGTTTCGATATCATAAGACAGGATCAAATCAATCGACGCACAGGCGACCGCACAGGCGAGCGGATTACCCATAAAGGTCGGACCATGCATCAGCGCTGGATAGTCACTATTATGAATGGTATCGGCAATATGACGAGTACAGAGCGTTGCGGCAAAAGTCATATAGCCACCCGTCAGCGCTTTACCAATGGTCATGATATCAGGGCTGATGCCAGCATGTTCACACGCAAATAGTTTGCCACTACGCCCAAACCCAGTGGCAATCTCATCGGCAATCAATAGTACATTATGCTCATCGCACAGTTGACGCAGCAATTGTAGATATTCAGGACTATAAAAACGCATGCCGCCTGCGCCCTGAATAATCGGCTCGATAATAAATCCTGCCAGCTGCGCGCCATACTCTGCAAAAAACTGAGCTAATGTTTCACGATCATCTACTGTCAATACGCGATCAAACCCAAGTGGCGGCGCAGGAACGAAATGTTGCATCGGTAATTGCTTGCCATACAGACTGTGCATTCCATTGATAGGATCACAGACACTCATGGCGTGCCAAGTATCTCCGTAATACCCTGAATGGGTCGAGGCAAACTGTTGCTTGTTTGGGCGCTCGGCAGCTACTTGATATTGCAGCGCCATTTTTAGTGCCACTTCTACCGCGATACTGCCACTGTCTGCATAAAAAATCGCATCAAGTCCAGCAGGTACAATATCGAGCAGTTTTTTGCCCAAATCTATCGCTGGCTGGTGGGTCAAGCCACCAAACATCACGTGCGCCATTTTACCCAGCTGCTGAGTCAGTGCGTCGTTTAGCTTGGGGTGATTGTAGCCATGGACGCTCGCCCACCATGACGACATACCATCAATTAAGCGCGTGCCGTCTTCAGTGATGATATAAATCCCTTCAGCGCGATCGATAACGATATTGGAATAGGTGGGCGGCAGGCTGGCATATGGATGCCAAAGATGTTGCTGATCGAACTCACTGGCTACTTGCATGGATTTGGTTGTCATTGTATTGCTGGTCATTATATTGTCCCTAAAACGTTGTAAACCCAAACGTCATCAATCGCTTATCAATATTTTATTGACCTGTAATACGCTTGTATTTGGCTAATAAATCATTTTCTGTCTCGACATGATTGGGGTCATGAGGGATACAGTCGACTGGACAAATCACCACGCATTGCGGCTCGTCAAAATGCCCGACACATTCTGTGCATAGATCTGGATCAATGACGTAGATATCATCGCCTTCTGAGATGGCCTCATTGGGGCAAGCAGGCTCGCACACATCACAGTTAATGCACTCATCAGTGATTAATAGCGCCATAAACTGCTCCTTATATTTTTGCTCATATTAGCCCTATCTGGCTGCGCTTGACTGTTTTAGCAAGTGCTAGCAGAGTATTTTTGATGCAGCATCTTTTAGTTACTATTTAATTTTTTGTCAAAAGCTTGCAAGACACAAGGTGGGACAAATTTACTGACGTCACCGCCAAGTTTGGCAATTTCACGAATCATGGTCGATGAGATAAATGAATAGTTCTGAGAGGGGGTCAAAAATACGGCTTCAAAGTTTTCATCAAGCTCGCGGTTCATATTGGCCAGTTGAAACTCGTACTCAAAATCGGACATCGCACGCAGCCCGCGCAACACGGCGGTGGCGTGTTTTTCACGCATAAAATCAACGAGCAACCCTTCAAAGCCAATCACCGAGACTTGCGGCAAATCGGCAAATACGGTCTCGACTAAAGCAACGCGCTCTTCAAAATTAAATAGAGGTTTTTTATGATGCCCCGAGGCAACCGCAATCACAACCTCATCAAAGAGCTTGGTTGCGCGTGTCACCAAATCCACATGACCATTGGTAATGGGATCAAACGTACCAGGGTATAGAATTTTGGTGTGTAGCTTTGAGGAATTAGGAGAAATAGAGTGGCTCATAGCATGGCTAATATAATCGGTAATATTAGGCCATATGCTAGCAAATTTTGCTCAAACTTAATACTTATCTGCTACATTTGTCCTAACAGCCGATTTACCTTTTCACCAGAGGCTTTGATACAATAGGCGGTTCGACTCATCTGACTTATAATCCAAATAAAATTCAATACCATTGAATGGGTTAAGATGAGGAATTAGTAGGACTGGTCAAATAAGGCGCCTGTGTTTTTAGGCAATCCTTATGGAGAAATTATGTCAAAAAAATCAAAAAAACCTGATAATCAGATTTGCGCCAATAAAAAGGCGCGTCATGAATATTTTATCGAAGAAACCTTTGAAGCGGGACTGGCATTGCAAGGCTGGGAAGTCAAAGCCATTCGTGCAGGAAAAATGACGATAACTGAAGCGTACGTCATATTTCGCAATAACGAAGCTTTCTTATTTGGTGCGCACATTCAGCCATTACTATCGAGCTCTACGCACGTTAGTCCAGACAGTATTCGTACCCGTAAACTGCTGCTCAATCGTCGTGAAATCGAAAAACTGTCTGGAGCAATCAATCAAAAAGGCTACGCTTGCGTACCGCTATCTTGCTACTGGAAGAACTCGCTAGTGAAATGCCAAATCGGCCTAGCACTGGGTAAAAAGCAGCATGACAAACGTAAGACACTAAAAGATCGTGACTGGGAACGTGATAAGCAGCGCGGCTTTAAACAACATTTAGATTAAGTGTTATTTAATCTACGTGTCAAAAAAGGACGGCTCAGTAAATATTGAGCCGTCCTTTTTTGTACCTTATTAATGCTTATATAGTCAGTTCAAAACAAAACTGTCATAAGTTCCAAAGCGCTACTGGGGTGAATTTTTCACAGCCTCTGTGTATATAGCACGCAAGGAAAATTCATACCAGTAGCGCTATAACATTTTTAAATTAAATCTACTATACTATCAACTGTTAACACTCGTGACTGACAATACTCATTAACTACCATACTAGCCGCTTACGCGACCTGTCCCTTGATTGATGATGGCACACTTTTACGAGCGCGAAGCTGCTTTATCCCATGAGCAATCAAACAAGCGATACCCAACCAGATCAACCCATAGCTATAAATCATCGCTGATTCAAACGGATTACCGAGCACCGTCACCGCCAATATAAATAGCAAAGCAGGTTCTATATAACTCATCATGCCATAGACATTGACTGGAAGCATTTGGCTGGCATCAATATTGGTTTTCATTGTTAGGATGCTCAAAACGCCAAGACCAACTAACATCATGATCAAAAATCCAGACCCTGCTACCATCGCCAAATTGCTAGGTGCAAAAAAGTATAAGTAACCAAGCGCAAATGGGGCAAACAAGGTCAGATCGACCAGCATACCAGTGATGGCGTCAATGCCTTGGAGTCTACGCACGATATAATATATCGGATAAGTACCACACACCCACAATGTCGCCCAAGAAACACTCTGCGTACGAATAATTTCACTACACACCCCTACCGCCGCAAATGCGACCGCAAGCCACTGTAGACGACTGAGCTTTTCGCCGAACAGCAGGCAACCGAACACCACCATCATGAGTGGAAACAAAAAATAGCCCATCGCGGTTTGTACGCCTTGTCCATTGACCGGTGCCCACATAAATAGCCACAGCTGACTCAAAAATATCGGCGTAGGTAGTAGTAACCATGCCCACTGTTTGACCGAGCGCAGTGCACGCAATTTATCGATGTGCATGCCTAGCCGTCCACTTATCAATAAGTAGCCAACCAACACCGCCCACATTGACAGCATACGCCAGATAAATACTTGTGTGCCTGACAAAGGCGTCAGAAAGCTGCTATACGCATAGAGCACACCAAACAAGATATTGGATAAGATGGCAAATGACACTCCCAACATCAGCGTGCGCTGCTGCGTGTTACCAGTCGTCCAAATCGCAGGCAATGGCAAACGTGAAGTAGTGGTTGCTAGCGCATTAGCGAATACATTGGAGAGCATTGAGATAGACATGATAAGCACCGTAGTTATTAGTAGATGATAAAAAAACAATTACTAGCTCTTTTTTTAAAGCAGCTCTGATTGGTACGGTCTATTTTACTAGAGTGTTTTGATATATTATCTCTATAAAAATGTATTTATGGATAAATTTATCAAAATAATGCCATATAAATAACTATTTTCTTAAATTTAAATTATTAGTGATAATATTTATAATCGAAGACCTAATAATCATAATTAATGAGGGTACATTATCATGAGCCATATCCTAGACAGCACTGATAAAGCCATTTTGAACTTATTGCAAGACGATGCGACATTACCGCTTAAAACTGTCGCAGAACGAGTGCATGTGTCTGTTGCGACGGCTCAGCGCCGCATTCAAGCATTGATAGATAGCGGCGTGATTACCAAGCAAGTCGCCATCGTTAATCCTAATAAAGTGGGTTACGGTCTGACCGCAGTGGTGATGATAGAAATGGAGCGCTCCAATACGTCGATGCAACATCGATTTGAGCGTTTGATGGATGCGCAGTCGCAAGTGATGAGCTGTTATGAAGTATCTGGCGATTTTGATTTTATGCTGATGGTCAATGCCAAAAATATGAGTGACTACCACCAGTTCACGCGCAGCTTACTGACTTATGAGAATAATGTACGCAATTTTAAGAGTCAGTTTGTGATGAACTTTACCAAGAGTGGAACCAAGATTACCTTAGACTAAATACATCTATCTGTATTAGTTGGTATCAGCTTTTTTATTAACAATTGATGTTTAAACTGTATTCAAAACTTGTAAAAAACTAACATAAGTTGGATAATATTAGCAATTTTTATTCACCGTAGTAGACAAGGAAGCCTGAGCATGACCTCTCAATCAGACTACCCTCATAAAATAAACAGCAGGTATAACATACTAAAGCATATAAGCCCAAAAGCTTTGGTAACAGGGACTTTGCTGACTTCTGTGCTCGCAATATCAGGCTGTGCGACCAGCTCATTGCTAGAAAGTAATAACCATATCATCACGACCAAGCAGACATTGTCAGAAGATCAAGTGATCGCTTTTGGCCGTCCAGCGCAGGCATTACCAAAAACGCCAAATGCGACGATGGTTATCGTTGGTGAAAAAAACAGCTACGTACTCACCCAAGGTGGGACTGAGATGATCAGTTTGCTCAGCAATCTGACACAAAAAAACATTCACGTTGACAATGACATGAATTTTTATGTCCCCAATAATGATGGACACTTCCAAGGGGAGATGAAGCTTTCTTATGCCAAACTAAAAGACGAGTTTGGACGCTCAGATTATCAGTTCTTTTTACAAAATAATGCCCGAGAGTGTACCTCAGCCAGTGATCAACGTATTGGTGCCCAGCGTTTTTGTTTTAATGTCCCCGTGAAAGGCGCTATCTACCCACAGGTCAGTAATTTAAGATTGATTCAGTCAAATTATCGCGCTCTAACCAAGCCTTATACGGTAAGCTTTTATACTCAAACGCAGCAAAAAAACACAAACCGTCATGGACCAAATAGCGCGCAAAAACTGGTATTACTTCCCTTTGCACTCGCTTTTGATGTGGTGACTTTCCCGCTTCAATTATTAGATAATTAAAAGCTATCAGACAGCGCACTGACTCACCTGAAACCATAAGGTACGTTACGAGGCGATATCCGTACTTGCTCGTAACGTGCTCACTTGATAGGTTAAAATAATTTTTCGACGACGGCTTTTGGATAACTTTGCTTGGCCGTTTGTGCTGCTTGAAACAGTATCTCATCTGCCTCTACAGGACCAGTAATATCGCACAAGCACACGTAGGCAAGTTGCATCAGATTGTTTAACAGGTACTCATTGTCCGGTACAGGTGGACGATTACCTTCCAAAAACTGATTGATATTGATGTGATGCCCTTTGAAGGTGCGTTCTTGCGAAACAGTTTGGTGCATACTATGAAAAAAGCGGCGACTGTCTGCTGCCGTTAGCTGACTGCGCAGCGCTTCTATCACGGTATAAAATGCGAGAACGGGCTCAGAGATAGGTACGGGTGCATTGATTGTCTCGTTATGGCCATTGTGACTGTCAGACTCCACTGTCTGCTGATTGTCCGCTTGTAGCGTATCCCAAAAGCCTTTACGAATTTCAGATTTGTGATCTTGTAGTTCAGGATAGCGTCTGGTCGCATCCAGCACACATTGCTGCATCATTTTGACAGAGACAGTCGAGTACTGTTGCCATTGCCTCTTGAGCAGGCGCACCTCTTCAGGATGTAAATACTCTGACAGCACCTCTGCCATCGCGGACACGGTTTGGTCGACGGATTGAGTATCAATATTCATCAGCTCTCTCCTATAAATGCCGCTCTGTTAGGCTTTTCGCATCGAACATCTGCTTTTGAAATTCAGGATAGCCGAGCTCGGCATGCTCGGTATAATCAAGGCCACGCTGCTCATGTAAGCGGCTGGCCTTTAACCCAAAGCTCATATCAATCAGCTTATACATCACAAGACCAAGCCCTAGCCCCCATGCCAGTGCTACTCCCACGCCTAGAGCCTGTACGCCAATTCGTGATAGGTTGAATAAATCCTCTGTATAAAACAATCCAGCCGCGAGTGTGCCCCATGCACCGCCGAATCCATGCACTGCCACTGCTGATACCACATCATCTATTTTGAGCTTCAATAATGCTTGCGTGGATAAAATATAGACCACAGAGGCGATGGCACCGATGACAACGGCGAAAACAGGCGTCGTCGTGGCACAGCCTGCCGTGATAGACACCAAACCAATCAAACTGGCATTGACACTATCACTGAGCAAAATGGCTTTGCTCATTGTCCGAGCAATCAGCATGTAGCTCACCACCGCACTGACCGCAGCGATAAAAGTATTGACGGCAATCAAGCCAATATTTCCAGTGATAGATAATGTCGATCCAGCATTGAAGCCGAACCAACCAAACCATAAGATAAACCCGCCAAGCGCCAATAGCGTCATGTTGTGACCTGCGATGAGTCTTGGCGTACCATCAGGGGCAAAGCGGCCCAATCTTGGCCCAATGACCAAAATACCTGCCAGCGCCAACCAACCCCCGATAGAATGCACCACTGTCGACCCAGCAAAATCAATAAAACCAAGCTCAGCTAGCCACCCTGTTCCGCCGAAATACCCACCCCACACCCAACTGGCAAACACAGGATAGATAAACAAACAGATCAAACAGGCGGCGACTGCATAGCCGATAAACGAGACACGCTCTGCCATGGCACCACTCGCAATCGTCACCGCTGTCGCCGCAAACATCATCTGAAAGAACATCAGTGCCCAGTCCATATTGGACAGATTGACTGGCATAAAATGATCGGTACCGACAAACCCCGAATGATTAGTACCCATCATTAGCCCAAAACCTACCAAATAAAACGCCAGACCACCGATACACATGTCGGTGTAGTTTTTCATCATCACGTTTACCGCGTTCTTGGCACGCACGGAGCCGCTCTCTAGTAGCGCAAAACCTGCCTGCATAAAGAACACCAAAACCCCGCCCCAGATAATCCAAGCGATGTTTTGATATTCGAGTAGCTGCGCCACCGTCAATGTGTCAGCCGCGGCCGCTTGTGCACTGGCGATCGTGCCAAACAATAGCGTCCCCAGCATAAGTATCTTGTGCAGTAATGTTCTTAGTAGCCCTTTTATCGCATCCAGCCCAACAGATGATGTTCTCATTTTATCTCCAAACACTTATCTATCCGTTCAATTTTTATCGGTGCACCATTTTCACTCATGAATGCACACAAATAAGCCCTAACGGGGTTGGAGCAAAAGCTATGCCAAAAGCTATGGATGAAAATCAGAACGGCTAACAAACATGAGAAAACAAATGATTAGTACTGACCGAACCCATACTTTGATAACTGCACTTTAACAACCATGTTTGCGACAATGTGACGGTTCTGCTGAAATCATTTTTGCCATTATTTGGCTGGGCTAGTCGCTCACTTTGCATAAGCAGTTTATCTCGCGCTATCAATAACTTATCGGCAATCACCACTCATAGAATAGGTCGCATAGTGAAGGTGATTCATGTTAAAATGAGCGCTTTTAAATCAGCCTTTATCATCAATAATGAATAAAGGTTGTATTTTTAGTGCCATTTTCTAATTAACAGGTCCGCCCATGTCTGCCGATACCATCGCCCGCACTGCCTTTAAACAAGGCACCAAGCCACTTTATGATTATGACAAACACTGGGCGAGCTGCTACGAGCCGGCGCCTTATCTACCGATGAGCCGCAAAGAGATGGACGATCTGGGCTGGGATGCTTGCGATGTTATCATCGTATCGGGCGATGCGTATGTCGATCACCCAAGCTTTGGTATGGCGATTATCGGTCGCTTGCTTGAGTCACAGGGCTTTCGCGTCGGTATCATCGCGCAGCCAGATTGGAAGAGCAAAGATGCCTTTATGGAGCTTGGTAAGCCGGTCTATGCGTACGGCGTGACCGCTGGCAATATGGATAGTATGATCAACCGCTATACCGCCGATCGTAAAATCCGTAGTGATGATGCCTACTCTCCTGGGAACGTCGCTAATAAGCGCCCTGACCGCGCGGCTATCGTCTATAGTCAGCGCTGCCGTGAAGCCTATCCTGATGTGCCTATTATTTTAGGCGGTATTGAGGGCAGCTTACGCCGTATCGCGCATTATGACTATTGGTCAGACAAAGTGCGCCGTAGTATTTTGCTCGATGCGCGTGCGGATGTCTTATTGTATGGTAATGCTGAGCGCGCCATCGTCGATGTCGTACATGGTCTGTCGAAAGGCTATAGCTTTGAGCAAATGAGTAAGCTACGCGGTACAGCGTATTTGTTAACCCCAACGCGTCGTCATTGGCAAGCGGATATGACTGAGGTCGCCAGTAACGATGTCGATACCGTTGGCCGTGTCGATCCGATCATCAACCCGTATGTCATGACCGAAGACGTTGATAGCTGCTCAATTGAGCAAAACAAGCCATCTGACTCGCCTGTCGGGCAAGCCATGCCGTCGTCCATGTCATCAATGTCGTCACAGTATCAGGGTTTTGTCGCTGAGCCCGTCACTGACAAAGTCATCAACGCCGACCAAGTGGATACTGATACCCAAGTGGTACAGATGCGCGGCTTTGACAATGCGTTTAATAAGCCAAAGACTGCCCGTAAGCATAAAATCAAAATGCCCCCACGTGAGCAAACGGTGATTCGTCTGCCTGACTATGAGCATGTCAAATCTGACCCTGTGCTTTATGCTCATGCCAACCGTATCTTACATTTAGAGACCAATCCGGGTAACGCCCGCGCGCTGGTGCAGCGTCATAGCAGCGGTGCAGGTAACTCGCATACCTCTATCGATGTCTGGCTGAACCCACCACCGATTCCACTCTCGACTGAAGAGATGGATTATGTGTTTGACCTGCCCTATGCCCGTTTGCCGCACCCAAGCTATGGCGATGCGCGTATCCCTGCTTATGACATGATCAAGTTTTCGGTCAATATCATGCGTGGCTGTTTTGGCGGTTGTACGTTCTGCTCGATCACTGAGCACGAAGGGCGCATTATCCAAAACCGTTCAGAAGACTCAATCTTGCGTGAAGTTGAGGCCATTCGTGATACCGCACCCAACTACACTGGCGTGATCTCTGATCTTGGTGGGCCAACGGCCAATATGTATCGTCTGAGCTGTAAAGACGAGACGATTGAGAAAAACTGCCGTAAACCGTCTTGTGTCTATCCTGATGTCTGCGAAAACCTGCTGACCGATCACAGTAATTTGACCAAACTGTATCGCAAAGCCCGTGATATCAAAGGCGTGAAAAAAATCCTTATCGCGTCTGGTCTGCGTTATGATTTGGCGGTAAAAGATCCTGAATATGTCAAAGAATTGGTCAGCCATCATGTCGGCGGTTATCTCAAGATTGCCCCAGAGCATTCTGAAGAAGGCGTGCTATCGAAGATGATGAAGCCGGGCATGGGCAGTTATGATCAATTCAAAGCGATGTTTGAGCAGTACAGCGCCGAGGCTGGTAAAGAGCAGTATCTGATTCCTTACTTCATCGCCGCCCACCCGGGTACCCGTGATGAAGACATGATGAACCTTGCGCTGTGGCTAAAAAGTCATGGCTACCGCGCTGACCAAGTACAGGCGTTTTATCCAAGCCCGATGGCGACTGCGACCACCATGTATCACACGCATAAAGACCCACTACATAAGATCAGCCGTAGTGAAGGTGACATGGATATCGTCAAATCTGGCAAGCAGCGCAAACTGCATAAAGCGTTCCTCCGTTATCATGATCCAAAAAACTGGGCACTACTACGTAAAGCGCTACAAGACATGGGCCGTAGTGATCTGATTGGCAAAAACCGTGGTTGCTTGATTCCGCCATTTAACGCGCACTTAGAGGGGCGTGATGCGGCGCAAGACAGCTATCAGTCAGCACGCAAAAAGAACAGTCGCCTAGGTAATGACTCAGTGAAGCGTAGCAACAACTCGTCAAACAACAACGCTGCAAACCGTGCTGGCACAAGCAAAAATACGGTCGGCAAAAATACCAAGAAAAAAGTCAGCAAAGGCAACTTCCAAACTCAGCATACGGGTCTGCCACCGCGCAAAACCAAATAGCTTGATAAGAAATAGCATTAAAATATGATCTAAACGTCGGTCGTGTTAAATACATAAAAAGCCCCTATCAGCGCTCAGTTGATAGGGGCTTTTTATGTCTCACTCATTAGTGAATAAATAGTCAAATGACGATCGTTTATCTTTCAATAGGCTGGCGATGGTAAGTTACATTTGTCAGTGATTGGGTAACGAAGCTAATAGGTAATGAACAATTTCTAACACGGCAATACTTCGTTTTCGCTACTATAACCTCTTATAAGCTAAACGCATTATTAAGAACAAGTAAATGACACCAGTAATACTTTGGAGAGAATGATGAAAACCATCACTAAAATTGCAACCGCCCTACCTGCCTTTGCTCTGCTAAGTGCCTGTGCCACGACCGCGCCTACCATGCCAGATGAGACTGATACCTCAGCGCCAGAAAAAGTCACTGCCGCTTATGATCGCATGGCAGCCGCCCCTTATACCTGTACCGATGGCAGCACCATCATGGCAAAGCAGTCTATTAACAAAAAACAAGTCATGCTCAATGCCACCTTACCCAAAGTAAAATGGACAGAGCAAAAGATTGTCTTAAACGGTTATGTAAAAGGTGATGTCGCAAGCTATGTCAACGACTCAAATCCAAAAGCGGTCTATGCATGGCATATGAAAGGTGACAAAGGTATCTTTGCCATCAAATGGGCAAGCGGTCAAGAATATAAAGTAAACTGCCAACTCTAATTACTCAAAGATAAGCAGCGCTCTATCAAAAATAAAACAGTCGCCCTTGAGCGGCTGTTTTTTATACGTGTTCTTTATACACATCTTCTTTCTGATGATTATGGATATCACCAGTGCTGGTTTGTTTTGCTAGAGAAGCACACCGAAACCTGTCAAAATAGCCTGAGCACCAATTAATGATGATCAATAGTAAAAAGGATAACCCGATGGCGACGCGTCTGATAACGATGATGATAATGGCAGCTGCGAGTATGTGGGCGCTGACAGGCTGCGACGATAGCGTCAAAACCCCTGATCCAGCCGCCGAAACAGCGGCAACCACATCAGACTCGTCAACACCCGCAGCCGATCAGATAGATTGGTCATTAGTCGCTAGTGGTACCAAGCCTGCCGACCCCACCAACTATAAGTATCCATTTGCAATCGATAGTCAAAACGTCCGTGACTATGCAGAGTACTTCGATGTAGATCTTGCCACGGCTCAACACAACCTCACTATCAGTATGGCAAGTAACGAAGCCCTATCCAAAGCCTTGGATCAGCTGAGCGAAACCTATGTCTCACATGAGCTGACCGATGGCAACGAGATGAAGCTAGTCATTCATACCACACCTGACGTCGCTGCCAGTACCTACGATTATGTATTATCAGACGACTTTGCCAAAGGATTGGTATTACCTATTTTGATTAAACCAGATGGCAAAAAAGGCGACGCAAAGGCGCATGGTGAGATGGTGGAGTAGAAATTTATAGGGTGTGCGCTGCTTTATCTAAAAGAGTAAATCAAAAATCTTACCCATATTATGCAATGGGTACTTTCAAGCTTTATTAATAGACTTCTTGCAAAATCAACAGCTTATTGACTTAGACTGACTAAGTTATAAGGACTAGCGATGACTTATTCAAAGTAATCAACAATTTTTTTAGATATTTGAATGATTTAAATATCAAGAAGCTTTTACAAACAAATTATACTTATTGAAGTGAAAAACACTCCTTATATTATGAACATAAATAGTCAACATATTGACGAAATAACTGCCTTATTAGCGATTGCCTCTAATAAAACCTTCGCTGCGGCTGGAAAAGCTATTGGCAGACATCCTACTATTATTTCCAAACGTATTGCTTCGCTAGAAACCCGTCTGGGTGTGCGTCTGGTTGAACGAACTACCCGTCAAGTGCAACTCACAGATACAGGCAGACGTCTTGCTGAGAAGTACAGACTGGCAACCGACATGATACAGGAGGCGCAAGAAGAAGCTGTCGAACATACTCATGTTCTAAAAGGCAGATTAAAACTGGCTTTTCCCGCCACGATGGGGCGTTTGTGGTTGGCACCTGAAATCCCTAAATTCATGGCAAAGTATCCAAAACTAGAGCTGGATATTAGCTATAGCGATGATTATGTTGATTTGGTTGAAGGTGGATTTGATGCTGCGATTCGAATTGGACACCTGACCGATAGTAGACTCATTGCCCGTAAACTGATAAGCCATAAACGAATTCTCGTTGCCTCTCCAGCTTATCTTCAAAATCATGGAACCCCTCTACAACCTGAACAGCTCCTCGAGCACAACTGTATTGGTAATCCCACGCTCCATTCTTACCCAATATGGCGTCTATCCGACGGCAAGCAGCTCACTATGATTCGCACTAATGGTACATTATTGAGTAATGACAGTATCGCTATGCTAGAAGCAGCACGAGGCAATATCGGTATACTTGGTGCAGGAGAATGGCTTGTTGCGCGGGATATTAAGGCAGGAACTTTAGTGCAACTGATGCCACAGTGGCATTTCGATGGTGACGGTGGTATTTACTTCGTTAAGGCGTCACGCCAGTATGTACCAGCACGCACAGAAGCGTTTGCTACTTGGGTCTCGCAGTTATTCCAATCTGTACCGTGGGCGTAGTCAGTATTACTTTCACATCATATTAGTGCAAATTATGCATGAGTATTATGCATAATTGGTCTATTGCTTCTTATTATGCATATTGACACAATCATCTCCTGAAAATAAATCTAGGAGATATTGATATGCCACACCTTTCCCCCGCCATCAAAACAGGCTCATTGCTGTTCTTATCGGGTCAACTTGCTTTCGATGAAAACGGTGAAATTCACGGTGATATCGAAGCGCAAACCGCTTTAATTCTTGCCCACCAATTTAAAGTTTTGGCTGAATATGGTCTAAGTCCAGAAAGTGTCGTAAAAACTGGAGTATGGATTACTGAAAGAAACAACTTTCAAAAATTTGATGGCGCTTTTGCACGCGCATTTGGTGATCATTTACCAACCCGTTCGACAGTGGTCTCAGAGCTTGCGCTTAAAGAAGCCTTGGTTGAAATAGACTTAGTGGCTTCGTTTGAAGCGCTTACCCGCTGATATTTTAAAATATTTTTGTAACCTCGGAATTAAGGAGAAAAATATTATGAATATTCAGCGTATCGCTGCATTTCCAAAAGGTCTAGAAGGGGGCAACCCTGCTGGCGTTGTTCTTTGTGAGTTAATGCCAGACGCCATCACAATGCAATCCCTAGCCGCAGAGATTGGCTATTCTGAAACTGTGTTTGCAGCGCCACATGATAATGGTTGGCGCGTTCGATATTTTTCACCAAAAGTAGAAGTGGATTTTTGTGGTCATGCAACCATTGCGCTTGGTGCCACTCTTGCTAAACACTTTGGACAGGGGGTTTTCCACCTAACTCTAAATCATGCACAGATCAGTGTTGAAGGTTATTGCTCTGACCAAAACTGGGGGGCAGCCTTTGTGTCACCGCCTACGCATAGTCGTCCCATAAGTACCCAATTGTTGACTGAAGCTCTCAGTTTGTTTGGACTTACTGAGGCCGATTTGGATCCAAGAATTCCACCTGCGATTGCTCATGCGGGTGGTGATCATTTGATACTGGCAGTTAATGACAGACGAACTTTACAAGCAATGCAGTATCACCAAGAAAATGGACATCACTTATCGGTTCAAGAAAGTTTGGTGACCTTCAATCTTATTTACGCTGAGCAAGCTCAAATTTTTTACTCACGCAACCCATTCCCAGTAGGCGGTGTATTCGAAGATCCAGCAACTGGGTCAGCGGCGGCGGCATTGGCTGGGTATCTTAGAGATATCAACTGGCCACATTCAGGCTCTATTGTAATTTACCAAGGGGAAGATATGGGTATGCCCTCATGTCTAACTGCTGAGATATCACCTCGCCTGGGCGCTGGTATCAAAGTATCAGGTAATGTACGACCTATCGTATAGTCGATTCATTGAAATCTCCTAATGACTGAGAGTTAACATATGACAGTATCACCAGAAGAAAAGCTTGATTCCCTCAATATCATCTTACCTCCTCCTCCCAGGCCAGCAGGTCAATATCAGCCTGCTTACCTAGTTGAGAACGTACTTTATCTGTCTGGACAAGGACCAAGAAATGAGGAGGGTCAGTTTTTAACAGGACGTTTGGGTAGTGATATTACGGTCTCGGTGGGCTATAGCGCGGGGCGTAATGTGGCACTGCAAATACTGTCCATTGCAAAAGATACCTTAGGGGATTTATCACGTATTGACTCAGTTATAAAGCTGTCTGGTGTCGTGAATGCTTGCGATAGCTTTGTTGACCACGCAAAGGTTGTCGATGGTTGCTCTGACTTACTGGTTGAAGTTTTAGGCACAAAAGGTCATCACACTCGCTCAGTTATGGGTGCAAATGCTCTACCTTTTGGCATGATTCTTCAAGTAGATGCCATTTTATTAATCAAATAACGCTATTTCATTTATACATCTGTCTCAATAAGAGGTATCTCAGGAGTTTTACATGTCGCTCATAGAAATCATTTTAGCTTCAGGGCGCTCCTCCGTTGATATTGCACTTTATACACTGCTTCCTATCATGATTGTGATGCTATGTATCATGAAAGTCATTGAGCAAAACGGTCTCATGGACATTATCGTCAAAGCGCTCAGTCCACTTTTAAAGCCTTTTGGTCTAACAGGAATAAGTACCTTTGCCCTAATTCAAATGAATTTTATTAGCTTTGCTGCACCACTCGCTACCCTCACGATTATGCAAAGTAGAGGCGTCTCTGATCGGCACTTAGCAGCAACCTTAGCGATGTTATTGGCTATGGCGCAAGGTAATATTCTATATCCGATGATTCCTCTGGGTCTAAACTGGACAGCAGCAATCGTCTTTTCTATCATCGGTGGCTTATGCGCTTCATCAGCAACTTGGTATCTGTCAGGGCGTATGCTATCCGATGAGCATCCTGATACGTCAGAACAATTATTTGATAAAGACCCTTCTGATAGTAACTTTATGAAAGTAATCAATGATGCGGGTATCGAAGCCATACGCTTAGCCGTTGGTGCTATTCCAATGTTAACTTTATCTATTACGATAGTAGGTATTTTAAGAGAGGCTGGGGCAATTGTGATGTTAGAACAAGCGCTGTCTCCCCTATTATCTGCTACAAATACATCTTCAACATTTATTATGCCCACATTGGCTAAATACGTAGGTGGAGGAACAGCCTATTTAAGCGTTGCAATTGACTTGGTTCAACAAAAAGAAATGTCAGCGACCCAAGTTAATACTTTTGCAGAGTTTTTGGTAAATACGTTCGACTTACCAGGAATAGGCATATTTTTAAGCTTAAACCATCGGTTTATACGATTGATAAAGTATGCCGTTCCAGGAATATTGATAGGAATTTTAGTGCGAACTTTACTGCACTTTGCTGTTTTTAGTTAGCTCAAATGGTATTTCCCTTACTTTCTCCACAACATTAAAGACTGAGAAAAATACCATTTAACATCGACATTATCGTAAAAATTAAAGACCAACCATCGCCAAAAACTCATCCTCACCCACAATTTTGACGCCAAGTTTTTCAGCTTTGGTCAGTTTGGAGCCAGCCTTCTCCCCTGCCAGTAGCGCGGTGGTTTTTGCCGAGATACTGCCTGAGACTTTTGCACCCAGCGCTTGTAGTTTGGCCTTGGCTTCATCACGCGCCATGCTATCGAGCGCACCCGTGATGACCCACGTTTGCCCATCGAGTGGTAGCCCTTCGGATGCGACCTGCTCGACCTTATCCCAGTGCACGCCAGCTTCACGTAGCGCCGTGATGACTTCAATATTGTGCGGCGCACGGAAGAATTTATAGGTCAGCTCAGCGGTGATTTCACCAACATCTGGCGTTTTTATCAAGGTCTCAATGTCGGCAGTCATTAAGGCGTCAAGATCACCAAACTGCTGTGCGAGGTTTTGCGCGGTGCTCTCGCCCACACCGCGAATGCCGAGCGCGTAGATAAAGCGCGCAAGGGTGGTGTGTTTGCTCGCTTCAATGGCGGCAAGGATGTTGTTGACCGACTTTTCGCCCAGCTTTTCAAAAGTGATCAGCTCGTCGGTATGGTTATGTAAGTCATAGATATCAGCGACAGTTTTAACCAGACCATGCTCAAAAAAGCTAATCAGCCAACTCGCACCAAGCCCATCGATATCCATGGCGCGGCGCGAGACGAAGTGAATCAGCGCCTCTTGCTGCTGCGCGGGGCAATACAGTCCACCTGTGCAGCGGGCTAAGGCTTCGCCCTCGGGCAAGATGACGGGCGAACGACAGACAGGACAAGTCGAAGGTAGGGTGACAGGCTCGCTGTCTGCGGGGCGCTGGTCTGCCCAAACGCGGGTGACTTTGGGGATGACATCACCTGCACGGTGCACGCTAACCATATCGCCTGCGCGCACATCCAAGCGTTGAATCTCACCAAAGTTATGTAAGGTGACATTGCTGACGGTGACGCCGCCGACTTTGACGGGTTCGAGCTTGCCCACTGGCGTGATTTGCCCTGTACGGCCAACTTGCCATTCGATATCGTTGAGACGCGTCATCACAGTCTCGGCAGGGAATTTATAGGCCGTCGCCCAGCGCGGTTCACGAGATAAAAACCCAAGCTGCTGCTGTAACGCAAGGCTGTTGACCTTAATCACTATGCCATCGATTTCAAATGGCAAATCGGCACGACCCTCTATCACGGATTCATAGTACGTCTGGGCGGCGCGTGGATTGGCGACCACTTCTACAGCGCTGACGGTAAAGCCAAGCTCGGTGAGCCATGCCAGCGCCCCTGATTGGGTTTCTATACTCTCAGGCAGTCCTTGATTGACCGAATAGCCATAGAATGCGAGTGGACGACTGGCGGCTATGGCGGGATCAAGCTGACGTAAGCTACCAGCAGCGGCATTGCGTGGATTGGCAAAGGTTTTGCCTTCGCTCGCCTCGCTAAGTCGATTCAGACGCTCAAACCCTGCTTTTGGCATTAACACTTCACCGCGCACTTCTAGCAGCTCGATATCAGCCGCATCGGCGATCCATAGTGGCAGATTACGAATGGTTTTGGCATTTTGGGTGATGTCCTCACCCGTCTGCCCATCACCGCGCGTGACCGCTTGCACGAACTTACCATGCTCATATTTTAGTGAGACCGCCAGACCATCAAGCTTTAGCTCCATCTCATACTCAGGATTTTGCTGCGAGTCGCTCAGGCGATCATTGACACGGCGCATAAAGTCACGCAAGTCATCGTATTCAAAGACATTACCCAGTGATAACATCGGGATATCATGCGTGACTTGGGTAAAGGCTGAGAGCGGCATATCGCCGACTTGATTGATCGGACTGTCTGGCTGCACCAAGTCCGGATATTCTTCTTCAATCTCAAGCAACGAGCGGCGCAATTGATCGTATTCGCTGTCTTCTAAGATTGGATTATCAAGCACATAGTAGGCGTAGTTGTGCTGTTTGATAGACTCGATAAGCGTGCGCATTTGCGAGACAATTTCTGTATTCTTATTTGTGCCGTCATTGGCCGAACTGGCTATATTGGATGTTGCGGTTTGTGCTTGAGCAGATAGGTTTTTAGAATTATTTGGTGAGGTAGCGTCAGTCATAGTCGGGGTCTTTTTTGTCATTCAAGATGCCGATATGATAACAAGTTTACAGGAGGCTCGGATATAGCCAATCCCATATAAATCAGCTACTGTGTCAGGCTCGCTCAGTCTACTATGTGTAGTACTTTCACTCACCTTCCTCGTATCTAAATTATCTTGGGTCGGCTCTAAATTTTTGCAGAAACTATAGCCCATTAAAAAAGGCAAATAACGTGAATCGCTATTTGCGCTTTCTATGATTTTTTATACTCATCAGCTGTTAACTTTCTTAGTTTTTAAGTCTTTGAGCTTTCAAGTCTTTAAGCTTTTAGCTTTCATAGTCACGAACTTGGTTACGTAGCTGCTGCTTGTATTCAGGCGTGATTGGTTGGTTCTCTTCATCGAGCATGATCGCGTCAAGATCGCTTGCCATCATATAAGCAATGCTCATCATGCTATCGAAGCTGCGCACGGCTTGTGGATGTGGCAATGATAAAAACATAACGATGCCGTCATACGTGTTGGTCGCGACACTATGCGGATCAAATGGCGCGATACCACTATCGGTGATACCCATCATGCTAAACCACAGCATACCCGTGCCGTCTTTTTGCTCATAGCGATGGAACATATTCATCGCACCATAGCGTAGACCATACTTGTCAATCAATGCTAGCAGGTCACGACCACGGATAATCGCCGTTGGACGATCGCGATATTGGTGCGGCAAGATGGTGATATTGATGTTGTCTTTGGCATTGATCAAGGGGCCATTTTGCGCATCATCGCCTGACTCTGATAAATGCTGATCCAGTATCGGGCTGTTGTTGTCGAAGCTTGGCTCTTCTGCCGTGTCAATCGATGGCATCAAGCTATCTGTTGCCGACATGAGGCTAGAGAATGCATCAGGCTCTTGCTCGATATGCATCTGCTCAGCCGCTTCTGCAAACTCAGCATTATCAGCGCGACGTTGCTCTTCTTGCCAGCGCGCATAGTCCTCATTGTCGACGACGTCATGATCTTCATCCGCCATAGTGTCACGCTCAGCAGTCAGCTGGGCATCGACGTTAGTATGAGTCTGCGTCAATGGCTCTTCTTCAACGACAGCATTCAGATAAGTGCGGTCAGGGCCAATGCTCGTCTCGCCAGCAACCGTATCATCAAAGTCTGGCTGATCAACGATATTGCGCTCATGACGCGGTATGATGGGAATACCGTTTTTATCATAATTGACCGCAGCAGCTTCAGCACCATTACGGCGCTTAAAACTGCGAATGACCATAAACAGCCCTGCGAGCACGATAAACGCGGCAATGGCAATCAATACAAACTGAATAGCGGTCATGATAAATACATCCTAGTATATATAACAAAAGGGAATACACAAACGAGCATAAATGGCAATATTCTAGCATGGCTGACCCATGTCGTCACCACATTGTGTACTTTATAACCAGTATGCTGGACTGAGGTCAAGCATATTTGTATTTATGCCAATGGATTGATTATATTTGCATCGCTTTGATTCTCATAGCGCTTTTGGTATCTGCTATTGTCTCTTAGCTCTCTACATAACGCGCGGCTTCATCGAGCGACACGCTGACTAGGGTAGAAATACCAGCGCTCGGCATGGTGATACCCTTTAGCTCATCGGCAATCTGCATCGTCAGTTTATTATGACTGATAAAGATAAACTGCAAGTCATCTGCCAACTCATGAATCAAGCTGGTAAAACGCGCAACATTGGCATCATCGAGCGGCGCATCGACCTCATCAAGCACGCAGAACGGTGCAGGATGCTGCTTAAATATCGCAAAAATCAAACTCAATGCGGTCAGCGTTTTTTCACCGCCCGAGAGTACGGCTAAGCGACTGTTGCGCTTGCCTTTTGGCTGCGCCATCAAGGTAAGCCCTGCTCGCCATTGTTCTGACTTTGGCGTGTTGGCTGGCATCTCTTCTGTGTTCAACGTCAGACTGGCTTGCCCACCGCCAAAGACTTTGGCAAACAAATTGGCCAGCTCATTATTGACCGCATCGAGCGTCTGCATAAATAGCGTCTTGGTCGTCTCATCGATCGAAGCAATCGCTTCAGTCAATGTCTGCATACTGGCGGCGATATCGGTGGTCTGCTGCGCAAGTGGCTCCAAGCGCTCATTGACTTCGGCCAACTCCGCGACGGCTGCCAGATTGACGGCACCAATTTTACTCAGCTGCTGCGCAAGCTTGGCGCGCTCGGACGCAAGCTCAGCGATTTTGTCTGGGCGGACACGGCGATCATGAGCGATAAAGTCTGCCAGTAAGTTTGAGACACTCATGGTTTGTTGAGGCTGTTCTGCTTGCGTTTTGTACTTCTCACTCACTTGAGTATAAGCCTCTAGCGCGCTTTGGGTATGTCTACTTGCATCCTCCAAACGCGCGGCACTCAGTGCTAACTCAGTTGCATGCTGCGCAAGTTCGCTTTGCTGCTTCTGCAAGGTATTTTGCAACGTATCAAATGCCGTCTGCTGCTCAGCATACGCTTGCTTTAGTGCTGTGAGCGCGCTATCACGCTCACTCAATAACGCTTGCTGCTCATCGCGCGTTGTCTGTGCGCTATGCAATGCGGCTTGCAACGTTGGTAATGTGCTCTGCTGCTTATCATGGCGCGCCTGTAGACTCTGCTCACTCTCTAATGACTTGTCATATTGCTCGGTTGCACGCGCCAGACTGCTTACACAATGCTCTAAGCGCATCTCATGTTGCTGAATACGCAGCTGCAACGCTTGCCAAGCCTCATCATCGGCTTGACGTGCGCGGTGTAACTCGCTGCGCTCCGCTTGTAATTGCTGATTGGTCGCTCGTGCCTCTGCTATTTGCGGCGTAAGTGTGGCGATCTCGCGTTCGATATCCTGCTGCTCACGAATAAGCGTCTGCGCCTCATGCGCAAGCTCTTGCTTTTCTTGCTCAAGCGCCGCTTTGTCAGCATTTAGGCGTTGGCTGTCTGCTTGCAAGCGCTCTGTCTTTGCCTGCTGCGTGGTTAGTTGCTGCTGGTAGCGATGCTTGTCACGGGTTAATTGCTCAGCTTGTGCGCGCGTTTCTTCTAGACTGACCATCAATGCGTCATAGTCACGCTGGTGTTTTGCGAGGGATTTTTGCTGATTGTCGATGCTCAACTCTAGCTCACCGAGCAGGTCCTCTAGCGTTTGCAAACGCGTGCGCTGCGCCAAACGCTGGGTGAGAAACTGACTGCTGCCCTCGCTTTGATCGTCTTGCGCGCCAGCGAGCTTACTCAAATTAAGCGTGCCTTGACGACTGATGATCCAACCATCAGCAGTCAGCAGAAGCGCTGATGACGGTAATGACTTTAAGACATCGGCAAACACGTTAATATTATGCTCACTAGCAGACTCAAACTGCGCTGTGTATAGATAACACTGCTGCCATAGCGCAAGCGCAGGCTGCGCAATCAGCTGTGATAATGGCAACACTTTATCAGTTAAGCTCTCTGGTAAGTCGCTGATAAAGGCACTGTCTCTGGTTTTATTTTGCTTCGCAGCCAACCATAGGCTATGACCCGTTGCTAGTGTTTTTTCTTTTGTACTGGCTGAGGTGTTTTGTATGGTTTGATAAGTCAGCAAATCAGTAACATCATCTTCAAGTGCTTGCCACAAACTCAAACTATTGGCTTTTTGATCCGCATCATTCACATGATCAGCACGTGCTGAATTGGTGTGGCTTGCAATTAATACATGGCTATCTAGCCATAACGCTAAAACACTATCGAGCAGCTGTGCGTGCGCTTGCCCCTTCGCGCTCAGTTCAATCTGTTCACGCAGTGTCGTAATAGCCAATTGCTGTGTATTTACAGCGCCACTATCGGTGTTATTTGTTGAAGCTGCTTTGTTTTGAGAGTTTGATATAGGTTTTGGATGCAATATCTGATGCAAAGTGTCGTATTCACCTGCGAGTAGTGCATGACGTTTTTCATCATCGCTCAGCTCGCGTTGCTGCGTGTTCAGTCGCTGCTGCAAATGATGCGCTTGCGGCTGTATCTCAGACAGACGTTCGTCCACACCGTCGTATTGACGCTCAATCTGCTGTAGCGTTGTGCTCAGTTCAGTGACTTGCTGTGCTAGCGCTTGACTTAGGTCGTGCTTATCCGCTGCCTGACTTGCATCAGTACTGGCACTAACAGCATTAGTATTGTCAGATGGCGCTATAGACTGCTGCAATTGCTGCCAGAGGTTTTGCCAATTTTGCTCGCGGCGTTGCCACTTATCATCGCTTTGCTGGTGACGCTTTTGTGCTTGAGTATTAATCGCCTGCTGCTGCTCAAGCGTACGTGCCTTGTCTTGCAGACGCGACAGCTGGTTTTGTGCGTCATGCCATGCGCGCTGCAATGGCTGCTCATGACGCTTGTGGTTATCACGCTTGTCGCTCAGCTCAGCGAGCTGTGGGCGTAACCTCTCTAATGCTTGCTGCTGCTCAGCTTGTTCAGTGTTAAGCCGCTCAATATCAGCGAGTGATTGCTGGCGCTGCTGCGCCAAGTGAGACAGTTGCTGCTCAATGGCTGCCAGCTGTGCAGTGGCATCACTCAGTTGATGCTCAGCGTTTTGGTAGCCCAGCTGCTGCTCGTAATGCGCGCTTTGGGCATCATCTTTGAGCCATTGCTCTTGGTTAATACGAGCGGTGAGCTTGTCTTGTTGTGCCTTTAGCGTGTCATAATCCGCTTGCAATGTTGACACTTCAGCCGTACTGCGCTCATGTATGATTTTTTGCTGCTGATGCTGCTGCTTGGCCTGATAGAGCTGCTGAATGGCAAGCTGCTGCTCGATATCAGCCAGGCTTAGTGAGATCTCTTCGTGACGCTGCGCGCTCGCTGCCTGTTTGGACAGTGCCTTTTGTTGGCGGAGCAGCTCGCTTTGCATATCGTGCAGACGCGCCAAATTATCTCTTGTCTTTTCAAGCTTTTTTTGTGTCTCTTCGCGGCGAGCCTGATAGCGCGAAACCCCAGCCGCCTCTTCGATGAACTCACGCAGCTGCACGGGACTTGACTCAACAATTCGCCCAATCATACCTTGCTCAATCACCGCATAACTACGCGCACCCAATCCTGTACCCAAGAACACATCGACCACATCGCGGCGACGACAGCGCGTACCATTGATAAAGTAATCTGAGCGGCCGTCTTTATTTACCTGACGGCGAACGGACAGCTCTTGGTACAAGTTAAGCTCATGGCGAATACCCGTTTGCTCATCTTGGGTATGCTCAAAGGTCAGCTCAACACTCGCCACACTCTTGGCCGCTTTGTCTTGCGTACCAGCAAAGATAACATCGCTCATCGCCCCGCCGCGCAGCTGCTTGGCAGAGGTCTCACCCAGCACCCAGCGTATGGCATCAATCACATTGGATTTGCCGCAGCCGTTTGGCCCGACGATGGCAGTGATGCCATGGCGAAAGGTAAAGGTCGTTGGGTTGGCAAAGGACTTAAAACCTGCCAGCTTTAGAGATTTTAAACGCATGAATAGTCAATAGATATGGCGAAAACAGGCGGCTATTCTACCTGAAATTGTCGTGAGTTTTTAGGATTAAACGTCTAAGTGCATAAACGATTTTGACTTCAGGCTTTGATGAAACCCTCGTAATAGTTTTTGCTCCACTTGGCTGACCTCGTTTTCTGCTAAGTAGCGCTGATTGAACGCAATCAATGCTGACCACGTGATACTGGCCACTTGCAGATGATCAACAATATCTAACAGCTCTGGTCTTAATAGATGCTGATATTTCTTGGGTCTTTTGTGACACAGCGCCAGCTCTCGGTCGGCTAAGCGCTGCTTGTTGTGCTCTAGCGCATTACCACCGATGAACAACAACAAAAACTTAGCCCCTTTATCGATAAAGCCTTTATCAAGTAAATGCTCATACATCACGCAGTACTTGAGCAGCTGATCTGGGTTTTTTCGACCATTAAATTTCAATTCGTTTGCTACCAGCACATTCGCCTGATGGTTGTAGGCCAAATTGTCCATATACATGGCTTTTAGCTCGGTGCTGGCCTCAAACAATCCGCTGTTGCCATGGGTCGACCATGTGCCACTTGATTCAAACGGAATAAACTGCTGATAAAATAAATCTAAATAGGCGTCGCTACATAAACTTAAAAAGATATCGAACTCTTTATTTAGATAATCTTCAGAAAAGAATTTTACGCGGCGCACAGCTTCTCTAGGATGACAGATGCCAACTCTTTGGGATGCATAGGTTTCTAATTGCTCCGTGTCATGCATTTTTGCGTTGAGCTTTTTGATAATGGCGTGTTCAATCTCTTCTACACTTTTGCCTGCTAGCTCAGGCTGGGTAGCCCACTCAATGATTTGGCGTACATATTGCTTTTTGGTGATACCAAGAATTTGCTTGGGCTCCCACGCCAAAAACTCTACCATATTGGTAAGACCAGTCGTCCATGATATCTGGTCTTTCAAGTGCCTCACCGAGCCAAAGACACGGCGATATTTTTCTGCTGCTTTCATACTAATAATGTCTCATGGTTTACATTTTTTACAACAAAGATGTGCCGTGATTACAACACACCCAATCCACTTAATAACAACTGCCCTCCTGCAAATATCAATAATACGCCAAACGCGCGCTTGAGCATCAAGGCAGGCAATACATGAGCGAGTTTGGCACCCACTTTTGCCATTGCAAAGCTCGCCACCGAAATACACAAAAATCCTATGACATGGACAAATCCGATGGTGCCCTCAGGCAGATTGACCACATCTTGACCAAACCAGGCAAATCCAGCCGCGCCAGCCAGAGCAATAGGCAGACCGCACGCCGCTGACGTCCCGACCGATTGCTTCATCGGCAGCCCCGCCCAGTTCAAAAACGGTACGGTCAAACTACCACCGCCAATCCCAAAAATAGAGGACGCCATGCCAATGCCCGTACCAGCGCCAAACTGTACCCCAGCAGGTGGCAGCGGTTTGCCCACTTGCTCTTTGTTAGAAAAGAACAGCATTTTTAGCGCAACCAATAGCGCACCGACCCCAATGATGGCTTGTAGCGCCTGACCATCAATCATATCTGCGATACCAGCGCCGACCAGACTCCCGATGACCAAGCCGAGCGCCATCTTGCGCCATACTTCCCAGCGGACACCGCCGCGTTTATTATGAGCCGTCAGTGAGCTGATCGAGGTCACAACAATGGTCGCAAGAGACGTACCAATAGCTAGGTGTGTCACCACCTCTGGCGAAAAGTCGTACGCGGTAAAAATCCAGACCAGTGCGGGGACGATAATCATGCCGCCGCCCACGCCAAACAAGCCTGCACTGACACCTGCAAACGCCCCTGCAATCACAAACCACACATATAACATCATAGAACAAACCTTTTATAATACTGGCCTAGTATTAATTTTATTGCCTACTTACTGGTTTCTTAGCGCACTTAACTGTATTTGCCAAATCTCAACGTGACCTTTATGCTGTCTTTGGTAACCGCTTAGTATATCAAAGTTTCCTTTAACCACATCGATTAAACTTATGCCACCACTCATCAATTTTTCTCCCGCTTTATCCGAGCTTAACCACCGTCACGTTGCCAGTAGCGCCTCGACCAACAGCGAGCTGATCGCAGCGCTGCAAGATGGCACGCTAGATGCTGCTACCGTACACGTCTTGACCGCAGAGACGCAGAGCGAGGGACGTGGTCAACTTGGGCGCTCGTGGCAGTCACCACGCGGTAATGTCTATCTGTCGCTATATCATCCCGTGCATATGCCGATCAGTGGGCTACTGTCTTTGATTATTGGCTTTGAGCTGGCAAAAATGCCTGTTATCCAAGCCTTGAATGAGCAATTACAAGCACAAGGATTGACGCCAATTGGGGTGAAATGGGCCAATGACTTAGGGTTTTATCCATCTCAAGATGTTAAGCGTGCGTTATTGGATAGCGGTGAGGCACATCAGCAAACACTACCGTTTCAAAAGCTCGCTGGCATCTTGATAGAACCCGTGACCAAATCTGGCAAGCTGGTTGGTGTGGTACTAGGCATTGGGTTGAATGTAAAAGCTGCGCCAACGCTCACCGCGCAAACCTCTGAGGGGATGAGTTATCAGGCCATCAGCCTCCAAGATATCTATGCAGTGCTGCAGCCAGCAACACAAGCCACTCGCCTGCCAGACTTACAAACATTGTATCAGCAGATGAGCAAAGCACTGATGGCAGCGATGACTCGATTTGAGCATTTGACCATCGAAAAACCAACGGGGCATACCTATTATTTAGATGGATTTTTGCAGCAGTTTGCTGCGATGGACGCACTAGCGGGTCTGCGATTGCGCGTTACCCAAGACTATAATAATGAGAAAAAAGTCATGACGGGAGTCGCTTGCGGTGTCGACACTTATGGGTGTTTGCAATTACAGCAAGATAACGGTAAGATTTCTACGCTTTTTACTGGACGTATTGACGTTATTTATTAGGGACATGCCCTAGGCTTAATCATAACACTGACGAGCACCATCATTAACGAGCGCTATATAAAGGGATTTTTATGCTCTGGCTTGATCTTGGCAATACCCGCCTAAAATACTGGCTGACCGACGATATCGGGCAGATAGTCGCCCATGACGCCAAGCAGCATCTGCAAGCACCCGCTGAATTACTCATGGGTCTGACTGACCGCTTTGAGCGTTATGCGCCCGATTTTATTGGTATCTCATCCGTACTGGGCGATGCGCTAAATGCTAAAGTGTCAGAGACGCTCAGTCGTTTGAACATTCCATTTGAGTTTGTCCATGTTGATGCCGCGCATGCGCTTATGAAAAGCGCGTACAACGACCAGCAGCTCGGCTGTGATCGCTGGCTACAGATGCTCGGCGCCGTCGATAAGAAAAAACGCCAATGCGTGATCGGCTGCGGTACGGCGGTGACGATTGACTTGATTGATCACGCTGAGCATTTGGGTGGTTATATCTTCCCCAGTATCTACTTACAACGCGAGTCTCTGTTTTCTGGAACCAAGCAAATCACCATCTCTAACGGCACGTTTGATAGTGTCAGCCAAGGCATGACCACCCAAGACGCCGTGCACCGCGGTATCTTGCTCTCTATCGTTGGTGCGGTTAATGAGATTAGTCGTCGTCACCCAAACTTTGAAGTGATCATGACAGGAGGCGATGCAGCCACTATCTCGCAGCATGTCAATCGCCCCGTACGCTTGCGCGATGATTTATTATTAAATGGTCTGGCACGGTATTTTGATTATCGTAATAAACCATAATCCATCATAGATAAGCCAATATCATACTGTCACACTGACAAAAAAAGCAGCACGTTTAAAGCGTGCTGCTTTTTTATTAGATACTTTTCTCTTTTATAAGGTCAAAGCTTTGCTAGCTACTGCCCTAACCCTTTTTTATTTGGTCTCGTTAAACAGCTCACGACCGACCAGCATACGACGAATCTCGCTAGTACCTGCGCCAATCTCATACAGCTTAGCATCGCGCCAGTAGCGACCGAGTGGATACTCGTTGGTATACCCATTACCGCCAAATATCTGAATGCCCTCACCTGCCATCCATGTGGCTTTTTCGGCGCACCATAGAATCACGCTGGCACAGTCTTTTCGCACTTCTCGGCTGTGTCCTGCGCCGTGCGCGTCTAGCATATCGAGGTTTTTACCCACGGTATATAAGAAGCTGCGTCCTGCTTGTAGCACCGTATACATGTCAGCCACTTTGCCTTGGATTAATTGAAACTCACCAATTGCTTGACCAAACTGCTTGCGCTCATGGATATAAGGGACGACATTGTCCATCACTGCTTGCATGATGCCAATAGGCCCTGCCGCCAAGACGGCGCGCTCATAATCTAAGCCACTCATGAGTACCTTAACGCCTTCATTGAGACCGCCCAAGATATTTTCACTTGGTACGGTGACATTGTTAAAAGTCATCTCACCCGTGTGGCTGCCGCGCATGCCAAGCTTGTCGAGCTTTTGCGCGGTACCAAACCCTTCCATACCTTTTTCTACGATAAAGGCGGTCATGCCTTTGGCACCCATCTCAGGATTGGTCTTGGCATAGACCACCATCACATCCGCGTCAGGACCATTGGTAATCCACATTTTGCTACCGTTCAAGATGTAATTGCCGTCTTTTTCTTCGGCTTTGAGCTTCATGCTGACGACATCTGAGCCAGCACCGGTCTCACTCATTGCCAATGATCCAATGAATTCACCACTGATGAGCTTTGGTAAGTACTTTTGCTTTTGCGCTTCAGAGCCATTGCGTTTGATTTGGTTGATACAGAGATTGGAGTGGGCACCATAGCTAAGCGCCACCGATGCCGACGCTCGGCTAATCTCT